>JAFAHS010000564.1 GCA_019237115.1 Deltaproteobacteria bacterium
GCGGCCCCTCCGGTAATCGAGGCGCTGGTCGCAGCCGAGAATGCCAACCCCGAGCAGCGCAAGCTGCAGATTCGTTCGGGCTTCACCGAAAACGCGATCGCAAATCGACGCGAGATCATCGAGCGCCACGAGAAGGTCCGCGCGCAATACCTGATTCCGCCGTTTGCGTACCGGCGCCAGCTCCAGGCGGTGATGGGTTTTGACGCGAGTGCGCGCCTGAACTCGATTCGCGTGCCGACACTGGTTCTGACCGGTACCGATGATATCCTCGTGCCGCCAGCCAATTCGCGGCTCATCGGCGGGAAGATTTCCGGCGCGACTGTGAAAGAACTGCCGGGAGCGCACCAGTTCTTCACCGAGTACCCGCGCGAATTCAATCAGGCGGTGATCGAATTTGTGAAGGCGCATGCCTAGGTGGAGGCGCTCGCTTCTTGCCGTGGTCGGGTTGGCTATTGTGCTGCCGTCGGGAGTCGCGGCGCAGTCAACCTTGCCATTCAAGCTCCTGATGCTGCCAAGCCCCGGCACGCCAGAGGTGTTCAGCGGCGACGGCAAGACCCATGTAGCCTATGAATTTCTCCTGGCGAACTTTACCGACCAGACTATTCAAATCGACGCGTTATCCATCGCCGGAGCCAACGCGAGATCGAAGGAGACGCGGGTTTCGTCCGCTCAGCCCAACCCCATCAATTTCGAGCAGCTTAAATCCCTCTTTTCCGCTCATCGGAGCCAATCCGCTGAAGCCGCAACCGCCGGTGCTCAAACCCAGTGAAGCGGGCGTCATTTTTCAGCTGCGCGACGACTGGAATCTGGAGAAGTGGACCAACGAGCTTACGGTGGAGGCGCAAGGAAAACCGCAGACCCGGCAGAAGGTGGTCGTCGATATGAGCGTTTCGCCTACCAAGCCGGTCGTCATCAGGGCCCCGCTGCGCGGCAAGAACTGGTGGACACCCAATGGTCCGGCTAACGACTCGGTCCACCGGCGCGTGGTGGTCGCGCTCGCAAACCACCTCGGGTTGCCGGAGCGGTTTGCCGTCGACTGGGTTCAGCTCGGTGCAGATGGCAACAGCTTCACCGGAAACCAATCGGATAATCGAAGCTATCATTGTTACGGTGCGGAGGTCCTCGCAGTGGCGGACGGGAAGGTCGTGGGCGTGAAAGACGGAATCCCGGAGAACGTTCCCAACGCCGCGAAGATAGCAGTGCCGATCACCCTGGAGACGATCGGTGGAAACTACGTGATGGAAGACATCGGCGGAGACCGCTACGCGTTCTATGCGCATCTGACTCCGGGCACCATCGCGGTGAAAGTTGGCGACTCCGTGAGTGCCGGTGAGCGTGTCGCCAGGCTCGGTAATTCCGGAAATTCGACCGAGCCGCATCTTCATTTTCATGTCTGCGATGGTCCGAGTCCGCTGCTGTGCAACGGACTGCCGTTCGCGATCGACCATTTCACCCGGTACGACTACCAGTTGGAGCTGAAGGGCGACCATCCGGTGAAGTTCGTGGTTGGCGCCCCCCACCAGGTAACCGATGAGATTTTCATGAACCGGGACCTGGGCGAATTTACGACCGCGAATTAGTTATTTTCGGACGGAAGAGAGAGTCTCGGTTTGGTGGCGATCAGAGCATGATATGTTCCGGTCGCGTGGCGTAGCCAGGTGCTGGGCAAACTTGGTTGGACAACCGCGCGGGAGCGCAAGTAGAACAGGACCATGGCGCTGAATTCCTCGCTGGTCGGTACGAGCGGCGCGTCGCTCGCCGGTGAAATCGATACGCGCTGGACGATGGCCTATGCGGCCGCACTGGGCGACTTGCAGCCGTGTTACATGGACACTGCTTCGCCCGCGGGAATTGTTGCGCATCCGTTGTTTCCGGTCTGTTTCGAATGGCCGGTCATGCTTGCGATGCGCGCCACGTTCGATCGATCGGGGCTTACCCCGGACGAAGCACGCCGCGGCGTGCACGCGTCGCACGACCTGATTGTCCATCGTCGGATTCGTCCGCCCGCGCGCGTGCGGACGCGTGCGACGGTGGCCGCAATCGAGCGCCGCAAACCTGGCGCCTATCAGCTGACTCGCCTGGAAACCGTCGACGCGGCAGGAGCGCCCCTGTACACGTCGTGGTACGGAACGATCTACCGGGAGGTTGCGGTTGCCGGGCCGGACCAGATGGCCGAGGGCGTGCCGGCGCCGGAGGTGCGGCGAGAGGGGAGCCGCGAGCCGCTTTCAGAAATCCCGATCCCGGTCGGCGCGAACCTGGCGCATGTCTACACCGAGTGCGCACGAATTTTTAATCCGATCCATACCGATGCCGCGGTGGCGCAGCAGGCGGGCCTCCCCACGATTATCCTTCATGGAACGGCGACGCTCGCGCTCGCGGTTTCGAAGGTCGTCGCCACCGAGGCGCGCGGGGACCCCCTGCGCGTAAGCAGAATCGCGGGCAGGTTCGGCGCGATGGTGATGATGCCGTCGCGGCTAGTGCTGCGCATCTGTGCCCGGGAAGGGGCGCCCGACGGCGATCGGATTTTCTTCGAGGTGCTCAACCATCAAAACCGCCCGGCGATCAGGGACGGCTTGGTCATGCTGGCGCCTGCGAACGGAGAGCAGCGGTGAAAGTCAGAGCTGCTGTAGCGACTAAGGCGGGCGTCCCGCTGGAAATCACCACCGTCGACCTCGATGGGCCCCGGGCAGGCGAGGTGCTGGTTGAGATAAAGGCGACCGGGGTCTGTCACACCGATGCATTTACGCTCTCGGGTAAAGATCCCGAAGGGCTGTTTCCCGCCATCCTCGGCCACGAAGGTGCGGGAGTGGTGGTCGAAACCGGCCCGGGTGTGACCACCCTCAAGCCAGGCGACCACGTTATCCCCTTGTATATTCCGGAGTGCCGCAACTGCCCGGCGTGCCTGTCGGGCAAAACTAATCTGTGCACCGCGATTCGCGAGACCCAGGGCAAGGGTCTCATGCCGGACGGGACCAGTCGCTTCGCGCAGGCGGGCCGGATGATTCATCACTACATGGGCACTTCGACGTTCGCCAACTACACGGTGGTGCCCGAAATAGCGCTGGCCAAGGTCCGCGAGGACGCCCCCTTCGACAAGATCTGCTACATCGGATGCGGCGTGACGACCGGGCTCGGCGCAGTCATCAACACCGCCAAAGTCCAGCCCGGGGACCGGGTGGTGGTATTCGGGATCGGCGGAATCGGGCTCAACGTCATTCAGGGCGCCCGCCTGGCGGGTGCCGCAATGATCGTCGCGCTCGATGTGAACCCGGCGCGCGAACCGGTCGCGCGCAAGTTCGGAGCCACGCATTTCGTGAATCCGGCCGAGCTCAAAGGAGACCTGATTGCGCACCTGGTCGATTTGACCCGCGGTGGCGCGGATTTCTCGTTCGAATGCGTGGGCAACCCCAAGCTCATGCGGCAGGCGCTGGAGTGCTGTCAGCGCGGATGGGGTACCAGCGTGATCATCGGGGTGGCCGGGGCCGGAGAGGAGATCGCCACGCGTCCATTCCAGTTGGTCACCGGCCGCACCTGGAAAGGCACCGCGTTCGGCGGCGCGCGTGGACGGCGCGACGTTCCCAGAATCGTCGATTGGTACATGGAGCGGCGCATCAACATCGACGATCTGATCACGCACACCCTGCCGCTCGATCGCATCAACGAGGCCTTCGACCTCATGCATGCCGGGAAATCCATCCGCAGCGTCGTTACTTTCTGAGGGGTTGGCGTGGACTTTGCGCTCTCTCCCGAGCAACAACTCCTGCAATCGACCTTGCGCGAATTCGCGACTCGCGAACTGCTCCCCGCCTATCTGGGGCGCGATCGGGATGAGGATCTACCGCCCGCGCTGGTGCGCCAGCTCGGCGAGCTGGGCGTGCTGGCTTCGATGGTCGACGCCCGCTACGGCGGCGCGGGACTCGACTACGTCTCGTTGGGAATCGCGCACGAAGAGATCGCGCGCGGCGACTTCAACGCGGCGTACGTTCTCCTGCTCGCCGCGCTGGTCGGCGCGATCGTTGCCCGCAACGGTGACCAGCGGCAAAAGGCCGCGTACCTGCCCCCGATTTGTCGGGGAGAGGTCCTTTGCGCGCTCGCGGTAACCGAGCCGGCGGGCGGCTCTGACGCCGCGCATGTGAAGCTCCAGGCGCGCCGCGAAGGCGACCATTACGTGATCGACGGCGAGAAGACCTCGATTTCGTTTTCGTCCTCGGCCGCGACCGCCCTGGTCATGGCGCGCACCGGCTCGGTACAACAGGGCGCGCATGGTGTGAGCGCTTTTTACGTCGACCTTAACTCGGCGGGAGTGAGCCGCACGCGCTTTAAGGACCTGGGCTCACGCGCGATCGGGCGCGGCTCGCTGTTTTTCGATTCGGTGCGGGTTCCCGCCGATGCGCGGATTGGCGCCGAAGGCGCCGGCTTCGTGCAGGTGATGCAGGGCTTTGATTTCTCGCGCGCCCTCATCGGCCTCATGTGTGTCGGTGCGGCCGAGCAAAGCGTGGAAGAAACCTGCGCCTATGTCGCGGAGCGGCAGGCCTTTGGCGGATCGCTCGCGCGCTTCGAGGGCGTGTCCTTTCCGCTCGCCGAGGCGGCGGTGGAACTGCGCGCGGCGCGCCACCTGTGTTACGAGGCGCTCTGGCTTCGCGACCGTGGTGAGCCGCACGGATGGATCTCCGCCGGCGCGAAATGGCTCGCTCCCGAGCTCTGCGCGCGAGTGTTGCATGATTGCCTCCTGCTCCACGGTCACCTGGGCTTCAGCCTCGATCTGCCGCATCAGCAGCGCATGCGCGACGTGATCGGGCTCGAGATCGGCGATGGTACCGCGCAGATCATGAAGCTGCTGGTCGCACGCGAAATTATCGGGAAGTCGGCACGACCGTATTAGGGTTGCGGCGCGATGGCATCGCAATGGCCGATCGTCTGGAACGCGCGCTGGATCTGGGCGGCAGATTCGATACACCGCGAACGGCAGATGGTCGGCGAGTCGACTCTGCCGCGCGACACCTGGAACCGCTTC
>JAFAHS010000091.1 GCA_019237115.1 Deltaproteobacteria bacterium
GATTGTGGGCGGTCGTGATGAGATAGTAATTGAGCTCAATCAACAGGCTAAGCGAAAGATGCGCTGTGAAGTGAAATTGGAAATTATTCAGGGCGCGACACATCTTTTTGAAGAAGCCGGAGCGCTGGATCGAGTTGCCCAACTAGCAAGCGACTGGTTTCTCCAACACATTGATCATGAATGACCTCGTCACAAACAACCCGTACAGGCACCGCTTCGAGACGACAGTGGACGGTCAGGTTGCAGTGTTGAATTACAAGCAGGACGGAAAATGCATCACATTCATCCATACCGAAGTTCCGCAGAAACTCGCCGGCCGCGGTGTCGGAAGTGCGCTTGCAAAAGCCGGCCTAACGTACGCGCGTGAACAGGGCTTGCAGGTCATCCCCAAATGCGAGTTCGTGGCGAGCTATATCGAGAAGCACTCGGAATTTGGTAATCTGCTTAGCTCGGGGTCGTAGAGAGCTCTAATGACACAGATTTGGATAGCTTTCCAATGAGCGATAGCCGCGTTTCAGACGTCATTATGACTCGCAAGAGAATTCGCCTGAGTTATCCCCTCGCCAATTTTTGACGAAGTTTGCGGGCCGCTTGCGCGACCTGCGCTGCAAACAGCCGGCGCGGCATGAGGGGTTGCACCTTCATCATCCAGCGATAGTTCCGCCCCGGAAAAATCACCGGCGTGCCTTTCTCGAATTCCTGAACGATGTCGGCGGCGCATTCTTGGGCCGTGATTCGGAAAATGCGCTGCGCTGGAGTCGCGCCGCCTTCGATGCCGGCTACCCGATCAAACTCCGACTCGACAGGCCCTGGCGCCGCCTCCGACACGGTGACGCCCGTGCCGGCAAGTTGAGCACGAAGGGACTCGGTAAACGCCCGCACGAAGTGCTTCGATGCGGTATACACGGCCGCATTGGGCATCGCGGCATATCCCGCCCCCGACCCTATGTTCAGTATCGCACCGTGCCCCCTGGCGACCATCCCAGGCAGAACATCGTGCGTAAGCCGGAGCATCGCGATAACGTTGACCTCGACGATCTGGCGGACTCTGTACCACGGCGATCTTTCGAACAACTCGGACTCACCCAAACCGGCATTATTGACCAACACATCGACATCTGTACCGCGCGATTTCAACTGCCGCAGAAGGCGCTCAACCGCTTCAGGATCAGAGAGATCCGCGGCTTCGCAGACAACATTGAGAGCCGGATAGCGAGCGTGAAGCTCTTTCGCCAATTGCTCCAGGCGCTCCACCCGACGGGCAACCAGGATTAGCGAGTCGAGTTTGGACGCTAAAGACCTCGCCATTTCCAGCCCGATGCCGGCCGAGGCTCCGGTCACAAGGCCGGTTCTATTTGCAGTGAAGATCGAACGCATCCTTTCCTCCCAAAGCCGCTCCTGGCCGCACTTTTCGGAAAGCAATCAGCAAAATCGATTACTTATACTTGAGTCTGTCACTCCACTCAATCGATCATCCAGCAACAATCAACGCGCTGATGAACACTAACTGCAGCAGTGCCCTGAGCGGCGACGGGCGTAGCCGGCCTGCCACCAATCGTCAGGTTTTCACGAGCCGCGCGTACATTTGCGGGGAAGAGCGCGATCAACAGCACCGCCAGGCACGACGCCGCGGCCGTAGCGGCCACGGCGCCGAGTATTTCAAGCACGCCCGTTAAGCTCACCATCAGATCGGCGCGGGGAAACACGCGCGGCACCATCGCGATGAGGTCGCGCCTGCGCTTTCCCCAGTGAGCCGATGCGGTGAACAGGAACATCAATGCGAGGCCGCCGCGCACGCACAAGGCCCAACTGTCCAGCAGATGCAGTCCGGCAGCACCGAGGGCCCTCAGCACCAACGTGGAAATCACGAGAACGAAGAATGGAAGCATGACAACTAGGTGTACTCTATTTCCCGATATTCCGAGTCTCGTTGTGCGAAGCGGCTCTGTACTGGCATCTGTTGGAGTGGACCTCGGAATATTAAACGAATAAACGAATGGCTGGAAAGGCCAGTAGCGTATCGTTGGCATTTAACGAGGCGCATCTGAGAACACAATGGCGCGCTTAGTTTTAGTGCCGCTTATAAGCCTACAACCAGCGCCGGACGCTTGCCTTGTACCTCGCGTATTCCTCACCGAAGCGCGCTTCGAGATAGCGCTCCTCGCGCGGTATGACGATGAACGACATCACGGAAATCGCCGGAAGCAGCGTGACCAAGATCCAGGCGTCGTTGACCCCGAGCGCGATTCCAGCCTGAAACAGCGAGAACGCGAGATAGATGTCTGGAGGACGCGCCAGGCCGAGGTTCGCGGCAAGTGGCGCCGCGTGCTGGTTTTGCGAAGCCCGCCGAGCCATTTGGTGTGCGCTCGAGTATTGCATAACTGGCTTTCCGAAGTACAGCCCTGCACTGCTCGAGGGCTGCTGTCGTTTTCAGTTAAATCGGATTGCAAGGCGTTTAGAAACCGATTTTTCATTTAAATCGTAGAGCACAC
>JAFAHS010000183.1 GCA_019237115.1 Deltaproteobacteria bacterium
CACGAGCCCGTACCCGCCAAGCCGGCAGTCGAAAACACGGAACCGGCCAAGCCGCTCGCGGCCGCCGCGGCCGCGGCCCTCGGACCTACACCCGATGCGCCAAAGCGAGTCGCAGGCAGCAGCGTGTTGCTGAAGCCGGTGCGCTAGGACTGCTGCAAAGAAATCGGCTGCCTGGGGCCGAAGCGAAGCTTGCGCCCAGCATTTCCGCGAGAGTCGTGCGGGAAGCAAGAGACTGTGCTGCGCTACTCTGCTACCTTGTAGTCGCAGGCCTCGCGGCAGGCGCCGCAGTAATAGAGGCCGTCGATCCACAAGCGGACGTCGAGTTGTCCCTGGCAGAAAACGCAGAACTTCTCGCATTCGCAACGCTCTTCGATTTGCTCGCACTGGCTGCAGCGGGCTTTCGTCTTTGTCGCCATGTAGAAAACTCTAGCCCTGCGCCCGTTCGTGGCAAACGTGCCATTGGTAACTGGATTCAGCTGATAGGCTTTGGGAGCCTGCCCTTGGGTTTGACCCCACAAAAAACCGCATGATAGGGTAGTCACTTCCACGACTTCGCAGCCAGCCACTGCGCATCCGAACGAGGATTCGACTTGCCTGCCGCTGAGGCGACCACGCCCACCTTACGCAAAACGGTGTTGAACGCCATCCATCGCCGGATGGGCGCCAGGATGGTCGAATTCAACGGGTGGGAGATGCCGGTCGAATACCCTTCGTCGGGCGGGATCGTGGCCGAACACAATGCTGTCCGCACTGGCGTCGGCATCTTCGATGTCAGCCACATGGGCGATATCCGGCTTTCCGGGCCAGAGGCGCTTGCCGCCGTACAGCATATTTCGATGAACGATGCGTCGCGGCTGGCGGTGGGGCAGGCGCAGTATTCGGCGCTCCTGTATCCGCAAGGGACGTTTGTCGATGACGTGATCGTTCACCGGCTAGGTGAAGCGGAATATCTGCTGGTGATCAACGCTGGCACGCGGGAGAAAGATTTCAACTGGGTGCGCGACAACACTTGCAAGTTCGAGTGCAAGATTGAACATCTCTCGGACGAATTCACTCAGATCGCGATCCAGGGGCCGAAGGGCGTTAACCTGCTGCAGAAGCTGACGGACGCAGATCTTTCCGCCGTAAAGTTCTACTGGGTCACGCGCGGGACCGTCTGCGGGTTGAAGGATATTCTGATTGCGCGCACCGGTTACACCGGAGAAGACGGGTTCGAGATTTACATCCCCGCCGACGAAACCACGAGCACGGGCGTGTGGAACGAGGTTCTCGAAGCTGGGAGCGAATTCGCCGCACTTCCTTGCGGACTCGGCGCTCGAAATACCTTACGCCTGGAAGCGAAGCTCGCTCTGTACGAACACGAAATCTCCGACTCCATCAACGTCTGGGAAGCAGGGCTGGATCGCTTCTGCAAGATGGAAAAGCCGGAATTTATTGGGCGTGAGGCCCTAGCCAAGGCTAAGACCGAAGGACCGAAAAGGACACTGGTCGGCCTGGAGATGATCGAGCGGGGCATTGCACGCGACGGATATAAAGTGCTGGATGAATCGGGCGCGGAGATCGGCTACATCACCAGCGGATCACCAGCGCCGTTTCTGAAGAAGAACATCGCGCTGGCATATGTGCCGCCGAGATTCGCGAAGATTGGTTCGGTGGTGAAGGTCGAAATCCGCGGACAAGGCGTCAAGGCGCAGGTCGTGCCAACGCCGTTCTATAAGCGGCCGAAACAAGCTGCCAGCTCTGAGCTGCGAGCGACGGGCTAAGGGGCGAACCAGCTGCGCTTAAAATACCCGGGTCGGCCCGATGTTGTTTTTGGGCTGCGGCGTAACTCCAAGTTCTTGCTAAGAGCCATCAGCCAGGAGCGAATAGCCGATGTCCTACCCTACCGATTTGAAGTACACGAAAGAGCACGAGTGGATCAAACTTGATGGATCCAGCGCCATTATCGGCATCACCCACTACGCGCAGGAATCACTGGGCGATATCGTCTTCGTCGACTTGCCGAAGACGGGGTCGGAGATTGCAGCGGGTAAGAGTTTCGGTACGGTGGAATCGGTCAAGGCAGTTTCCGACTTGTACGCACCTGCCACTGGTACTGTAACGGAGGTCAATAGCGACCTGGCCACGTCGCCCGAGAAGATCAACAAAGACGCCAACGCCACATGGCTGATCAAACTGACGTTGAAGGATCCCGGCGAAATCGACAGCCTGTTGTCGGCTGCCGATTACGAGAAGTTCGTGAGCGAAGAGAGCGGCCACTAATTTGGCTGACGGCGTTAGCTAATGGTTGATCACGAACGGCTTTGCGAATTTCGATCGCAATCGTTCATGCGGCGCGCAGCATCTATATAGGCTTCCTATGCGTTACTTACCCAAATCCCCTGCAGATCGCGAAGCCATCTTGAAGGCGATTGGCGCGCGTTCCATCGACGATCTTTTTGCATCCATTCCAGCCGAGTACCATCTTGACCGGGACCTGAACGTTCCGCGTCAAATGGCGGAGTCCGAAATTGTCGACTGGTTCCGCCAGCGTTCCAAGGAAAACGGGCTCGAGTACGCAACTTTTCTCGGGGCGGGCGCCTACCTGCATTATCGCCCGGTGATTATCGATTCGCTGATTTCGCGCGGTGAATTTCTCACCGCCTACACCCCCTATCAGGCCGAAATCTAGCAGGGAACGCTGCAAGC
>JAFAHS010000387.1 GCA_019237115.1 Deltaproteobacteria bacterium
TAGCCCGGGTCTGCTGGCCCTGGTTCTCTTTTCCGTGCTCGCCGGTTGCGCATGCGCTAGCAAGTGCAAGCAGGCGCTCGTCAAGTGCAAGTACGAGTGCCAGCGCAACTATCAATTGTGCCAGGTCAGAAACATCGACCCGTGGTACTGCCAAAACCAAGTCGGCAACTGCGACCTCAAGTGCGACAACGACAACTCCACTTGCTCCTCGTGGTGGTGGTGAGCCAAAAAACGCGTGGATGACCTGCCTGGGATCAACACGCGCAGCGGCATGGTTCGAATGGGACCTGAGTACCCCCCTCGGTGTTATCGAAGCCAAGGATCTCGAAGGGAGCTTGGTCGCGGGGATGGATGACCCGCAGGCTTCAGAACGGAAGGAGAACTACCCCGTGGTAAGCGCCTCGACGTCGGTGATCTGCTTGGGTGTCGCCGAGGTAATGATCTCCTGCCCGCCCTCGGTGATCAGCACGTCGTCTTCGATCCGAATGCCAATCCCACGGAGGTGGTCCGGCGCTTCCTCGCAGTCCTCGTTGATATAGAGCCCCGGCTCTACCGTCAGCACCATCCCCGGCTCCAGGGTTCGCGACTCCCCCTTCACGCGGTAGAGCCCGACGTCGTGCACATCCATGCCGAGCCAATGACTCGTGCGATGCATGTAGAAGCGGCGGTAACTGCCCTGCTCTATCACTTCCTCCGCGCTGCCCTTGACCAACCCCACCTCGCGCATCCCATCCACCAGCACCCTCAACGCAGCGTCGTGCGGGTCGTCGAAGCGCGCCCCCGGCAGCGCGCGTTCGATCCCCTTGCGTTGTGCCTCCAGGACGATGGAGTAAAGCTCGCGCTGCAAGTTGGTAAATTTGGCCCCGACCGGAAAGGTGCGCGTGACGTCGGAGGCATAGAAATCGTATTCGCAGCCGGCGTCGATTAGCAGCAACTCCCCGGCGCGCATCTCGCGGCGATTCTCGATGTGATGCAGAATCGCGCCGTTCGGACCCGACGCGACGATCGATGGATAGCTGGGACCCGAAGCGCCGCGGGATCGGAATGCAAAATTAACCTCCGCTTCGATTTGCCATTCCTTCATCCCACCGCGCGCCTTGCGCATCGCCGCCCTGTGTGCCTCGGCCGAGATTGCGGCCGCGTGTCGCATCAATTCGAGCTCCGCGGGTTCCTTGCGCAGTCGCGCTTCGTGCAGAAACTCGCGCGGATCGACGATCGCGTACGGCCCGGAACCAATTCGCGGGCGCATCGCACTCGACCACTGCACCAGCTTAAGCACTCGCTCGTCCAACTTCTCGTTGCGCCCAATCGGGTAGTAGATGCGCTCGCTCTTCTCCAGGTAGCGCGGGAGTACCTTCTCGAATTCGTCGGTCACGTAGGCTTTGACCGCCCCGTATTCGATCAAGGCGCCCTCAACCCCGGCACGTCTTCCGGTCCAGGTCTCGCGCTCTTTGTCGCGCGCTCGAACGAACATCACGAAGTCGCCGTCCGGATGACCGGGCGAGAACAGGGCGATCGCTTCCGGTTCCTCAAAGCCGGTCAGATAGTAGAAGTCGCTGTCCTGGCGGTAGATGAACTCGACATCGCCGGAGCGGAGCGCGACCGGTGCACTTGGCAGGACCGCGGTGGCCCCTTCACCGATCGCTTGCAGGAATTTCGCGCGGCGCGCCTGAAACGGCCGCCCATTTCCTTCGAAGCTCATACCGAGATTACGCCACGCCGCAACCGTTCGCGCCAGTGGGCAGATCCGGCTACGGTAGCCCGGCTCCCGGCACTTCGACCTCGGTGATCTCGATGCGGCCAGTGGGTTTGTTGCGGCATTGCTCCGGATCCGAGGATTCCGCGGTGAGCACGAACAGGGTCTTGCGATCGGGGCCGCCGAGCATGCAGGCGAAGGTATCGGTTGCTACCTTGATTTGCTCGGTAATCTCACCGCCTTCTTTCACCCGGATAACCGTGGAACCGGTGGCCCCGGAGACCCAGATAGCCCCCTCGGCATCGAGACAGATTCCGTCGGGAACGAACGGCGTGGTCTTGGCCCATTCCCGCTGATTGCTCAGCGAACCGTCCGGCGCGATGTCAAACGCCGAAAGCCGGGCGCCGAAAGACTCGCCGACGATCAGGGTCTTGCCGTCGGGAGTGATGACGGTGCCATTGGGGAACATCAGGTTTTCCGCGACCACACGGACCTGTCCGTCCGGGGCCGCCATGAGCAGGTTGGTCGAGCGCGGCTTTTCGCTTTTGTGCAAATCAAATCCGAAGTTTCCCACGTAAGCCCGCCCTTTTGCATCGACCACCATGTCGTTGCAATCGTATGGCGCCAGCCTCGAGAGATCGGCGTGCTCCTTGAGGCTGCCGTTCTCCAGCCGCAGCAGTTTTCGATCGGTCATCGACACCACCAGCATCCTCCCGTCGGGAAGCCAACCCAGTCCCGACGGCCGATTCGGCACTTCGCACACCACGCCGGTGCGACCGGAAAGGTCGACTGTTTTCACCTTACGATCGTGCATGTCGGAGAAGAACAGCTTGCCCTCGCGCCAGCGCGGACCTTCCGGAAAGAGCAGCCCATCGGTCAAGGTTTTTAGGGTGCGCATCGCCGACTCCTTGCGCGCTACTCGAGCGCGCCGATGTTACGCAACGACTCTATTTCTTCCTTGCTGTAGCCGAGGCGCGCGAGGGTCTCATCGGTGTGCTGGCCCAGGCACGGCGCCGCTGCCCTCACCGCGGTGGGGGTTCCACTCATCCGCCACGGAATGCCGGCGTGGCGTTGCACCCCGACCTCGGGATGATTCAATTCCACCCAGTAGTTGCGTTGTGCCACATGCTGGTCTTCGTCGCACAGATACTTGTTGTCCGCGCAAGGCGCCGCGGCGACTCCGGCTGCCTGTAGCTTGCGCGCGACCTCGTCAAAACGCTGCGGCAACGTCCAGCCGGTGATGAGGGCTTCGAGCTCGTCTTCGTTCGCCTTGCGCGCAGCGAGGGTCTTGAAGCGCGGATCGTCGGCAAGCTCGGGCCTGCCCATCGCGCGCGCCAGCCGCCCCCATTCGGCATCGTCGGCGCAAACGATCGAGACCCACCGATCGATCGTCATGTCCATCACTTTTTCGGGCAGGTCCTGGCATTTGAAGATTCCGTGCGGCGCCATGAACGGATCCCGATTGCCGTTACGTTCCGGTTCTCGTCCGTTCATCGTGTATTCGAGAATTCCTTCCGCCAGCAGGTCCATGGCGCATTCCCACTGTGCCATGTCGATGTACTGTCCCGCGCCGGTCTTCTTGCGATGGAACAGCGCGGCGAGTATCGCGAACGCGCCGTGTACGCCTGCATTGGGGTCGGCGTAGCTGAAACCGGCGTGCATCGGCGGAAAACCCTTGTACCCGGTCAGCGAGGAAAGGCCCGACAGCGGCACCTGCGCCGGTCCATACGCGACGTACTCGTGGTAGGGGCCCGTGTCGCCATACCCGCTCAGCGAGATCATGATGATGTCCGGTTTGACCGCGCGAACGGCCTCGTACCCAAACCCCATCTTCTCCATCACTCCCGAGGCGAAGTTGTTGACCACCACGTCGGCTTCCTTGATCAGCCGCCACGCCACCTCCTTCGCTTCAGGATGTTTGAAATTGAGCGAGAGCGATTTCTTGCCCTGGTTGTACTGGTTGAAATAGCCGGACTTGTTGAGGCTGTCGAATTTAGCCTCCGGCCACGGCGGCAGCATGCGAGTCACGCACGGGCGCGTCTTGGTTTCGATGCGGGTGACGTCGGCGCCCAGATGCGCCAGCTGCAGGGTGCAATACGGCCCAGCCCATACCCAGGTAAAATCGGCAACCTTTATTCCCGAAAGTGGCGGCTTGGCCATGATCAGATCGTTCCCCTGCGCTTGAGTTCGTCGATTCTTGACTGCGACAGATTCAGCTTGCCACCGAACACTTCCGCATTGTGCTGGCCGAGCGTGGGAGCGGGCGTCCGCAGTTGCCAGGGCGTACGATGATACTTGAGCGGCGCGCCGGGATACTTGTGAGTGCCCGCTACCGGCTGGGTGATCTCGACAAAAAAGCCCCGCGACTTGAGATGCTCGTTGCCGAGCAGATCACCCATCGTCGACACCGGCGCGAAGGGGACCCGCTTTGCCTGGGCCTTGCGATAGAGGTCGAGGACCGTCTGCTGGCTCACCCATTCTTCAAGAAACACTTTAAGTGCGTCCCAGTTGAGCGCCCGGGTCAACCGGTCCTTGAAAATTTCTTCGCCGGCCCACTCGGGGTTACCCATGATTTCCACAAACCCGCGCCATTGATGCTCCTCGATACAGCATAAGTAGATGTAGCCGTCCTTACACTGCATCGTTTCGACCGGTTGGATCGGCTTCTGGCCCAGGCGCGTCGCGATCATCTTCATGTACGGCCAGTACTCGAAGGTCATCTCGAGCTGCGAGATTATCGCTTCCTGCCCTGAGACCTCGATGTGTTGACCTGCTTCGCCGTTAAGGCGGGCAAATGCGGCGGCAAGCGTCGGAACCGCTGCGTGTACCCCCGCCTGGTAGCCGGATTGCTGACCAAAAGTTTTGAGCGGAGGAAGGTCGGCGTGCTCAGGTCCACCACCATTCAGCACGCAAACG
>JAFAHS010000384.1 GCA_019237115.1 Deltaproteobacteria bacterium
ACACTGTGTCGAGTTCTGATTACGTAGCGAAGGAGGGACTCGGGCAGCTCGGAGGGTCTGATCAACGCCTGGCGCGGTTGAACCTCAACCTTGTCGCGGCCACTCCTAGCTTCCGCCACGATTCGATTTTCTTCGCCTCGCCGCAGGACCAGAATGCCTCGCTCGGCCCCGGCCTGCTCGACTGCGATTATCATGAGCGCCTGGATCAGTTTCTCCAGGGCTATCTCGCCAGACACTGCCTCTAACGCCTTGGTCACTATCTCCAAATCCAGCTGCGCCGCGGGCGCCTCGATCCGGACAGCGGGCGGCAACGAAGCTTGCTCTGCGATCACCGGGTAGCGTCGATCAAGCTGCCGCACCTTGCCGAGGGCACCCCAACGGAGGTAGCAGTAACGTGCGTTCCGGAGATAGGCGTGAGCAATAGTCTGATAGCCGCGGGCGAGATAAGATTTCGCAGCGAGTTCGTTCGCAAGGCCCTCGTTCTGCGCGAAGCCGTTCTCATGCGCCGATCGTATGGCCTGTTCGTAGAGGCGCTGGGCGTCCAGCTCCCGGCCTTCGACGCGGGCGATCTCGGCGCCGACTAGCGCAGCGCGATCTCCGAAATTCTCGGGGCAATTCTCGGCCCAGACCGCGAGCTGTTTGTGATCAGCGGCGAGTCCCGCCAGATAGTGTGGCCGATCTTCGGACGATGCAGAATCGTACCGCGCTGCCCGGGCAAGCGCGTCATAGAAAAGGTATTCAGCCGACTCAAAATGTCCCGGCCCTGCCTGCGGTGATGACTCAATCTTCGATGCCGCCTCAAGGGCTAACGCGTAGTCGCCCGCGTAGATGCACGCTTGCAGCTTACGGATCCAATACCAACGCCTAGCGATGCGCGCCGGGTGGGGATCATCCTCCAGGTGCTGCTCAAAGCAGCTTTCATCGAACTCCGCGTCGTTGAAGGAGGATAAGTTTGGGGTCAGGCCCCGGAGAGTCCGGATGAACCTGAGCTGTCCGATGATTATGTCAACGACGTAACCAAACTTCGCCTTTCGTGCGAACTCGAGTCGCTTCTCGGCCTCCTGCTGAACGTCGTCAAGCGGATCTCCGGCGGCGAGAAGAAACGTGACCAAACGGTCGCAGGCATAGACCGCAAATTTGAGGTCGCCAGCCTCCTGCGCGGCAGTGAAGGAATGTCGCAACAATTCGAGACTCCTGCGCAAGTGCCTTGACCAGGGATCGATAAAGTAAGCAAAGGACTGGAAGACGCGAGCCCTGAAACGCTCAAGTCCGCGTTTCTCGACAAGGTCGAGGCCAAGCTTGGCGAAGCGGAACGCGGCCTCGTGGTCGCCGAAACGCGGGGCCAGGAGCCAGCCAAAATGGACATAGGCGACGCATGATCCTTCACTGTTGCCATGCTCGAGGCTGAGATTCGCCATTCGAGCGACCACGAGGGACCTCAGATTCTCGTCGATGAAATATGCGGGCTCATCGAGCGCCGTGAGAACATCCAGAGTTGCCCGCGAGACCGCGTCGGTCATCGGGGGCAAGTCGACCAGCGCCTCGATCGGTCTATCCCCAAGCTGTTGCCAGATCCGCTCGCATTCCTGCGATATCTGGTCGTCTGTCGGGTGCGGCGACCAGTCGACGCCTGTACGCCGGAGGTATTCGAGACCAGCCTCGACGGCACGGTCGCTCTGATCCAGCGCGGTGTGGAGTTCCGTTTGCAGGCGTGCGACGGCGGCACCGTCAGCCAGATCCCGTGCGCGACGCGACAGCATCGACAGGCGTTCTTCTGCTGCCGCGAAATCGCCGGTCAAGAACTCGCACTCAGCCCGCTGCAACTCCAGCGCAAAAGTGAGCGTGTACCGCTGCTCCCAACTCTCCTCTGGCAGCAATGCGCGGCCGGTAACAAAGTACGTCAGCGCCGAGGCATAGGCTGTCGAATTCTTGGCTCGCTTGCCGGCTCCGAGATTGAGTTCGGCGACCCGCTCTCGCTCCTCCAGCGAATCGATCAACGCGGTGCCGCGGTTGAGTTGGTTTA
>JAFAHS010000385.1 GCA_019237115.1 Deltaproteobacteria bacterium
ATTTGTGCTCGAGGCGGTTCAGCGAGTACCAGTGTCCTGTCGCGCGGCGCCCTTCTAAAAGGCCGGCATTCGCGACCACCCAAACCCCATCACAGACGCCGACTATCACCGCTCCCTTGTGGGCTTGCGCACGTACCCAACCCACCAGCGTTGTGTCGTCGGGGTCGTGGACGGCGGGCACGATCACGTAGTCGGCTCCGTCGGGAAAGCGCGCGTCGAACTCGGCCAGCGTTGCCTGAGGCTCGATCTTAAGAGCGGGCATCAATTGTATCGGTCCTGACTGCGTACCGAGGGCGATTACTTGAGCCGCCCCCGACTGCGCAAGCACTCCGTAGGGAACCAGATAGTCGGTGGTTTCGGTGCCTCGGGTCTGACCTGCAACAGCGATGAGCGGACGCGAACGTCCCAATCTCGCGCGATATGGAGCGATTGTTTCCGCGGCATTTGAGGCCGTGGTCAAGTTGCCAGCGAAAACCCGAGAAGAAAGCAGGGCGAGAACCAGGACCAACAGTGTCGACCAGGGACCAGTTTTCAGTCGATACCCGCAGCGCATAGCGTCACGATACCCTCGCGTCCGGGGAGGAGGCGTCCGGCGAACAATGCCCAAACCGAGTTTGTCCAAACCTGTGGCATCAGTGGCCGTTTCGGGGCAAAGCATCGTCGCGTGACATTGATCTGCCTATACGGGGTGCGCGATAGTTCGACGGGGTGCCTGCCATGTTCAAAATAGGAAAATTGTTCCATCTAACCCACGTGGTCAGCGATTTGACTCCGGTCGATCGCTGGTATGACGAAGTCTTCGCCTGCACGCGCTACTATCACGGCTTTGCGAAAGCGGCCGGGCGCGACGCGTCGCTCCTGGCCATCGGCGATGTAATCATGGAGCCGATGTCGCCGGCGAACGTTCCGAATCTGCGCAACCAGTCGGTGAAGCGCTTTCACGACCGTTTCGGGCAGCACCTCCATTCGATGGCGTTCTACGTCGACGATGTGCCGGGAATCTCAACGCACCTGGCTGCGCAAAAGCTGAGGATGTGGGATGTCGTGGGCCGCCCAGTTACACCGCCCAACGAGAAATTCGCGGTGTGGACGCATCCCAAAGAAACCCACGGGCAGCTCGAGTTCGCCGTGGTGGGGACCAACACTATCGACCCGCGGCTGCAGCCCGCGTGGTCAAACCAGTTCTGGCGCGAGCACCATCCCCTCGGCATCGAAGGCGCCTCGCATATCTCCGTCGTGGTTGGCGACCTGCCCACCGCAAAACGCTTTTACTGTGAAGTGCTCGGAGCGAAGCCGATCCACGAAGAGGAACTCGACGGCCGCAAGCGCAGCGCCTATGTCGCGGTTGGCGAAGATACGGTCGTCGAGCTCGCGCAGCCGCTCTCCGCCACTGGCCGCGAAGCTCAGGACCTCGAGCGCAACGGTGAAGGAATTCACGCACTGACTTTCAAGACTCGCAACCTTGCAAGAGCCGCGGAGTTCCTCAAATCAAAACAGCTCCGCCCCGAGCCCGACGGAGCGGCGGCGATCGCATTGGGGCCCGAGCAGGCTTTCGGGATGGTCATCGGCTTCACCGAACGCCGCCTGCCGAACGATCCGCGCTGATCAGGAATCGGCGAAGGCGAAATTTTCGGCAAAGCGCGGCAAATCGGCGCGCCCTGCCGTCGATCAAATGCGATGGCCCAGCGCCGCGCCTACCAGCGTGCGCAGGAAGTGATCGAGTTTCTCGGGGGGGACACGGGTAAATTTCATCTGCGCCACCATGTGCGCCGCCGCGACCATCAGTCGTGCGTCGTCCTCGATATCCACGTCGCTGGCGGCGCCGCGCTCGTTCTGCCAGCGGCGGATGGTTCGCGCCAGCACCGCGACGATGCGCTCCTGGAAGTCAAGGTAACGGGGCCACATCTCCTCGCGAATCGCGGTGCTCCAATCAAGCCACACCCGCGCATAGTCGGGGTGCGTATCCACTGATGCGGCGAACGCCCGCGCATGGGCCAGTAAAATCTCGGGAGCCGGTCGCTCGCTGGCATGGAGCTGTTCGGCCATCTCCACCAGGAACTGATCGACCTCGTCGAGCACCGCGGTTACCAATTCCTCGCGTGTCGGAAAATAGAAGAACACCGCGGGCACCGAGACGCCCGCTTCTTTGGCGATTTCCGCGTGGCGCGCGGCGCCCAGGCCGCGGCGCGCAAACACCCGCATCGCGCATTGCAGCAATTGGGCGCGGCGCTCGGCCTGGTCCAGGCGGCTGGCGCGAGGGCGGCGGGCGGGACGATGTTGCGCCTTCTTTTTCACACTGATCGCAGTTGCGCGAAAACCGCGGAATTTCTGCTCAGACTTTGGACAGGACTTCGTTGGCGATCTTTTCCAGCCCGCGCGTGATGCCTTCGGGATCATACGCCGGTGGCGGTATGACCACGCGCTCGATGCCAATATCCTGAAGCGCCTTCAGCGAGTCGACTTTGGCGCGGCCCGTGCACGACAATTCGATTTGCTTCGGATCGCGGCCTGCCTTTTTCGCTTCCGCCGACATCATCGCGAAGAGCTCCTTGAGCTTGTCGAGCTCTCCGATCGCCGGAAAGAAACCGTCACCATAGCGGCCAGCGCGTTTGGCCGCGGCCGGCGAATGACCGCCGATCACGATCGGAACACCGTCCTTCTGGACCGGCTTGGGAAAGCATTTCACCGGCCCGAAACTGAAATGCTTGCCGTGAAATGACGAGGCCGCCTCGGGACTCCACAAGGCGCGCAGTGACTGGATCGCTTCATCGGTGCGCGCGCCGCGTTGATGGAAGTCGAGCCCGAGCGAATCGAATTCCTCCTTGAGCCAGCCGCTCCCGATTCCGAGAATCACGCGGCCGTTCGACAGCACATCGAGGGTCGCGACCTCCTTCGCCACGTAAAGCGGATGGCGCTGCGGGAGGATCATCACGCCGGTGCCGAGCCTTAGCGTTTTCGTGATTGCAGCCGCGTAAGCCAGCGGCAGCAGCGGGTCGGGTATGGGGACTTCTTCGGAGCCGGGAATTTTGCCGCTTGGCGAGTACGGGTAGGGCGACTGGTAATCCTGCGGAATGACCACGTGCTCGACGGTCCAGATCGATTCGAATCCAAAACGCTCGGCCGCCTGCGCCAGGTGCGCCATGAGCTGCGGATTTGCGAAGGGTCCCGAATTGGCAAACATCAAGCCTAATTTCATGGTGATGCGATTCCTCTCGTGCAATTTATGCGCGCTAATCTATCGCGCTCCCGGGAAGGCCCACAAATCGACTGGACCCGCCGTCTGGTCAGACTCCTGGCGGTTGAGGCCCTGCGGCTTCAATCTGCGCGAATCTGCGAAAATCCCGACATGCTCTTTCCCTTGTACCAAAATGGTCCATCGGGTTACTTGTTGCGGCATGGATATTGGCACAGTTGGCACCTGGTTCTTCTTCGAAGGCATGACGGCGGCTGAATCGGTCGACTTCGCAAAGAAGCTGGAAAAGTTCGGCTATCACACGCACTGGATCCCGGAGGCTCTGGGCCGCGAACCTTTCGCGCACAGCGGTTATCTGCTCGCCAATACCGAACGCCTGATAATGGCGACCGGAATCGCAAATATCTGGGCCCGCGACCCGGTTACGATGGCGGCAGCGACCAATACCCTTGCGGAGCTTTCGGGCGGGCGGTTTCTGCTCGGAATCGGCGTCAGCCACAAGCCGCTGGTGAGCAACGTGCGCGGACATTCCTACGACAAGCCCTACACCTACATGAAAGAATATCTCCCCAGGATGAAAAGCGCTCTCTATCAGGCACCCAGACCCAAGGAACCGGCGCCGGTCGTGATTGCCGCACTCCATCCAAAGATGCTCGAGCTTTGTGCGACGCAGGCCAACGGCACCCACACCTACTTCGTTCCGCCCGAGCATACCTCGAAGGCGCGTGCCGCAATCGGCCCCAAAGC
The DNA here is from genome assembly GCA_019237115.1 of Deltaproteobacteria bacterium. Lineage (GTDB taxonomy): Bacteria > Desulfobacterota > Binatia > Binatales > Binataceae > JAFAHS01. Next base: position 3,941 of record JAFAHS010000385.1, read on the forward strand.
GATGATCTGCGTGGAGCAGGCAATTGTCCTGGAAACCGATGCGGCGAAGGCCCGCACCGCGGCGCGCGCGTACATGAAGACCTACGTCCCGCGTCTGCCCAACTACACCAACGCGCTCAAGGCACTGGGCTGGGCGGACAAGGAATTTGAGAACGGCGGCAGTGACCGGCTGGTGGATGCAATCGTCGCGTGGGGCACCGAGGATCAGATTCGCGATCGTATAGAAGCGCAGCTGAAAGCCGGGGCCACCCACGTCTGCATCCAGCCCCTGCGTGCGGATGGGCAACCGAAGCCCGACATGCGGGCGGTCGAGGCGTTCGGGCCGCTCAATAAATCTAAAGTGGTGTCGGCGGCGGCCTGATGGCGAATCCGGGGCAACAATGCGTAGCAAGATAAAGATGGCGGCTTGTCTGGCGATAAGCGCGTTGGTCGCGGGGTCCGGATGCGGG
>JAFAHS010000076.1 GCA_019237115.1 Deltaproteobacteria bacterium
CAGCCGACGTAAGCAGGTGCAGCAAAAATCACTACTCGATCACCTCGTCGGCGCGCAACAAAATGGAAGTGGGCATATCGATACCGAGCATCTTCGCGGTGTTCAGATTGACGATCGACCGGTAAAGGCGCTCACATCGTTCGCAACGAACTTAACGACTGTGCGAGGGCTGCGGTTTAGAAGGGGCCTGCAAATGTCGCCTTCGGGTCGTGTGTCACGAGCATCGCCATGAGTACCGGTGATGCGCAACTGTACGAGAGATGAAGGAGGGCCCTTCGGGGTCGGCAATCAGGTGCTGATCTCAAGCCACCGCAAGCTGCTGCGGTCAAAAGCCGTGGTGGTGAGCGTTGCGGAAACGCCGGGACAAGATTCCGGCAGGCACGGTCGAGAGAGGCGAGCGCAAGCGAACCGCTGCAGAAGTGTCGAAAGGCGATTAGATGATGTCAGAACCGGAGGGTGACCCTTCCTCCGGGATCAGCTCGGGGGATGCCTGAGACTGCCCGAGCGACATCCGGCATGTAGGCGGCGCGAAGCTCGACCAGGCTTTCGTATGGAACGTGAGAACCTGTGCTCCGTCGCGCCGACGGCGCGAAGGGAGAAGCCGCAAGCGGCTCCAACCGCGAGGGCGAGAGTACCGATGCGGAGCACAGGGGCGGAGCAGCCCGTAGTGGTGTGGAAAGCCCTGTAATGGGGCTGGAGCGAAGGGGCTGCGTTGTTCGGCCTTGGCCATCGGCCAACTGGAAACGGGAGGAGCCGGTGGACAAGGCAAAGCCGTTCAAGATCCCGAAGCGGGAGGTCTGGGAAGCCTTTAAACGTGTGAAGGCCAACCAGGGAGCGGCTGGTGTAGACGGGCAGTCGATTGCGGAGTTCGAGGCCAACCTTTCGGGCAACCTCTACAAGCTCTGGAACCGGCTGTCGTCAGGGAGCTACTTTCCTCCGCCGGTGCGGCGGGTGGAGATTCCAAAAGCGAGTGGCGGGACGCGACCGTTGGGTATTCCCACGGTTGCTGATCGCATTGCTCAGGAGGTCGCCCGACGCTACCTGGAGCCGATCGTGGAGCCGGTGTTTCATGCCGACTCCTATGGCTATAGGCCCGGCAAATCCGCGGTCGACGCCGTGCATCAAGCTCGACAGCGCTGTTGGCGCTACGACTGGGTGCTCGATCTCGACATCAAGGGCTTCTTCGACAGCATCGATTGGGAGCTTTTACTCAAGGCGGTCCGCCATCATACGGACTGTCCGTGGGTGCTCCTCTACATCGAGCGCTGGCTGAAAGCGCCCGTGCAGATGGAGGACGGCAGCATCATGCCGCGCATGGCGGGAACGCCGCAGGGAGGGGTCATCAGCCCGCTCCTGGCGAACGTGTTCCTGCACTATGCGTTCGACATGTGGATGGTGCGGACCTTTCCTCATATCCCGTTCGAACGGTACGCGGACGATGCCATTTGTCACTGCAAGAGCGCCGAGGAGGCGCGGGCACTCTGGGGTGCGATTGCGGACCGCTTCGCGGCCTGCAAGCTGGTGCTACATCCGCAGAAAACGAAAGTCGTCTACTGCAAGGATGTGAACCGGCAGGGCGATTTTCCCGACATCCACTTTGACTTTCTCGGCTTCCAGTTTCGAGCCCGAAAGATCATGTGGGTGAAGCCGGGCAGGCGCATTTTCGCACACAGTTTCCAGCCCGCTGCTAGTCCGAAAGCGCTGACGCGCATCAGCCGCGAGATACGCAGCTGGGCGCTGCATCACCGCAGCGACAAATCTCTGACCGAACTAGTCCAGATGTACAACCCGTGCATCCGCGGCTGGGTCACCTACTACAGCCACTTCTACAAGACGCGATTGCGTCCGACCCTGAAGCGGATCGATGCCTATGTCATCCGGTGGGCGCGTCGAAAGTTCAAGCGACTGCGACACCAGACCAAGGGTGCCAGAGATTGGTTTGATCGGCTGCGCCGTGCAAAACCCACGCTCTTCGCCCATTGGGCACTATGTCATGGGAACGGACGAACATCGGGAGCCGTGTGACTCGAGAGGGTCATGCACGGTTCTGGGAGCGCCCGGAGGTGAAATTCCTCCGGGCGACTCGACAATCGCGACGGTTTTGCCCGATCTGTGTTGGGTCCGGTCTACCCCTGAGAGCCGACATGCAGGCGACAGGCGGATTCGTCGCGAAGGGCCATATGCGGAAGTATAGGTCGCGAAACGGCATTGTGCGACCCGTGAACGGCTCCACTAAGCATGCGCGAAAATCCGTTGCGGTGGAGGTCCGCCGCTCATTCCTGGCACGCCGCGGATAACACTGAAACACGATCCGCCAACCTGCGTAGCGTTGGGACGTTCCCGAACCACACTCGGCTCTGACGGCCTCAAAGCATTGCCTTTGTCTCCGGAGTGAGGACAATCATGTTGATGCCAATCTCGCTGAATGGCTGCGCCCAAGCAGCTTCTCATCGTGAGTCGGCAATAATCCGCGCTCATTAGCAAGCTTGTAGGCGTATGCGGCCGTTAGTCCGTTGCTCATCGCAAGTTCGGTTCCTTTGATGGGGTCGCCTAGATAAGCATACAGGATTTGCTCGCGAATCTCTTTGGTGATCCTGTTGCGGCTATTCCATCTTCCAGTTGTCATTTGACGCCTCCTTATGCGACGCAATGCACGGCATCGGACGAGTGGGAGCTAGTGGGCGGGAACTGCTGATCGCCCTGCGCTCGCGATCAGCCCATCGCCCTCTACCCCCTTAAGAAGGCTCCATCATTTCGAGTCTCTCATATTCGATTGCAGACTTAACAACAGCCTCGCGAAGCTGCCCATCATTGAGCAATCGATCTGATAAATAGTCTTGGGCGGCATTGGCGTCATTGTCGCTGTGCTCCAAGGCTTCACGCGCCAAGCTCAGCATAGTCACTGATTTCACGACCCT
>JAFAHS010000153.1 GCA_019237115.1 Deltaproteobacteria bacterium
GCGCGGTCCGTTGCGGCGCGGCCGCGCGGGGTTCTCATGAGGAAGCCTTCCTGGAGGAGGAAGGGTTCATGGACCTCCTCGATGGTGTCGGGCTCTTCGCCGATGGCCGCGGCCAGGGTTTCCACTCCTACCGGACCCCCGCCGAACTTGTCGATCACCGCGCTTAAGATGGCGCGGTCCATCTTGTCGAAGCCGGCCGTATCGATCTCCAGCAACTCCAGGGCGCCGAGTGCGACTTCCCTTGTCACGGTCGGTGCTTCATTGACTTGTGCGAAGTCGCGTACGCGCCGGAGCAGCCGATTCGCAATCCGCGGCGTGGAGCGCGATCGCGCGGCCAGTTCTCGCGCGCCATCGTCGTCGATCGACACCTTCAGTAGCCGCGCGGATCGTCGCACCACCTCGCCCAACTCTTCGTGCGTATAGAAATCCAGATGAAAGTGTTGTCCGAAGCGATCGCGAAGCGGGGAACTCAACAGGCCCGAGCGCGTGGTGGCGCCGACCAGGGTGAACGGATTTACCGCGAGCTTCATGGTCCGCGCCCCCATCCCCTCCCCCACCACGATATGGAACTCATAGTCTTCCATCGCCGAGTACAAGCGCTCTTCGACCGGGCGCTGGAGGCGGTGGATCTCGTCGATAAACAGGACGTCGCCTTCTTCAAGGTTGTTCACGATCGCGGCCAGATCCGCCGCGCGTTCCACCGCGGGACCTGAAGTGACATGTACGCTGACCCCAAGCTCACGCGCGATTATGTGAGCGAGTGAGGTCTTGCCGAGTCCCGGAGGTCCCGCGAACAGAACGTGATCGAGTACCTCGCCGCGCTGGCGCGCCGCGGCAATCGACATGCTGAGCACGCGCTTGGTGCGTGCCTGTCCGATAAATTCGTCGAGCGACTGCGGGCGCAGCGATTGATCGAAGCGCCGATCCTCTTCGACTTCGGTGGGCGCCGCAAGTCGGGGCGGACGCTCCGAGCCTTCCCCGGGATGTTTACTTTTCACCAAACAGCACCGCCAATGACCTTCGTACTATGACTTCCAGCTCCGGCGCTCCATCCTTGGCGGCTTCGAGCACCGAATCTACCGTCCGCTTGGCCTCTCCCGGCCTGACTCCGAGATTCACCAGGGCCGAGATGGCGTCGTCAGCCGGGGTCGGCGATCCACCCGCAGGCGTCGAGGTGCGGGGCGCGCCATTGGCAGGCTCGACCACCGCGTCACTGAGCCGCAGGCCATCGACCTTGTCGCGCAGTTCCCGAACCACTCGTTCCGCCACCTTGGGTCCAACCCCTGGTACCGCGTCGATCTTCGCGACCTCCTCGCGCCTGATAGCGCCGACCAATTCATCGGGTTCGAGCACCGAGAGAATGGCCAGCGCGAGTTTGGGCCCCACGTGCTGCACCGAGAGCAGCAAATCGAACGCGCGCTTTTCGGTTGGTGTGGAAAATCCGTACAGCGTGATGGCATCCTCGCGGACGACCTGGCGAATCTCGAGAGCGACGGTGTCCCCGAGCCCGGGCAGACGATAGAACGTGCTCAGGGGAACGAAGATTTCGTAGCCGACCCCCGCGGTCGCCAGCACGATTCGCGCCGGTCCCCGGACCTCAAGTGTTCCTTTAATTGTGGCAATCATGAGTGCCGCCGTGCCGCGCGCGACCGGCGCTCGACCCCGTCACGCAGGCGCGCGGTGCCGGCGCGGCTAAGATGACACACCGCCAGCGCCAGCGCGTCGGTCGCATCGCTGGCGAGCTCGGGGGCGGAACCCAGGCCCAGGGTCCGCCGTACCATGTAAGCGATCTGTTCTTTGTCGGCGTGTCCGAAGGCTGCGACCGCCAGCTTTACCGTGTTGGGAGGATATTCGTAGAGGGGAAGTTCCCGCTCGGCCGCGGCGAGCATGGCGACCGCCCGAGCCTCTCCGATGCGAAATGCGCTCTGCACGTTGCGCGCGACGAAGTTGCGCTCCAGGCTGAGCGCGCCCGGCGCGAACTCGTCTACGATGGCGAGCAGTCGTGCGTGAATGGTGCGCAGCCGTTCGGTCATTGGTTGGCCCGGACGGGAGCGAATTGTTCCGGCTGCTACATAGCGGAAATTGCCCGGTGCGCCTTCTACGATCCCGAATCCGGTAACCGCGCTCCCGGGGTCGACCCCGAGCACCCGCATCTTCCACCTCCGCCAGCCCCGCCCGCGCGACGGTTGAAATCACGCGGCGGAGATATGCGCCATCTCCTCGTCGCTGATATCAAAGTTGGCCGAAACGCTCTGGACATCGTCGTGGTCTTCCAATTCTTCGATCAGTTTCAGGACCTGCTCGGCAGCATGCCCGGAAACCGGCACCGTGTTTTCCGGTACCAGCGCGGTCTCCGCGTGCGCGATGACGATTCCGGTCTTCTCGACGGCCTCGCGCACCGACGAAAACTTGTCGGGCGTGGTCATCACCTGGAACGCGTCGCCATCGCTCTGGACATCCTCGGCGCCCGCATCGAGCGCGACTTCCAGGAGCTTGTCCTCATCGGCGGCGTTCTTCTCGACCGTGATCACGCCGCGCTTCTTGAACATCCACCCAACGCAGTTCGCCTCACCGAGATTGCCGCCGTGACGCGAGAATATGAAGCGCAGCTCGGCGACCGTGCGGTTGCGGTTGTCGGTGAGCGCCTCCAGCATTATCGCGACACCGCCTGATCCGTATCCCTCGTAGGTTACCTCGTCGAGTGATGCGCCCCCGAGTTCGCCGGTGCCCTTTTTGATCGCGCGATCGATGTTGTCGTTGGGCATCGACTGCGCCTTGGCCGCCGCGATCGCGGTTCGCAAGCGCGGGTTGGCATTCATATCGCCTCCGCCCAGCCGCGCGGCGATTGTGATTTCCTTGATGAGCTTGGTAAATACCTTGCCGCGCTTGGCATCGCGCGCGGCCTTTTTATGCTTGATCGACGACCATTTGGAATGCCCTGACATGACCCTAACACCGGCGCCGCCGCTGACGGCTTTATTACCAGCGCATTATCTCAAACATCCCGGCCGGGGGGAACCCGCGGGGGCGGCGCGTCGCCGCGGAGGGGACCGGTCCCGGTTTTGAAGTCGGCGCAGGTGCCGTCTGGTATCATGGGTGGCCCATTTTCGTGACCATGAAGAGGACAACGATAGCCTTTGCTCTGCTCTCGGCGGTCGCCGCCAGCTGCTTCAATCCGCCCATCGCGAAGGAGCCGCCCGAGAGCAAAACCACCGCAGTGGTTCCCCTCCCCTTTGACCTGACCTGGACGGCGGTCACCGACGTTATCAAGCTGAACGACTTTCGGATTCAGGCCCAGAATCCGAATCATGGCATCCTCGAGGTGCTGGGGCATCGGTTTACCTTGCAGGATGCCGACTGCGGCAAGATCGAAAGCATTGCGGGGACCTACGCGGCCGAGCCCGAGGCAAACGCGACGGCGGTGTACAATTTTCAGCTAACGCCGGTCTCGAACGAATCGACCCGGGTCGGAGTGCAGGCGAGTTACGATTCGCCGCTGCGGGTGCCGCTCCATCCGTACCAGGACGTGGAATGCGTCTCGCGTGGGGCCGCGGAGTCGCATTTGCTTCAGCAGGTACTGGCGCAAGCGCGTGTGACTCGTCCGCCCGCCTATCGGAAGCCGGGGGCACCCGCCCCGACACCCAGCGCCCCCGCACTTGCGCCGGGGCGTCCAACCCTGCTCAAACCGGGGATGCTGCCAAAGAGCCTGACCGAGTGAAGGGTGGAATTCGGGAGCGCTGGCTTCGAACACCCGAAATCGTGCCGCGGGCGAGCAGAAGCCCGGCTTCTATTCCAGGCTAGGCTAGGGGCGGTCGGGGACCAGGTTGGACGAAGGAATTGTCTCGCGCCCTTTTCCGGGCGGCCACCAGTAGACGTGAATCGACGCATCACCGCCGATGTTGCGCTCCCCGACTTCGATACGGTGAGCGCCAGCGGCAAGCTTAAGTTCGCCGTCGGCGTGGGTCCGATTTATCGGGCCCGGATCGTTGATGACCGTGGTTCCGTCGATCGAGAGCCACCCGGCGTCGTCTGCCTCGATGCTGAATCGATAAACGCCCGCGCGCGGAACGAGCAGGCGTCCGCTCCAGATAACCACCGACGGAAACGGCAGCGCGCCCATCTGCGCGATATTGTCAAAGGAAAGTTCTCGATCTATGCGCACGATATGCGGCGCCGTGATGCCCGGTTCGTTCCCAACGAAGTATCTGCCGAGCAAGCCCGAGTCTGATTGCAACCCGAGCGGATAACCAATCTCGGCGCTGAACGGCATCAGGAAGATCGTCGCAATTGCGACCGAGACCGCGGCCGCGCCGAGCCGGCGGGTCGCCTTCGAGTGCGGAGTACCGGTTAATTCCAGCAACTCGGTCGCGCCGATGATCCACAGGATGCCGAGCGGAATCAGTTGCAGGGGGCCGGGCCAGTGCAGCAGTTTGCCAAGATTGAAGGCCACCGAATCGTCAACAATCATGTCGCCGCCGAAATAGGCGTCGCGATTGGTAGCGAAATCGCCGCGCATAAACTGTTGCAGTGCGAAATCGCGTACCGGATTGTCGTACTCATACGGAAAATGGGGGTTGGTGGCCGTCGCCACCAACATGATGAACGCCGACAAGACACCCAGCGCCGCCATAAGCCAGTTGGCCGCAGCCGGCAAAAACGCCAGGGTCAACACCATGAATGGGATCGCCGCGACGATTTGCCGCGGGCCGGTGGCGGTCCCTCCGCCCCAGGCCACTATCGAGGTACCATAGGAGGCGTTGAACAAAATCAGCCCCACGAAGGAAGCGACCGTGACGATCCATTCGGCCCGGAACTCGCGACGCTTGAAGAAATAGCCGCCCGCCGGCACCACCAGGAGCAGTACCGGATTGCAAAAGAACAGCCCGCGTTGAGGATCGAAGAGAACGTTCCAGAGGATGTTGATCTTCGGATAGGTGAGGCCGACGAATCCGACCGCCTGCTCCGGAAACCGCTCATTTCCGGGCAATTTGAATGCCTGGTAGCTGAAGAAAAGCGGACTGCCGAAGGCGCCCCAGTTGTACCCGAACATGATTAGCGCCGGAATGGCGGCGCCAATGGAGAACGCGGCGATCGGACGAGCCCGGCGCAGCCGGTAGAGCGCGTAGAGGCCAATTGGCGCGGCGACCAGGAACACCGGGTAGTCGTTGAGCACGGCGAAGCCCGCCAGCAGCCCCGCCCAGAATGATCGCGACGCCGGCGAATCTTTCCCACTGGTCGCCACCAGGTAGAAGCAGATGAACGCGAATGCACCGGCAAACGGTTCGCCCGTCATCTCGGTAGCATACGGAAAGACAATCGTCCCGAAGGCCAGGAGCAGCGCCACCGCTGCCGCCCGCCCCTCGGAAGCGCCGAGGGATCGCGCGAAACGGTACATCACTACGCAGAGTGCTGCAGTCAGCGCGCCGATGGTGAACACGATGGTCAGGTAGGTGACCAGGGCCCAGTACAGCGGTTCGTTGCGCGACATCAGGGGCAGGAGCAAGGCGCGGATCATGACCCAAGGCAGCAGACAGACCAGCGACGTCCCGGGAGCTTTTACCGAGTAGATGTGGCTGCCGAAATTGATGATGTCGGCGGTGTTGTATCCGCAGAAGCCGTCGATCCACAGGGTGCCACGCTCCAGGATGGAGCGCATCAAATCGAACCTCGCCGCAGTACTCTGGTCGGAGCCCTGATAGAAGTAGGCGTAGCTGAGAAACGGGACCGTAAAGAGGGCGGCCTCGATGCGGCGCTCGTGCGCGGAGACAGGTTTCATCGCCGGGCTCGGGCTTTTGGCTTCTCCCTGACCTTGGGCAGTGCGGCCCGGGCGACCGCCGGGGCGGTCTCCTCGCTCCCGAACAGGCGCCATCCGTAGTAGGCCACCAGCGCGAGAACCACGAAGGTTGCCCAGAGCGTGACGGGGTGCCCGACCGGCTGGGGCTCGGAGGCTTTGCGAATCGCGGTTAAATCATAGACCGGGGTCGCTCCGGGCGGCGGCGACGTGATCTTCTCGGCGCGAACGTTGCGGAAAAATGCCCTGCCGGAGTTCAGGCTCCCGAATCCGCCGACTCGCAGCGCCACTTCAATATCCGCTCCGCTTCCACCGACTTGAAGATAGAGGCCAACGGTCTGCCACCCGGTGGTCCCCCGGATGTCCGGTGACATCGCGCCATCCTCCATTATCGAAATAGTCGCGCCGGTCTCCTTGCTACCGACATTTTCGGTCCGCACTTCCGCGCTGAAGTGGTACCACCCCGGCGCCAACGTGAGCGATTGCATCCACCGCGCGTCGTTGGGTTTGATCGCGTTGACCTCGAGCTGGCCCGGGACTTCGTTTTGCGGATGAATCCAGGTGTACCCGAAGGCGGCAGGTTCGTTGACCCACGCCTCCGTGCGCCAATTGTCGGGCTGTTGCTCAGATCCCTTGGCGAGATCGCCGTTAAGTAAGAGGTTGGCCCCGGTGGCGCGCGCACAAGGCGCCATCGCGATCATAAGGATCGCTGCGGCGCACGCCATCAAGACACCGCGGGTCCCGCGTTCGCGCGTCATCGTGTCAGATCCAGTTTCTGAGTCCGGGGCCCTGAAGCCACATGCGCGCGTAATATCCTTCGCGATTGATTGGCATGCCGGTCCAAATGGGAAAGTAATAAATGAACAAGATAACCGCCGTCACGCAGAAGACCGCGCATACGTACTGTCCGGCATAGGGGCCTCGCAACAGATAAAAGTACGCGGCCATCATCGCCATGAACAAAACCGCGCCCCACAACGGCCCTATTCCGAGGACCAAAACCGGAGCGATGGTCAGCAGCAACGCAAGATGCTCCCACGGCTCGGCCGCTCCCGCCCAGCACTGCTGCAAAATCCAGGCGAGTGCGAGGTAGGCCAGATAGACGGACGCCATGTAGTGGTAGAGAAACAGGGTGCGGCCGATCCAAATCCAGATGACGATGTAGCCAAGGTAGCCGATGACCAGAAACGAGCGTTCGAGCTGGGGTCGCTCGCAGGCGCGTACCGCGGTTATGGTTATCGCGGTGAGACCGCCCCACCAGAGGAGTGGATTTCCGCCACCCCAAATAGTCGAGACCTTTCCGGTCTTCGGAAAATTCTGCCAGTAGGCTATCGGCCGCAGCATCAGCGGCCAGCTCCACCAGGGCGAGGAGTACGGATGGGTCGCGGACGCGACGCTGCCCTCGTACCAGACGATCTCCCGGTAGTAGTTGGCCAGGTCTTCGATACCCGACCACCAGCCGAGCAGGAAATGCGGCAGGAACACCCCGATGTAAGCAATCGATGCAACGGCACCCACCACCAGCACCGCGCCGATCGCTCGCCGATCGCGGCGCGCCCGCGCCGGCTCGCGCATCAGGACCCAGACCATGAACCCGACTACCAGCAGGAAGGTAACCGCCGGGACGTACAACTTGCCTGCCACGCAAAGTCCCAGCGACAAGCCGAGCCACGGCAAAACCCGCCGGCGCCCGGCCGTGTCCGGGGTCTGCACAAACTTGAAAAACAGCAGATAGGAAATCGCGGCCAACGTCAGATATGCGATGTCGATGACGCCGATCCGCGAATCCACCAGGAACATTCCATCAAGCAGGACGATCGCACCCGCGAACATCGCAGCCAGGCGGGAATGTGTCATCCGTCGCCCGAGCAGATAGGTCACCCCGATCAGGATGGTGCCCAGCAGCGCATTGCCAACGCGCCAGCTCCACGAGTGGTCGCCGAAGAGCCAGATGCCGGCGGCAATTACCAGTTTGTCGAGCGGGGGGTGGGGATCGAGGAAGTACTCTCCGTGAAGGTAGTGACGCGCCTGGTTTGCCACGAAATGAATTTCATCGAAGACAATTTCATTCGGGTGTCCGAGGTGCCAGAAACGTGTCAGCGCGCCAACCGCCAGCAACGACAGGACCGCGACGCTGTCAGTCGCGTTCCACGGGAGCGGCGCCGCCTGTTCCTCGGGGGTCGGGTCTGCCGGCCGCTCGGGAAAAAGCGTCCTGGCGAAATCCGCCAGATTGAACTTGCCTGGTGAGGCCTCTTCCAGTCGCGCAACTCCGTAGTAGACCGCCAGCCCCAACAGGACCACGTTAATCGCCGAGGCCACCATCGCCAGAAGGTCGCGCGAGTCGAGGAACACGACGGTCTGGAGCACGTGCAGCACGTAGGCGAGGTTGAACAGACAGGTCAGGCTGAGAATTCCGAACAGCGCCAGCATCTCGGTCGATTCGAGGGCGAGCGGAATCGCAAATACTAAAGCCGGATACAGGTAGCGTTCGTGCATGCGCGGCGCGACCATAAAGAAACCAAAAATAGTGATGAAGGCCGCGTATATCAGGGTCGTGCGGGTTCGCTTGCGCCACAGCACCCCGGCGACGAACCCGTAGAGCGGGACGAGCAAACTCATCCCGAGCCCGAAGTACGAGACGCCCAGCAGGGTGCCGCTGTCGGACTGGCGCAATCCACCGACCAGCGCCATCAGATTGAATGCGTTGACCGAAGTCTCGTGATAGTAGGCAGCGGTCGAGGTATACAGGTCGATGATCCAATTCCACGGATGCCCGAGCTGGAACGGCGCGATGCCGATTATGAACACGCCGATGGCGACCAGCGCGCAGCGCAACCAGCGGGTAACCTCGGTTTCCAGCATCGTCCACCATCCCAGCACCGGAACCAGCATCAGGCCCTGGGGCTTGATGAGCACCGAGATGGCCGCAAGCGCCCAGCACAGATCGTATTGTTCATCGAGCAAGGCGACCAGGCTCAGCAGCATCGTGAAGCTCAACACCGAGTCGCTCTGGCCCCACACGACGGTATCGAAAAGAAAGGCCGGGTTTAGAGCGACCATCATCGCGCCGGCAAAGGCCACCACGGCTGCGCTGGTGCGCCGCACAAATGCAAACATGGCCAGCGCAAGAAAGAAGTCGGCAACGATCGCAGGACTCTCGGCGATTACACGCAGCGTCTCGCCCGATGCGTTGACTAGCTTCGCAAGCAGTCCAGCGACCCAAAGTCCGTAGAGATAGCCCGGCGGATAGTCGAGAAAGTAACCGGTTTGATAAGTATGCGCGGGTCCCTGCGTCGCGATCTGGAGGGCCCACGCCTGGTAGCTGCCAACGTCCGCGCCGAACCCCGGGAAAAACGGCACCAGCGCGACCTTGACCGCCGCGAGCGCCGCCAGCGTTACCAGGGCGGATTCGAATCCCGATTCCCGGTCGCGCCAGTACGGCAGTACCAGCCGCGCAAACGCCGTCGCCACCAGACTCAGCAGGATCGCGCCGGCCAGCACACCGAGCAGCATCCCGTTGGAACCGGAAGAAGGTGGGCTTGCCGCGCCCATGGCAAGCAGCGCGACGACGGCCACGAACACGATCTGATGCCGCGTGGGACTAGCAAGGGTCGCGGCGCGCCCGCTCGACGACCGCATCAAGGCTCGCACACCATGTCGACCGTCAAAAAGAACTTTCCCGGGCAAGAACTTGTCGACCCACGCGCGTCAACCACCACCGTCCAGTTTCGGATCCGCGGTCGACCCAACCTCGGGGCCCCGGGCAACTGGCACGCACCGTCAAACGGGGATTCCGCGCTGCGCAGAATGCGCTCGGGCGCGAGAGCCGGGAGCCTGCGACTGCAGTTCGAAAATTCACACCGCCAATACCATAGCCGAGTATGCGCGCGTGATGAAGGACGCGGCTGGCGACGCTGCGCGGGTGGAGACTATGATGCCTTAACCGTACCAATCGAGGGAGATTGCGCATGGAGCTGATTCACACCGTCTGGGAACCTGCCGGCGAAGGTCCCCATCCGACCATCATCGCAATGCACGGGTGGGGAGCGAACGCGCTCGACCTGGTCGGACTCGCGCCCTACGTGGCCGAAGGACGCTTCATGATCATCTGTCCTCAGGGTCCGCTGGAAGTTCCGATCGGGCCGACCCGTGGCTACGGGTGGTTTCCGATTCGAATGGGCGGACCCCCGGACCTCGATGCGATCGAAGCTGCGGTCAGTTCCGCGACCAAATTTGTCGACCTCGCCGTGGAACGATATCCGGTCAATCGCCGCAAGCTGGTGATGCTCGGGTTCAGCCAGGGCGGCGTCATGGCCTATCGGATGGCGCTTGCAAATCCGGCCCGTTACGCAGGATTGGTCGCCTTGTCGACCTGGTTCTCTCCGGAACTCAAGGACGCGATTGCCGACCGGGAAGCCCTGGAACGCCTGCCGACGATGGTGCAACACGGGCGTGCCGACGACATGATCGAGATCGCGCGAGCTCGCAGTTCGGTCGAGATCCTTCGCGAGTTACGGGTGCCGCTCGTCTATCGCGAATATGACTGCGGGCACGAAATAACCGCCGACGGCCTTCAAGACTTGTCGGAGTTCCTCGATTCCAAAGTGCTGTCGCCAATCGTGATGGCCAGAGCGTAGCGGCGGATGGCCACGCGGTCGGGCGGGCGTACCGGAAGCGACGCGTTCGCACATTTGATCGCGATCGTTGCCGAACTTCGGCAGCGGTGCCCGTGGGACCGCCAGCAGACGCTGCCCGAAGCGGCGCGTCACCTCCTGGAGGAAGCTTACGAGGTTGTCGATGCGATAACGGCGGAGGACCCGGATGCAGTCGCAGAAGAGCTCGGCGACCTCATGGTGCAGGCGCTGTTCGCCGCTACCATCGCATCCGAATCGACCGGATCCGCGGTTCCCGACCTGCTTGAGGGGGCGGCCAAAAAGCTCGTTGGCAGGCATCCTCACGTATATGGCGATACAAAAGCGTCGACCCTCGAAGAGGTGGTGGAACTTTGGGATCAGGTGAAGGCCGCGGAAAAAGGAAAAGCGCCGAAAAGATCTTCGCTGGCAAAAACCGGCCGCGCGTTGCCGGCCTTGATGCGGGCCGAGAAGCTGGGCGTCAAAGCGCGGCGGCGCGGGATGGACTGGAAAGATGCGCGCGAGGTTCTGAGCAAGATCCACGAGGAGTTGGACGAGGTGACGCGGGCGCTCGACGCGGGCGACCAGGCCGCGGCCGCCGACGAAGTCGGCGATCTGATGCTTGCGATCGCGAATCTGCCCCGCTTCCTGGGCCGTGATGCGGAACAGACATTGCGCCGCAGCTGCGACAAGTTCGTGACCCGATTCGGTGAAGTCGAACGGCTGGCGGGCAGTCGCGGATTGAAGCTCGCACAGCTTTCGCCGCAGGAGTTGGAGCGACTCTGGCAGGAAGCCAAGCAAGCGGGCCGCAACTCTTGAGCGCGTCCGCCTGGCGGTTTTTGCCATTTGAGCAGAGGAGGTTTTCCGATGCGTGTGGGGGGATGTCAGTGCGGCGAGCTACGCTACGAGATCGCCGCAGAACCGGTGGCTCTCTACGTCTGCCACTGCCGGGAATGTCAGAAGCAATCTGCCTCGGCGTTTGGATTGTCGCTGCGGGTTCCCAGTAGCGGACTGTACGTAACACACGGTTCGCCAAGGTTCTGGTCGCGCGCGACCGACGCGGGACGCTCCATGAAGTGTGCCTTCTGTCCGACGTGCGGCTCGCGGCTGTGGCATCAGGTCGAGGGCGCCACGGTTGTTTCGGTGAAAGCGGGATCGCTCGATGAACCGGTCGACCTCGCCAGTGCGATCCATATATGGGTCTCGCGCAAAATACCGGGCGTCACGATTCCAGCTGGAGCAAGACGGTTTGAGCAGCAGGACTGAAGCTCACAGTCAGGCCGGCGTACGGTCCTCACCCCAGCAGCGCCCTTTCCGGGGCTCGGGGCCAGGGTTGTCCCTCAGTGGTGCATTTAGCAGGGCACGCGGGCCCAGCCGACCATATTGACCCGAATTTTGTGCGCTGTTAGCGTGCCTTGGTCATGCCGCATATTCCCGTTCACCCGTCCGCGCAAAAGCGCCACCGCCAGAATCTCAAGCGCCAGGATCGCAATCGTGCGGTCAAGTCACACGTTCGTAACGTGGTAAAAATCGCTTCCGAGGCAATCGCGAGCGGCGACGCGGGCGCGTCCGAAAAGTTGCGTGAGGCAACCCGCGCTTTGCAGAAGGCCGCGAGCGGCAAAACGCTCCATCGCAACACGGCGCGACGTCAAATCGCGCGCCTGAGGTCCCGCTTACACAAAGCCGGCAGCAAGAGCGCGCAGTAGTCAGGTCGCTGGACCGGACCCGCCCGCCCCCTTTCGCCTTGCTGCGCTCTCCTGAGCTGAGGACTCAGCCCATCAGATCGAGCAGCAGTACCCCGAGCGCTTGTTCGCGTTCCTTGATGGTGCCGTTTTTGAAGGACTCATCCAGCTCTGTTGCGCACGCGTAGCTTTTTTTCAGGCGTTGCAGGCCAAATCGGCGAGCGCCATCAATTGCGCGCGTTACCAGCCCGCTGTTCGGCGATGCGCCAATCGCCGCGGCGATTTCCGCGGCGCCGCGCCGCTGTGACAGCATGGTCGCCGCGATCATCATGCGGCGCAGGGCGGGAATTATTTCGACCGCCAGGAGCTCGATGGGATCGCGGCCGAAGGCCAGCGCTCGATCGACCTGTCCCAGCACGCGACTTGCCAATCCACGTGCCACGCTGTCGGCAATCTCAAACAAGTCGGGAATCTTGCGTGCCCCGGGCTCGCTGAGTGCACTCTCCTCTATGGTTTTGCCGTCTTCGGCCAGCAGTGCGGCTTTGTCGAGCGCGTTGGCGATTGCCGCCAGGTCGCCGGCGTGGCGGGCGGCAAGAAAATCCGCGCTGCCCGCTCCCAGTTTGCGGCCGCGCGCACGTGCGAAGGCCAGCGCGTAGTCGGGAATCTGGTTGTCGAAGGGCCGCAGGCAATTCACCAGTGCACTGGACTTCTCGGCAGCCTTACGGATCCGCGCGGGTACGTTGTCGCGCTCGTAAACCAGCATCAGATGATTGGGAGCAACGCCGCTCTCGATGGTCTCGGCCAGCGCAGCTTCGCCGCCGCCCGGTGCCGCGCGCGACGGAGCGCTCTCATCGTCGTCGTCAGCCAGCTCGTCGCCGCCGCGGTCGCGGTGCGATTTGAGAACCCGACAAACCACCAGACGCTTGGCCGCGAAAAGATCTGGCTCGCCAAGTTCGTCGAGCGCCGCTGCCAAATCCCCGCCTGCCCCGATCTGGATGGAACGGTACTTGTAGCCTTTGGCGGCCAGGCGCCCCGCGGTAGTGCTGACTACGAATTCGCGGAGAAATCCGTGCGGGCCAAATACGACGATGGTGCCGGGGAGCGGGCGGCTGCCCTCGAGGTTGCGCAGGAATCCGAGTGCGTTCTCAATCGGCATCCACGCATCAACTCGGTCCGGCGGTCAAAATCCTTCGGCCATTGAAGCGTAAAGGTTTTGCGCGACGTTCTGCATCATGGTCTGTTGTCCGAGGGCTCCCTGCGTCGACGCGACCTGCATATCGGTCAGCTTGGCGACGTCAGAGCCGCGCAGGTTTCCCTGCACGAAGGTCGGGAGCGTGGGCACCACTGCCTGTGCCACCACCGGAATGTGCTGGAGGTTGCCCAATGAGCTGACGCTCCAGATTACCCGGTTGGTGCGCAGGTCCCTCAACTGTGCGGCCACCGTCATCGACTGGTTGTAGATGGTCGGTTCGAGGACCGAATTGAATGACGAGGGCAGCGGGGTGACCGCGAGGATTTCGCCGCTGAGCTCGAGGTCGGCCTCGGCAGGACTGTCCACCAGCCGCAAGCGTCGGTGCATGGCGATTTC
>JAFAHS010000285.1 GCA_019237115.1 Deltaproteobacteria bacterium
TACCTTTGTCGCCGAGGCCTCGAAGCTCGCAAATCCGCCCGGGTCGCCGATGAGATAGTGCTGACCTGAAGCGTGCCGCGGCTGGCAGATCCATTGAACGGCAGCGGCCAGATTGGGTTGCTCCAGTATCCCGCGCATTACGCACGCCACTGGCAGTCCGTCCGCTGCGCTCGGCAACTGCCAGAGCGTGTTCACCGCAACGCCGACCCCGGCTTGGTTCGCACCGCAAAGCCCGACCATTCCGCAGATCGTCATGACCGTGGCGCGCGGCCCGTCGTTGATGGCCGTGCTGATAACCGCCTGGCCGCCGTCGAGGTACGCGCGCAGATCCATATTCTGCGCGAGAATCGGGGCCTGGCCCTCGCGTCCGCGGCTGGCAACAATACTGCAGTGATTGGCCTCGGCGGAGGCCTTCGCACAGTGCCTTGCACCGAACCACCACTCCTCGTCCATGAATTGAAAGGCCAAGGTCTCCGCCAAGGGTCGTCCACTGCCCTCGGCGATACCCTCGATTTCCTCCAGCAACGCCGGGGTCCACTTTCGCATAGCGGCCACAAACCGCGTTTGCGCGAGAAACGACTCGATGAAGGAATCGGGATGGACCCCAAAGCGTTGAGTCAGGCTTTCGCGCCAGCGCTGGCGGACCTCGCTGATGGACTTTCGCAAAGCCTCGCCGTGCTGGCGGCCTTGCGCCCGGGGCGGGCCGGAGAGACGCAGGAATGGAAGCGAAAACGCTGACACCGGATCGAGGATACAACGCCGATGAAACGATTGAAAACTTGAGTGCGCGCCGGCGCAGGCCGGCGATGGGCCCAAGCCTGCGGCGACTGCGACATTCGCGTCCGACCCAATTGCTGCGACTGGTACATCGACGACCAGCTGCGCTAGAAGTCGCCTAGAGCCCATCAAGCTCGGAGGTGCTGACCCATGGCAGCAACACCAATCAAGGTAATCTCCGCCGACTCTCACATGACCGAACCCGCGGATCTCTGGACCGAGAGGCTGGAGCAGAGATTTCGTGATCGCGCGCCGCGCATCATCAGGAGTGAAAACCGCGGCACGTTTATTTTTGTGGCGCCCGATATTCCGGCCTTTCCGGTCGCGGGCGGATTTGCGGCCGGCCGCAGCGGTGAGGAGCTCCGCGAATTCATGAAGCGCGCCAATAAAGACGAAGGCTACAAGGCGGCGCGCTCCAGCGGTTGGGACCCTGCCGAGCGCATCAAGGATCAGGACGTCGATGGCGTGCAGGCCGAGGTGCTGTACACCACGCTGGGCATGCCTCTGTTCGGACTGCACGATGCGGACCTCCAGCGTGCGTGTTTTCGAGTTTACAACGATTGGGTCGCGGACTTTGCTTCCTACGATCCGCGCCGCCTGCACGCGATTGCATTGATCTCGCTGGAGGATATCAACGAAGGCGCCAAGGAGCTGGAACGCGCAAAAAAGATTGGGCTCAAGGGGGCAATGATCTGGGGTTCGCCCCCGGCGGAAAGCCCCTACTGGCACAAATCCTACGATCCGTTCTGGCAAGTCGCAGAGGACTTGCAGATGCCGCTGTCGCTGCACGTTATTACCGGCAAGCGACCGCCGCGCTCCAAAGAGGAACAGCAGAAGGCCAAGACGCGCGAGCCCTCGTTCATTCGCGGCTACATGAACATCCTGCACGAGGTGCAGCGCTCGCTGACCGATATCATCTGCGGCGGCGTGCTGATGCGCTTTCCGCGTCTGAAGATCGTATCCGCGGAGAACGACAGCGGATGGCTGCCCCACTACATGTACCGGCTCGACCACGCATTCGAGAAGTTCGGCGCGATGATGGAAGAGCCGCTCGATATGACGCCGGGCCAGTACGTGCGGCGCAATGTGTGGGCGACCTTCCAGGACGATCCGGTCGGCCCGATGCTGGTCCAGTTTTTCGGCGAAGACAACTTCATGTGGGCGTCGGACTTTCCGCATACGGATTCGACCTGGCCCCATTCCCAGGATGTGATTGCGCGCGACTTCAAGCAGGTTCCGGAATCGGTGAAACGCAAGATCGTTTG
>JAFAHS010000361.1 GCA_019237115.1 Deltaproteobacteria bacterium
CGACGCCGAGTCTGCGTGTACAGTTGCACCAGCAGGACCACGATCAACGCGATCCCTGGAATCCCGAGATTGCTCAGAACGTAGAAGAACATGCTCATCGCACGGTTAGAACCGAGACCAGCTCCAAGCCCCCAGCTGTTTTGAAAAACTTGCACCGCTCGGCCGAAGGTAGCGGTTCGATGTTGCGCGGATTGCGAGTCTCCTTTGTGGAACAGAACCGCGTCAAGCAGGTGCCACGCTCCGGCACCCCCAATGACTAGTGCCAGTATCGCAGCGCCCGCAAGCCCGAGCACCGCCAGAGTGGCTTTCTTTTTGATCCAGCCATGACGCAGGATCGCCGCCCCGCAATCGCACACCATCACAATCCAAATGATCCCGGCCGTAACGTAGCCGGTGGTGGAAGCGGTTTTTACCAACATTACGCTGCCAACCGCCGTCCATATCCACGGCCATCGATTCCGACCGCCACCCGCAATCGCGAGGCTCAGCTCGAAAACCGACCACGCGGCCAAAAACGCTGCCGCTTCGGAAGGCTCGGGGAAAGTCGCCGACATCCGCGAAAAATTATCCCCGATCATCTGATTTGGCAGTTGCGCCCAGGCCTGATTGCTGTTGAAAAACCAGGAAGGGAACGGAAGTCCGACGCGAGGACCAAACACCTGATACGCACCGACTCCCGCAACGAAAACTCCCGACCAGGAAAACGCGCTCGTTAGGCGTTGCAAGCGTCCGGGCCGCGTGGCCAATTGCAACAGGCCGATGACCATTATGAAGTTCAGAATCATATACCCAGCTTGGCCACCATTACTCGGACTCCAGTGCAAGGGCAGCTGGTTATAGTACGACGCGTCGACCCCGAGGCGCGGTGAATCCACCGGCATACCGTCAAACAAGATCGGCAGCACGAAAGCCGAGACCACACACCAGATCATGAAGATGGCGAGAATTCGTACGTGCGCGGCGACCGGCTCCTCGACAAAGAAGCGAACCCGGCCGGTCACCCACTGCGGAACGATCCGTAAAGCCATCAATGCGGTCACGAAGAAGTAGGGAGACAGCCCGACCGCGAAGCTGCCCCCAACGTTGAGCAGGGCGGCACTTTGCAACACGGCGCAGAAAATCGCCCACTCCGCGAGATACGAGGAAAAAAGAAAGATCCCGAGCGTAAGCGGAATCAGAACCAGGCCGCTGGCTGGAATTCCCACCTGAGCTTAATCGCCCTTCACGATCCGATAGGAATCACTCTCAAAATGCTGGGTGGAGAACTCAAACAGCTCCGAATCTTCGATCGCCTGCATCTGATGGACCAGGCCTGGGGGAATGTCCATGCACTCACCCTCATGCAGATCGAACTCGCGGATGGTCTCGGCATCTATTGATTCCTTCAACCTGATCCGCAACTGGCCCCGTCGCAGGTAAAACGATTCGCTCTTCAGTTTGTGGAAATGAAAAGAGCAACGCTTGCCTTTTCTTATCTCGAGAATCTTGCCGCAGTACTTAGCATTGTTCGCAATCCACACTTCGCGACCCCAACCCTTTGGCTCGATATGTTCGGGCGCGCGTACGAATCCCGCCAGCGGTCGGACAGCGGAGGCCTTCGCTTCGTTTTCCATATGGTTGGCTCCTCGAAAAGGTTAATGCGCAACGATTTTCGATAGGCCCACATTCCTCAGCCTGTCGCGACAGTGCGCCTGCGTTTTTGTCAACTATTTTTTCGGTTGGGTTTGGTACCGGAGAAATTTCGTCGTGCCTGGTCCCAACCGAGATCAATGGGCGCCCTCTCTGGACAAGACCGCCGGCACGGTTCGAAACAGAATCCGCAAGTCCCGCGCGATCGATTGATCGCGTATGTATTCCATGTCGATCCGAACCCGACGCGCGTAATCGGCGATGTCACTCCGCCCACTAACCTGCCACTGCCCTGTGAGACCGGGTTGCACGGAGAGCAATAGCGAAGCGTAGTCACCATACTTCTCGATTTCCGCAGGCACCACGGGGCGGGGACCAACCATGCTCATTTCGCCTTTGAGCACGTTGAACAGTTGTGGAATTTCATCCAGACTCAGTTCGCGCAGAAAGCCGCCGATGAAGGTTACCCGAGGATCCTTACCTTTGGGCAGCTTGTAATTGTTCTCTACATAGCTTCGGTACAACTCGGAATTTGCCTTGAGGATGCCCTCCGCGTTTTGGTGCATGGTGCGGAATTTGTAAATTTGGATTCGGCGCCCACCTTTTCCAACCCGTTCCTGGCGAAAAAAGACCGGGCCCGGCGAAGACACCTTTATTAGCAGCGCAATTATCGTCATGAGTGGCGCGACCAGCGTCAGGAGCAGCGCCGCGACCGCGATGTCGAAAGTCCGCTTGAGCGTGCCCTCCAGTCCGGTGAGAGCGCCAGATCGCAGGGTAATAAGCGGAACGCCTCCGACGCTCCGGAGCGCGAGCTTGAAGATAGAGGCATCGAAGACGCCCGGAACAATATGCGCCTCGGTGGCATGCTCGAACAGACGCGGAAACAAGGCAGAAGCGTCGGCTCCTATGTCAGCAGCCGCCACGAACACCTCCGCCGCCCGGTCGAAGCCTGCCGCCTGAGACTTTGAAGCGGAGCCCGCCTGCCCATTGATAAAGTCGGAGTCGGCGGGATCCACCTGCCGGACCAGCGCGTACGGTTCCGGACAGTAATTATCCAGTAGAAATTGCCTGAGCCAGCGCGCTTGGGTCCCGTTTCCGACTACGATCGCGCTGCGGTGCGCTCCTCGCGACCGATGGATGCCCCGCCGAACCACGGTCTCGGCCCAGTCACGCAAGGCGATCGACACGCCACCGAGCACCATGTAGGAGAGCAGAAACACGCGGCTGATTTCACGGAGTTTGAAAACAAAAATCGCAAATGCCGTCGCGGCCATCCACAGCAGTCCTGCGCGAGCCAAGCGGCCGACGTGATCAGGCGCATTTGGCTGCTCGCGCTGGTATTCTCCAAGGTAGCCATTGACCAGGTTCCAAGCGATCAAAGCCGATAACAGCAGGACTATGTATTGAGCTGGCCAGCCGGCGATGTCCGAAGATGTCGGAGCGGGCCAGATGAACAGATCGGAGCGGCCCAGATACGAAACCAACGAACTGGTGGCTGCAAAGGCGGCGACCAGAGATAAAAAGTCAAGGGTCCTGGACATGTCTCGCTAGACCTTGTTGACCTTAAGGGGGTGACCGACCTCGCGACCGATTGACTCTGGCTCGCGGGTCACGGGCGTCACTCGACTCAAGCTTGCGGACCGGTCCGCGCGGGGGGTAGTGGGGCTGAGGGCTCCCAGCGAGGGCGTATGCATCGGAGTCCCGGGTGGAAGCTGAGTTTGCCCTTTGCTCAGCGCTGCGTCACACGCTGCTTTCACCGTACCGTAACTGATCGCCTTCATGCACTCCGGGGCCTGGCGAACTTTCTCAAAGCCGAGATTCAGAAACCCGCAGCCTCTGAGTAGTGGCTCGACCACCAGCGCGTTCTCACTGACTGGGCCCCAGCGCTGCGGACTGGTGGGCCCGTGGAGCGCGACCAGGGGAACGCCCACCGCCGCCGCCATGTGCATCACACCGGTGTCGACCGACACCACCAGTTCGGCGCGGGAAACCAGGCGCAAAGTTTCACGCAAGCTCGCTCCAGCAGCATTTCTCATCCTCGGGCGGAGCGAGGGTCTGACCTGCGTAATGACGGACTCGTTCAGCGCGCGTTGGTTGGCCGCCCCCGTAAATGCGACCTCGTATCGCTCCGCAGCAAAATCTTCCGCGAGCGCGATCCAGCGTCCCACTGCCCATTCCTTGAGCTTCGCGGCGCTGCCGCCAGGCCACAGATGAAAAACCGCAAGGCGCCTGGTGAGGTCATGGACGTTTTGACTTTGGAGCTTTTCACACCTGAGCCTCGGAGGATGGACTGGCAAGATGCCTAGCGCGCGGACCAGTCCGCGATGATTCTCCAGCTCGTGTGCATTTTCCGAATGATCGACGACCAAGTCGTATGCAAAATGTCTCGCTTGTGCGCTGGTCCGAAAGCCTGCAATTAACTTGGCCCCGGAACAGATTGCGATAAGGGCGTTGAGGCGACACCAAGGTCCAAAATCCAGGAACAGATCGAAATCCAGTTCGCGGACCGCTTTAATAGCCGCGAGCGGGCGGAAGACCGGGAGCTCGACGACTTCGTCCGCGCCGTCCAACAGGCAGGCGGCTTCGTAGTTGCTCGGTCCCGTTAAGAACACGATCTGTGCCTGTGGATAGGCCGCCCGCAAATCCGCCAATGGGCCGCTCATCAGAATCGTGTCGCCGAGGGCCGCAGTGTTCAGCAGGCCGATTTTATGAACGTGCGCCGGAATAGCTCGTTTCCGTCGACACTGTCCAGCCAGAAAAACCAGGGGTATTCCCAGATAGCGATCCAACAGGCGAGCTCGGCTGCTGCCACGTCCAGGCAATTTGGTCGTAGTTCTGCCCAGGCAATCACGGCAGCAAGTTGACCAGCTCACTATCGGTAGTTCCTTGCGACTACGCAGTTTGGTGGTTCGAACGAGTCAGTTTCTTGGGGCGTACCCAAGGCTTCAGATAACTCCACGCCCACGGCACCCCCGGCATATTGCGCAGAGTCGCTCGCAAGTCGCGTCGTTTGTCAGCCATCGCGACGTATACCCACTCCATTTCCACCCCCGGCGCGACCTCTGGTCCCAATTGTGGATGAGCCCTTATTCCCTCGGGCGAGGCAAACACGAGCAGGTTCTGGCGATACCACCATTGCACCGAAGTCTCGTTCCTAATCATCGGCCGGATCGGATCGAATAGTTTGAGTCCTTCGGCCCCGAACCGTGACCGCCAGTACGCTGGCCATTGCTCGTTGATATGATGCGAACCTCCCTGCCCCGGGACCGCGGCCGAAAATAAAACCAGCGGCGCGACTTTGCTCAACGCGCGGACCAAACCGGCACCGGCTTTTTCGGACAAATGTTCTGCGACCTCTACCGAGATAGCCAGATCGTATGAGCCCGGTATTTCGAAAGGTCGGGTCAGGTCCTTGGCTACAAAGACCTCCGGCGGAATGAGTAAGACGTCGGGATTTACGTAGTCTCCGTCGATGCCGCAGGTTCTCTCAACGCCCGATTCCATGAAGGCTTTGACCCAGCTTCCGAGGCCACATCCAACGTCTACCACGCTTTGGGGATTGAACAGTTGGCAGACCACGCTCGCGACAGCTCTTGCGGATTGTAGAGAGTCCTCGAACTGGCCATCAAAAAATCTCTGATCATAGACACTACTCAGTTTTGTGTGCAGCATCTCGTTCGCCCGAATCGGGTCTTCGACGGCTGGTGAACGCTTCAGCTAGCGTGACCACTGAAAGCGAGGTGAGCGGCTAAGACCCTCTTTACGAAGCCATCGCCTGACTTAGCACCGTCCAGGTTTGAACCGCCGCTCGTTCCCAGCTGAAGCGTTGGCTCTGCTGAGTCGCCCGAATTCGCAGGGCGGCGCGATGTTCGGAATCATCAATCACGTGTTCGATCGCGCCGGCGATCTGCTCAATGTCGAAAGGGTTGACGCAAACGCCCGCATCGCCAACCACCTCGGGCAGCGAAGTGTTACCCGACACAATCGGCACGGTTCCCGAGGCCATTGCCTCAAGCGCCGGCATCCCAAACCCCTCGTACAGGGACACATAAACCATGGCCAGGGCCCCGCTATAGAGGGCGGGCAAATTGCCATCGGCAACGAATCCGGCCAAATGCACGCGTGGGGGAAGCTCGCCGAGTTCGAGACGGTTGAAGACCTTGCGAGGTGCACTCGCGCCAGCAATCACGAGCCAGATTTCCTCTGGCACTCGTTCCACACATGACGACCAAGCCGCCACCAGACGGGACAGATTCTTTCGCGGCTCGAGGGCCCCAAGGCTTAGTAGGTAGTGAGGCGAAGGAATCCCCAGATCGCTGCACACCCGCTTAATTTCCTGGTCTGGACGTGGACGAAACATCGCGTCAACCCCCGGGGACACCACTACCACTTTCGATTCGTCGATATTGACCAGTGCGAGGATTCGCTCACGCGAAAATCGGGAGATCGTAATCACTCGCCGGACACGCTTCATCAATTCGGGGGTAAGCCATCGGTACCAGGCGGCAAACAACCGAGAATACCATTCCGGATGCTCTATCGACCCCAAGTCATGAATCGTAAGGACTTGATTTGCGATACTCAGTGGTCCCGTATTCGCAGGACTCCAGAGAAGAGCGTCACCAATCATCCGGGGTAGCACCGTCTGCTCCCACAGGTGGCCCCGGATCCCTTGCATCGGAGTGTGCGGAACCACCGGCATAACGCGATCTGCCAGCCTCCGCTGGACTTGGGCCGTGTAGCGCTGCACCCCGCGCAGTCCCGCCGATTGCGAACGCAGATTAACGAAGACCTGGGACTTCTCGTCCATCAGCCGCGTTGGCAGAGCCAAGCCAGGGGTTCGTGATCACGCGCCGAGCCGCGTTCAGTACCGAATCGACCTCGATATCGAGCATGCAGCGGCTCTTGACGGGGTTGGCACACTCGAGCGGCCAGCGATTTGCGTAGAGATTTAGACAGGGACTGCAGGCGACTTTGGTCTCGTACACGTAAGTCGCCCTGGACCCGATTGGGCCCCAGTAGTGTGGCGAGTTGGGGCCAAATAGCCCTACGGTCGGCGTGCCCATCGCCGCAGCCAAGTGCATAATTCCAGTATCGTTGCTGACCAGCAGATTGCATCGTTCCAGCAATGCCGCAGTATTGGCCAGCGATTCCGAGTCGGAAGCATCGACGGCGTGACCGGAGTATTTGTCGATGAAGGCGCGGATCAACGCTCGCTCGGGTGCAGTTCCGGTAAGTACGATCGTTGGTTCCAAGGCCAAGGAGCGTAAGCGCTCCGCTAATTGCACAAACCGATCGAGTGGCCAGCGTCGAAATTCCAGATCCTGGCTGCCAAGATGCAGCGCGATCGCTGGCTGCCGGTGGACATGCCGCCTGAGCCATTCCAGTGCCCACGCCTCCGCGGCGGGTCCGCACTTAAGCGGGACCGGTCTCACAGAGTCCGAGAGACCCGGGTCAATCATCTGCGCCAGGTGGACAAAGGACTGCCACATCGAGCACCCTTCACGAAAGCGCTGGGCGTGGGTCAGAAATCGTGCCTTGATACTCTCGACCGTGGGCAGGAAACCTATCCGCACCGGAATCCCGGTAGCCGCGAGGAAGGCCGACCCGGCAGTTGAGCTCTGCTCGAAATTTAAAATCGCATCGTAGTGACGCCGACGGATCTCTCTGAGCGAGGCCAAGGCGGTGCGAGGCGTCAGTTGGTGCTGTCTATACTGATGAACCGAAAAGTTGGTACCCAGAGTCAGCAATTCGCGGGTAGCGGTTCCGACCAGCACCCCAATCTCGAGACCACTATTCCGAGTTACCAAATGCTCGATGAGCGAGCGGATCATAACGCTGTCGCCCATCCCGAAGACCTTTACCACCAACAGCCGACGGGGAACTGCGGTCAAAGAAGTCGGGAGCGGCTCTCGAGCGACCTTCAGCCAACGAGTCACGATGCGCTCGCAGAACTCCGTCATCCAGGGTCTCTTCCCTTTGGTAATGGATGCTGGGAGAGACCCGAGTCCCGCCGTAGATCCGATGTCGTTGAAAGACGTCGGAATCAGCTTGCCTTTGCGCCCTCGCCGCGATCACGCGGGCGCATCTTGGAGGTTCGAACACTAACAGAATCCAGTAGCACCTTGGCGAGGATCGAAGCGCTTGCAGCCCAGTTCCAATCTCGCCAATTGATTGGCTTTCCCGCCGCCGCCAGTGCCTGGGCAATGCCCGAGCGGATGCCCTCTTCGGTCGGAGAAATATAGATTGCGTCCTCACCCCCGGCCTCTCTAAGTTCAGGGAGGTCAGTGGTAACCACGCGCGTTCCGCATGCACGGGCTTCAAGTACCGGCATACCGAATCCCTCGTACTGGGACGGATAGACAAAAGCTTCGGCGCCGCTGTACAACGCAGCCAGCGAAGCGTCCTCCACAAATCCCAAGCTGACAACCGCTTCGCTCTTACGCGCCAGCTCGACGATCGCGGAATCTTTCCAACCCCTCTCACCTACCAGCACGAGCTTATGGTCGGGAATCAGCCCTTCGGACTTCATGCGGAGAAAGGCATGAATCAGCTGCTCGAGCCCCTTGCGCGGTTCCCAGGTAGATACGCTGAGCAAGTATGGCCGATTCACCTGATAGTGCGCGAGCACCGCAAGATTGCTTTGCTCAGAGTGCGGTCGAAACACCTCAGATATTCCCGGCCGGACCACCGCGGCTACTGGATAGCCGAAATTCGTTTTTAGCCGTTCTGCAGTACCTGCCGAATTGCTGACAATGGCGTCGGCGCGAGCAAGGCTGCGCTCAAAAAACAGACGCGAACCCCACCGAGCGTTTCGATCCATGGTCTGCGGCGCTACCCTCTCCACCACATCATGCACAGTCAGCACCGCTCGCGACTTCAGGCCAACCAAGGGCAGAAGCCCGGTGCCAGCCCAGAAGACATCGACCCGGTCTTGGCGTGACATCAGTCCCGCTCGCGCTACCAGCCACAAGGTGTTGGGTAGCCGCCGCCCCAGGGGAGAGTCATCTACTCTGATAGACCAGCGCCTCGAGATCGCTGGTAGATGTGGCGGTTTGAGCGCATACAAAAAGAACTCTGCTGTGGGGAGAACCTGATCGAGCCCCCGGCACAGTTCCCACACGTAGCGACCGATACCTTTGGGGTGTGGCCCCAATCGCCGCGCGTCAATCCCGATACGCACTGGTTCGCAGTTCTTTGTGCCGCCTCAGTGTCTTTTAGCCGCATATTCAGGAGTTCTGCGTCTAACCGTACAAGGGTAGCCGCCAAGAATTTCGCTCACTGATTGCGGACGGTCGGACTACGGTCCCGGAGCCACAGTGCCTCGGCGGTCTCCCTCGTACGTAAAGTAATAGCGTGTGTACTCTCTATGGTCAGGATGATGAATATCAACCCGGTTGAGCACTACTCCGAGAACATTCGCGCCGGCGAGCGCTAGTCGTTCTGCGGCGCGTCGCACGCTCTGCTTTGGAGTGGCGGATCCGGCAACTAACACGACACCATCGGCCATGGTCGCGATTCCGACCGTGTCGCTCGCGTACATCAGCGGCGCCGAATCAATCAATATGTACTGATATTGCTCGGAAAAAAATCTGATTACTTCCAGCATTTTGTTCGAGGTGAGTAGCTCAGCCGGGTTCGGCACGCACGATCCCGCTGACAGCAGAAATAGGTTTCGATCTTCGATGTAGCGGACACTGTTTCCCGGTTCGAGTTGCCCCACCAGCACCTCGCTCAAACCCGCGGAATTGTCCGCTCCCAAGGCTTCATGGCATTGCGCGCGGCGCAGGTCGGCGTCGATAAGTAGGGTTTTGGCGCCGGTCTGGGCAAAGGCGGTGGCGGCGTGGACCGCAGTCCAGGTTTTCCCCTCTCCTTCAATCGCACTGGTTATCAGCATCTTTTGAGGTGGCGCACCGGCACGAGAGAACATCAGAGCGGTACGAATCGACCGATAGACGTCGCCTCTGCCTGGCTCATGAGCAGTGGGGGACGTGCCGGTCGCCCTTTCCGAGCCGAGAAGGAATTTACGCACCCCATCGAAGCGCTGCTGGCTCGTCGTCGCCCTGTGAAGCATCGCAAAATCGGGAGCTACGGCCAGGTTGGGAAGACGCAAATACTGTTCGACTTCTTCACTAGTCTTCAGACGATTATCGAGGTGATCGAGAATGAACGCGAGAGCAATTCCGCATACCAGCGCCAGGAGTCCACTGATCAGCAAATCGCGTTTTTTCTTGGGTGTCGACGGGCGCAGCGGAGGAGCGGCGCGGTCCACGACGCTGATGTTGGTCACCGGCGCCTGCTCGCCGATCTGGATTTGTTGCATGCGGAGAAGGACGTTCTTGTACAACTCGCGATTGGTCTCGACTTCGCGTGCGAGCGTCGCGTCCTGCACCGACGCATCATTCTGTGCGAGGTCGCGCTCCTTTTCGGCGCTGATCTCGGTGCGCAATTCGCGTTCCTGATCTGCGGCCGCGCTGTAGTCGCGCAAGATTGCTTTCGCGACCTGTTTCATCTCATTGTTCAGGGAACGAGTGGACTCCTTCAGTTGTGCTTTCAACTCGGCGAGTTTGGGATACTTGGGTTTGAACGCCGTGGACAAGTTTGCGTACTCAGCCTGGAGGTTGCGCACCTGAGGCTTCAGCACGGTGATGGCCGGATTGGCGATCACCTGGGGAAGCGAGTCGTAATCTCCGTTCTTAACCTGCTGCATCTGCGATTCAGCGTTAATTCGCTTGGTTTCCGCTTCAGTCAGGGCCCTGGTCAGATCTTCCATTCGGCCCTGCGAGATTTTGTTGGTATCTTCAACGTCGAATGCGACGATGCCCTTCTGGTGCCGATAGGTGTTGAGTGCCGCCTCCGATTGCTGAACGCGCTGCCTAATTTGAACCAGCTGGTTCTCTAGAAATTCGACCGCGGCACGACGCGATTCACTGCGCAATTGGATCCCTTGCTGGACGAAGTGACGAACGTGTGCGTTGGCGATTCGGGCGGCCAGCCGCGGGTCCGGAGCACTGAACGACACTTTTACTAGACGCGTTCCGATCAAAGGCTCAATCGTGAGCCGACCGAGATAGGCGTCAATCGCGCTTGAGCGGACGCCGTCAGTTTCGGGAGCGGCAGCGAGTTCTTGTGTGGAGTTGAAGAACCGCGCGAAGATCGCCCAGATCTTCGCGACAAAGCCGGCCGAACCGGTTGAACCTAACAGCTCGGTGCTCTCAAGATTCAATTCCCGAATAACTCCTGCGGCCAGGTCGCGACTTTTCAGGAGGTCGTATTGAGTCTTGTAGTAGTCGTGATCGTCGGTGCTTCCGGACTCGCTGATCAATTCTCTGATGTCCAAAACCTGGGGCGGCTCGGGCTCAATCAAGACAATCGCACTGGCGGTAAAGTTACGCTCCGAGAGAAACACCACAACGCCCGTCAGCAACAGCGCAACACTCAGCAGTGTGACGATCAGCCGGCGATACCGCCGGATGATTCGCCAGCAGTCCGCCAGTCCGATGCCGTCACTCATTGTGAGCGGCGCGGATCCCGGCGTTAAAAGCGCAGTCGACGGAACCCACGACGACGGGTGAATCGGATGTGGCGTTGGGTATGGCACGATTTCGGGCATTACAATCTTGGCTTTTCAACCCTCACGAGGCCGAATTCTCAAGCTCTTCGGTTGACCACTCGCCTCGGGAGATCGTTTCGATCGTTCACAGCGACGGTTGCGATGATTCCGCTCCGTCTGTCGGTGGCGCTAGAAGGGGATTCCCATCCCGACTCCGGTGCCAAAATGTTCGAACAGTTCGAACAAAGTGTAGGGGACCGCGCCGATCACGGATCGCTCAACTACCACCACGTCGCCCGACTGGACAGCGACGTCGCGCATCTCGCCCTTCTGGAGCTTGGTAAGGCTGAATTCGGTAAAAGTCCGCTTGCCGTCGGAATCCGTACGCAGCAGCGCCGCAGTCCAGCTGAAGTTTGCCCCGCCCGCAGCCGAAACCGCTCCAAGCAGTGTCATGCCGGGAGTGATGTGGTACGCGCCAGGAGATTGTACCCAGCCCTGCACCATGACCTGACCGGCATTCGGAACTATCACTGCATCACCCGGACGGGTCGGCAAATCCAGACATGCCTCGCTTCCTGGCCTTGCCAGATCCAACTCAATCCACGCGCGACCCTTGAAGTCGTCACGCGAGATCGGCGGCGAGTGAGCTTGGGAAGGAATCTCCAGATACGCGGACCTGGTCGTCTGCGGTGCTTCAGGATTGCGCAGCTCCACACCCGGGTAGTTCGCCGCCAGCTCAACCGGCTGCCCCGCGGTGGCGTCGCGGGGTAGACTCGTCGGAGCACCGGCTGAAACTTCCGAGCCGACCTTCGGGGGTACAAAAATAACCTTCTGGGCCGCGTCGGAAGTCATTCCTCCGGCCTGACCGATCACGTCCATAATCGACTGGCTTGAGTTCCTTAGGTCGTAGAGTCCCGGCTTCTGAACCGCGCCCATTACGGCTACGTCGCGAGCTTGGTATCGCTCGACGAACAGATCAACCCGTGGAAATTTTACGTAGTCCGCGAGTCGCTGAATGAGTGCGCTCCTCAGTCCGTTTTCGCTCATTCCCGACACTTCCATGATTCCAATCAAGGGGAGCGCGATCGTCCCGTCGGGAGCGACACGGACCTGCTGCCTCTGCAGTTCTTCGACCTCGGACACCGAGACCGTAATTACATCACCGGGACCGACCGCGAAGTCTGTCGGGGTATTGGAATCTCGCTGCCGCCACAGCTCTAGTAACTCAGGTTCATTGCACGGCTTCGCCGCGATGTGCCCCGCCCCAGGTGAATCGATCGCCGAGATCGACGAGTCGTTGGCGGATGGCGAGCAGCCTCCGATGCAGGTAACCATCAATAGGAACACCGTAAGCGTCACGATCCGATGAAGTTTGGGTCGCGCCGCGTTTTCGTTCGGACTCATTTTTGGCCAGGCAGAGGGACGGCTTTTTACTCGGGCCGCGCGAAGGCGTGTGCGTAGTCGATTGGTCAACGCGCTAGACTCTGGGGAGTAGTACAGAAGAACTGAAAGACTCTTGGACTGCCGAGGCCCCGCTCTTCAAACTGCCATTGGTCTTCGGTGGCCAGGAAGAAACCTGTCCTGCCCGAACATCGCCCGGCACCACGCGGCCGCCGTAACTGCGAACCGCCTCAAACTCATCCCCGTTCGAACCGGACAGACATTCGGAAGCGACAAAGATGTCTGGCCTTATGCAGTGCACAATTTCGATCAGGCTTGGACTCTCGACCATCAGGACGTAGTCGACCGCCTCCAGCGCGGCCAATATTCGCGCCTGCTCCGGTGGTTCCGACCGCGCTACCTGATCGATTTGTTGCGAACCCGGAGCGCCTCGAAATCCTACGATCAACAAATCGCCCAGGGCGCGTGCACATTCCAGGAGCTCCACTCGGCCGACATCCAGCGCACCGAACTTTGCGTCAAGGAAGCAGATTTTCCTGCCGGCGCGGCGATGCCGATCGACTTCACCAGACAGCTCGTGCAGGTTGCGAATCTTGCGACTGCTGCCGGGTTGTATGTGCAGAGCAGCCGCAAGCTCTTCGAGTGAGATGACGGTCGCCCCGTGCCGGGCGACTTCCAAACCGCCCGCCGCATTGGCCAGCGCGGCGGCCTCTGGCACCGGCACACCTGCGATCCAGAAAAAGCCAAATGTAGCTAGAACGATGTCTCCGGCACCTGTTACGTCATAGACTTCCCGCGGCGTCGTCTCGATGTGGATTGCTGGTCCGCTGCGCTCCGAGAGAAACATGCCGTCTCGATCCAGGGTCACCAAACTCACGCTCAACCCGAGGTCAGCGATCAGTTTGCTCGCCACCTTGGGCCAATTCTCGGCGTCGGACATATCGAGTCCGGTGGCATATTGAGCCTCAAAGCGGTTGGGGGTGAGTACACTGGCACCTCGATACAAAGAGAAATCCGACGCGCGTCGTGGATCGACGACTATCGGTTTGCGCTGGCTTCGAGCGATCCGAATCATCTCGCTGAGGAGACGCGGGGTTAGCATGCCCTTGTCAATGTCGCACACCAACACCCCATCGGCGGCGTCGAGTTCCCCACCGAGCCGGGCCAAGAGCATCTCCTCTGTGGTTCGGTCCAACGGTGTTGCGTCTTCCCGGTCGACGCGTAGCATCTGTTGGATTCCGCGCTGCGCCGATTGCGCCGCGCCGAGCAAGCGCTCCTTGACTATGGTGGGACGATCAACCACTTCGATAAGCGAATCGCACCCGATGCCAAGCTCGGTAGCAATTCGGCCGATCTTGCGCCCGTCTAGATCAGCGCCAACCACGCTGAGCAAGTGCGCTTCACCACCCAAGGCGCGAACGCTGGCAGCAACGAACGCCGCGTTGCCTAGACGTTCCTCGCTACGGGTCAGGTGCAAGACTGGAATGGGTGCTTCGGGCGATACCCGTTCAACGGTTCCCCACAAATATCGATCCAAAACAACTTCACCCACCACCAGTAGCCTTGGCGGCTTCGCAACTGGCAGCTCGATGCACAAATTGTTCATTGCCCCAGCCATTGCCGGCGTCCGCAGCTCAGTAGCCAGGCGCGCGTCCGCCATCGCAGTGTCATATGCGTGATTCAGCAGAACCCCACGACGGACTCGCTCCCTGGACTTAACTGAGCAACTCTTCGAACGCCGGTCAGGTGAACCTACAGGCCCGTCTTTTTCTGCGAAGCATCGGGCTTACGCTGCCGTGTTGCCGAAATATCGCCTAATACCGGCCGTTCACGGCCTAGTCGACTTGTCCGGTCCGCTTATTCGACTTTGGTATTTTCTGTATTGGCAATACCGCGACTTTAATCTTCGAGCATGCGGCCATGAGAGATTGCGTCTATAGGACCTCTCTTAACGTCTTTCGGCCTTTCGCTTTCATGCATCCTCAGATGGTCATTTCCGATGACTCTAAGGCATCTTTCGTGCCCACGCTGCGGCGCTGTTTTTCTTAGATTACCGGCTCCGCTGCTGCATTACTTTCGGGCAGGTGCTTTGAAAAACTTCACGAACCGCGAATTGCAACCAATAATAACTCCGACCGAACCATTAATGACACATCCGTACGAATGGTTCCTGTTAACTTGCTGCTAAATGATGGTGATAAGAAGAATTTTACTTCGTCCGCTTCTCCCCCAGCTGAATGCCAAGGCTAGGCACTGCGTGAGCAAGAATGAACGATGATTTCAGACAGTTGTACTGAGCTTGATTCACTTCAAGTGCGTTCGCAATCTACGTAGAGATCTCAACGGCATAACCGCACGGCATTACCGCCGCCAGCGCCCCGTCTGTCACCGACTTGCCATTGCTTCAATCCGGCGGCGCACCATAGTCATAGGGGTCTTACTACGCATCCCAACTCGCTAAGAGAGGATGTGAACCCGCCGACGACCAATTTTGACGCTGATCACCGTTGACGAAATGGTCGAGCGCGGAACTAGTGTAATGCGGCCATGGCGGAGTGACCGTAGAATGTCACTGAAATGCCACGGAAATTCTCCCGGAACACGACTCCGTATTTCGAGTTCAACATCAACTCGTTGAATACTTGTTTCTCGAAGATCATCTCGCCAGATGACACGACCCATAACCGATCGCAGGGCGTATTCAAAGCGATCTTCATTAAAGAGAGGCTGTCGAAAGAGTGTCCCGCCGCGTCAACCGTTGGATAAATGATCGTCAGTTGAGAATCTCCACCAACTACACGCTGAAGATTATGCTCAAATTCAAACCGACCATATGATGGCACGAACGCTAATTTGTCACCGTGACGTGCGTTATCAACAATAAACTTTGTCGCTTCTGGCCAGTCTGGCTTATACGGGTTTAGATAGTAGGATTGATCAACCCGAAGGCTCAACCCGACGAGCAGCATCAACCCTACCGCAGCTACCAAACGGCTTCCTGAGAGCAGCCATCCTACCGCGACCATCACCACCAGAAATGGTAAACAGATCAGGACATACCGAGGGATGAACAGCGGCTCTAACTGAGAGACACCCATGAGAAGTGCGATCGGAAGCGCAAATGCGCCAACAATAAGCGCATAGCTACCGAACTCCTTAGAGCCTCTCCGAGAGGCTGTGACGAAGCGCTGGAAGTACAGAAAGGCTCCGGCGACAAAAAGCAATTCGAGAAGCTGTCCCGCAATGCGAGGTGCAGGTGTTCCGGCTGCGAAAGAGCCCAAGACCTCACGTAAGGAGTTTAATCCGGGCGGACCGATACTGGCAGCTATCCAGTCGTTGTCTCTACGGTAGAGGAGTGCGGCAATCAGAAACAAGGGCGAGACCAGCAAAAATGCGATGCACAGAGCGCCAGCAAGGCGAATGCGTACTAAGCGTGCCTCTTCTCGAAAAAGGAAAATAGCTACAAATTGGGCCGGCAAAATCAACATTGCTAGGTTATGACTGTAAATCGCTAATGTTGTCGCTGCAATATATATTGCTAGGTTCAGTAACTTGGGATGCCTACAAGATTCGATGAAGAACGACCAAGACAGAAGAACAAGAAAGACCGTAAGTGTATAGCTGCGCGCCTCCTGCGCGTAGTTCAAGAAGAAAGGGTTGACGGCTAACAGGGCCGCCGCCGCAAGACCTACAGCCGAACCAAACAGCTTTCTGGCCAGCACGTACACCGCGACCACAGCGGCGACAGCGAAAACGGTTGCCAACAATCGTATGTTGAAATCAGTGGGAGGGACGAGCATGACCCACCCATGCAGCACCAGGTGATAGAAGGCCATACTCGCGTTTCTCGTTGCCAGCTTGACGAACCCTAAGCCATGCGAGGTCGCAACATCGTAGGTAACGACCTCGTCGGTCCAAAACGGCTGGGAGCCGAGGTTGTGAAGGTCGAGAAACCCCGCAACCACAACAATACACGCAAGTGCCAGCGTGCGACTCCGGGTTGTTACATCCGCATTAGCGCGCGATGTGGTAAGCTTTTCTTCGATGCCGACAGCACGAAGAGCGTGTGTAGCTGAACTCATCGAAGACGCCTCAATTGGTCCACTGCGGCTTCGAAAACCCGACACGGCCGCCTGAGCCTCACGCTCGCCACTCTTCAATCGAAATCGCCTCTTCAGGACACGTGCGCACAGCCGCTCGTGCCTTTTTTTCCCGCCCAGCGGGAACCTTGCTCCCCTCGGAGTGACGGTTTTTTTCGCGCAGCCGAAAAACTTCCGGTGCGACGCTGATTACACGTACAAATGTTGGTTTATGGCGAGCAACAACGCGGCTGCCACACCGACGGGTTCGTCGAACAATTTCGTTGCCACCGCGTAAAGCACACGCAGTGCAGCTACCGCGCAGATTAAGGATAGCAGACGGATAGTGAAATCGCTGGGATGCACCAGTGCGAGCCACCAGTGCAACAGCAGGCAATAAAAGGCCATGTTCGTCTCTCTCGCGAAGGCGAGTTTGAATGGTTTGGCGTCGAGCCTATGCAGATCGAGATAGACTCCAATTGCGACCACAATTGCTAATGAACCCATGCTCGCAAACTTGGAGAAGGTGCGAGCGAAGCGCCACTTTCGGTGCTAACCTTATCCACTTCGACCAGTTTTCCGCTCGTAGTTCGCGACGAGATAATTCTGCACAAGTTCGAGCCTCACCCGCCATTGATGACCTACCTTGAAGGCCGGTAGACACCCTCTTTGCACCAGGCGATAGATGGTCGACCTGGGGATACAGAGATACGTGGACAGCTGCCGCAATGTCATAACTTCGGACCCAGGAATGTTCTCGGCCTTGGGAATCTTGTGATTCTCAGCGCTATTCACGTTCATGAGCTGCGCTGCTGGTTGGCTGTGGTATCTTTATCTCGAAACTTGAGGAGCGAGAGTTGACTCCTCCAACATTGGTTGAGCCTTAGTTGCTAGAGAACTAAACCCAGCCGCGATTTTCACATAGAAGGCTTTCTTGCTAAGCGGCAAAACCTTGGCTGCTAACAGCGCAAACGTCCGTCCTCCCCAGCGGGTGGGGCTAGATAGGAAGAGCTGGCTCGCGTACCGGACAATCATCTGGCGTTAGAACCTCGCTAACTTCGTTACTTTCACTCATACATCTGTGGGCGATCTGTGATAACAATTCTGATGACGATAAGGGTCCAAGCGAACTTGAATGGCGATTATCATTACAAACGGTTTTGGAACGCGGCTATGAGGGAGTTCGCCAGCCTACTCACTCTTGAGGCCTCTGCGCTGCTCAAAAAACAACAAGCCTGGTCTGAGTGACGTTAGGCTGCTCCGCAGGTTGGATCGCTGAGGTGCAGCCGAAGTTCGGGTTTGCCAAACTGAGATTTATGACTCTGAGGTCGGGGACGGGCGCCGACGTGCTTTAGATCGTACCGGACTACCAGTTTCCTAATTCATAGCTGCCAATCCCCGGAGAAACGCCCATCAGGTTCGAAGGAACAGAAACTCCCGGTACGCAATGAGATCGATAGGTGCCGGCCAAGAGCAGGATGTTGTTTTGCGGTCTTACGAATCGCGGCCCGGATCACATTGGTTACGCGAAGCCTTGCGCGCTCGGCGTCGGAGCTCACCCTGCGGTCCCGCCCGCCGAGACCCACCGCTCGCGCCAACTCTCGTGACAGAAACGCGATCTCCTCCTGAACCTTGGCAGTCTTTCCCGAATCGCCCATGGAAATCGCCTCCTCGAGTTCTTCGCGTAGATCGCGTAACCGCTCTCGATAGGAGGTTTTTGAAATCGCGTCCAGCGCGGGACCAGCATCGCTGCGCAAACCGCTGGACAGCCCGTTGCCAGCCTGACCGTTTGCGACACGAGAATGCTCGCCGTGAGAGAGTCCCAGCAGATCGGTCACGTGGAATTCTCTTCCCGGATTGGCCAGAAGTTGCGCTATGTATAACAACCCCTTGGAGTGCTTGATGCGAATTACCCGCCCCTCGTAGCTGATGGTCCAGTACTCACCCTCGCGCCGGAAGGTCCGATCCGGAATTTGACTGGTTTGTGTGGGATTTGCAGTGTTCAACTCCTTCGTCGAGCTGGCGCACTCCAGAGCTGGGATCGACGCGCTCGCCAAGCACGAATCTGCCGCGACGCTTGGGGCAACGGAGAGTTCTTCGACACCATCTTCTGCAAATGGGCGCTTGGGTACGGCTTCTGCGTTTGCTATCGCCGCCTGCTCGGTGCAGCGATCGACCACCATCGATTGCTGATTCTGACTATCTGCCATGAGCGGCTCGTGTCGGCTGCTACTCAGGACTACGCCTGCGGGCATTTCACTCAGTTGACTTAATCCCAGTGTCGCCAGAGCTGCCCGCTCCGGATCGCCAGCGCGTTCGGCAATTTCAAGTGCGAGCTTATAATTGGTCAACGCTCGCGACCGATCGTTGCTCCGCGCTTGTGCACCCGCCATCGCCATCACCATTTCCCAGCTCTTGGTGTCTTCATTGTTCTGGACAAATTCGGCCGCAGATAGTGCAAGCGCATAAAAGCGCGCTGCTTCCGGAAAATCTCCCCGCCGAATAGCCTGGAGGGCAGAGCGCCGACTATATTCGACCGCCTTGTCCGCCCGGCCCAGAGCGACCCCCTTGGAGAAATGAAAAGCGAGGTCCTCTGTGGCGATGCACGCTCCGCGCTGACGCAAACTGTCGAGCGCCTGGGCTATTCCGAAATGCAGCTGGTCTCTGCTTGCGCCCGGCAGCCGGTCGTACAGCACGTCACGAACCAGCTCGACAGCAAATTGATACTGCCCGCCGATTTCAGCCGCCCGGCGCAACACACCAGCACGCTCACCTTCTGCCATCGCGTCTGCAACTTGATTGAGCTTATAGCCTGACACCAATTGAAGCGCAGCGACGTCGAAGTTCAATCCGATGACGGACGCAACTGCCAAGAGCTCCCGGGTAGCGGAGGAAAGGATAACAAGACGCTCCTCAATCGCAGCGCGCAGAAGCGCGGGTATTCTTTCTTCTACGCGATTGTGCCGCCAGTTTACCAAATCGCAGCTCAGGATGATCTCGAGAAGCCGCGGATTCCCACCGGTTTTCCGATGGAATGCCTCGACAAGCTCCGCTTCGGGTGTACGAGACGTCAAATCCTCCGTCAGCCTCGCGATGTCGGCGTGCGTCAGCTCCGGGAGGTATAGTTGGCAGGTGACTTGCGCCATCAGTGCTCGCCAAATCGGCGACGCCTCCACGGAAATACTCATTTCCGGTTCGCGGTATATGATGAGAATCAGAATTCCGCCATCAGACAGATCCCGCGCCACAGACCCGAGTAGGAACAGAGACCATTCGTCGACCGCATGCAGGTCGTCGAATATGAGGATCAGCGGTTGCTTACGCGCCAAATCCTTCAATGTCACCACGATTCTATCGAACAGCAGCAGCCGCTCCGAATCCGTACAGTCTGCGGCATGGGCGAGCGCCTCCGTGAGGTTCTTCATTTCAGCTCGCAAGCATTCATCTCGCCCGTGAAGACCGGAGCGACCGATCTGGATCCACGGCTGAAAGGAAGATGAGCGTATTCCTGCGCAGCGACCCCACAGGCTCAGAGCGCCACGTCGCTTCGCGTAGGACGCCAATTCGGTGGCCAGCCGAGTCTTGCCAATACCCGACGGTCCGGTCAGGGCACAAACGCCTCCTTCGCCCGCAAGGAATTTGTTCAACTCGGTTGCGAGCTGGCTGATAACTTGGCTTCGACCGACCAGCTCGAAGTCAAAGCCAGCAACTTCTTCCGATTTGGGAGCAGCGATCATCAGCGTCGGTCATAAATCCGCTGTCCACGTCCCGTACGCCGAACGTGAACACCGGTAACCAAAAGAAACTGCCCGGGCACCTGTTGGCTCGCAGATTCTCGTTTATCGTCGAAGCCTAAATCCTAGGCTCGAAAACGCTCGCGATTCAAGATCACAATCTGCAATTTCATATGATTTTAAGCGTTCTCCGTATAACGATCGTTACACGCCCTTCTCATAGCGATCGGTATACTCGCAAACAGATTGGAGGCGAGTCTGGAAAACGGGACGCTTCGTTAAGAATTTATGAACGATCTGATTCCAGGCGGCAATCCTATATTACTAACAATATGTTCGGAACCAATTTTTATCTAGAAACTCTCAGTTTAGCGTCCTCAATGGCTTTAGTCGGAACGACAGTCGCTATGAGACAGTAACTCTAGTCCTCCAAGACAAGGTCAGCGTTGAGCTAAACATTCACGGTTTAATTGGCAAGAAACATATTTTCTTATGGTGATTACAGGTTTCAAAATGAAGATAGGATAAACTATAGCCGCCCTCGAACTCGCCAATCTCAAAAGGCTAGGCGGAATTCGTGATGCTATTCTTTGCGCCCGTTCAGGACTGCTCCTGGACCGAAAATTTGAGGGCTTCTATTCTCCAATACCTCTCTCTGGCTGGCTATTGTTCAGGGAGCACAACAGGCGCTCTCCTTGAGAAAACAACCGCTGCTAAGACTCATCAAGGCAGGTTGGCCGTTACCCAGGATCAGATATTTTCCTTACGAACTAGAGCGCTTCTAGGGCTGGAACTGTAATAATCCAATATGAAACACACGTTCGCGACCTTGTCTGCTGCTGCGACCGTCGTACTCTTGGCGCATCTGACCCTGGCACTGCCAGGCTTCGGTGGATTCGCTCTCGCCGCGGACGCCCGCACGACCCAAGCCATCAGGGCCAACGACTTCCTGGAGAGTCTCGGGGCGGTCACTCACATAATTCAGGGCATTGATTCACCCGTGAGCGTCCAGGCGGGCGTCCGGTATCTTGGCATCCGCAATATACG
This sequence comes from Deltaproteobacteria bacterium, assembly GCA_019237115.1. GTDB lineage: Bacteria > Desulfobacterota > Binatia > Binatales > Binataceae > JAFAHS01. The sequence continues at coordinate 21,444 of JAFAHS010000361.1, forward strand.
AGACGACGGCACCACCAATCGAGGGCTGGTTGGTGCGCTGTGCACGATTCACTCGGCGACAGGTGCAATGGTAGACGAACTGCCGCTTGGCGGAGATCTGGCTGACACGCGCAAGCAGTGGGAGCAGCTGGCCGCATGCGGCGCCTTGCTGGCAGCCGAGGGACCCAACGAGCCCAACAACTTTGGCTTTTCCTACAAAGGCAACCAATGCTCCTCGAAGGATGGGAACGGTTCTTTTCTACCTTGCGCACAGTTTCAAGCCGCTTTGTATTCGATGGTTCATGGCGACCCAAAGTTAGCCGGCATCCCGGTATGGGGAATGACCATCGTCGGAGCCGAACCGGACAACGTCGGTCTGCAGTGGCTCAGGATTCCCAACGGGTCGAATTCGTCAATGCCCGATGGTACGCAGTACGCGGACGTAGCCAATGCGCATAACTATGTCCAAGGCCACGGCGCGTCCGCGCAAACTCTGGAGGACAATCAGGCCTTCTGGGCCGAGTCGGTGGATCGCGGTGGCACTTGCGCGGGCTGCTTCGATGTTTATGGCGAGTATTGGGGTGGCGCTGGCGGAAGTACGGGCCAGGGCACATGGGCGAAAGGCTATCCTGTCAACGTGCTCGGTCAGAATCAGATACCGAAAGTGACGACTGAAACCGGCTGGAATATTACCAATACGCCTTCGGTATCGGACGACATGCGAGCACGGCTGCTAACCGATGTCTACCTGCAAGCCTACAAACAGGGCTGGTCTAAGACTTTCATCTACTTGATGTTTAACAATACGACCGGCGACAGGGGATACGGGATGATGGACGGCCCTGGGCGCCCCACCATGCTCGGGCGATACATCCACAATCTGACTAGTATCCTGGCCGACAAGTCGTCAGCTTTCTCTCCGGGGAGTGTAGACTGTTCTTTCTCGGGGATGCCCTCTACCGGCTACGAGATGTTAATGCAGAAGAGCAACGGTAAGTATGCACTGGTCGTTTGGGGGGAGGCTTTCGCCAGCAAAATGCCCTCCACGATTAACGTTAACTTGGGCGCGCCCTATCTAGTTAAGGTTTACGATATAACGCAAGGTCCAACCCCCATCCGTGAACCTGGCCGCGTGACGTCGGTTCAGGTGCAGTTGACGGATCATGCAATGATCGTCGAATTCTGAATCGAAGCCTCCGCTCAAAACCGGCGGACACTTTAAAATCCGGAACTGCGAACCATTGGGGCGGTCTAGATGCCGGCGAACCATTCGTAGCCCTGGTTTTCCCAGTAGCCACCGGTAGAGTCGGGCAAGAAGTTCACTTCGGTCAGATACTTCACAGACTTGTAGCCAAGCTTGACCGGCGAATAGAGACGCAGCGGTGCTCCGTGATCGGGGTACAGCGGATGGCCGTTCATGCCGTACGCGAGAATGGTCTGCGGATGGAGTGCGCTCTCAAGGTCCCACGAGGACCAATAGTTGGAATCGAAGCTTTTGAATTCGACGAATCGAACACGAGGATCGAGCCCCGCCATTTTCGCGATTTCACTGACTTGCACTCCGTGCCAGGCGGCCACCGCGGACCAGCCCTCGACACAATGATGGCGGACGCGCAGATCAGTTCGCGGCGCCCGCTTCAAGTCGTCGAGCGAAAATAGTCTCGGTTTGGCAACCAGTCCGCCGACTTTCAGCGACCAGCCGTCAGGCGGGAACGGCATTTCGTCGGATATGAAATAACTCGGGAACGCATCTTCCGGCGTCGTGTCGGAAGGCGGAAGTTCGCGCGCGAGCCGAGTGGGGGAAAAAAGTGCGGCCTGCACCTTCTGGTTCCATTCGTCCATCGCCCCCAGGAAAAATCTGACGGCGGGCGACTTCTCACATCCGGCCAGCAAGGTGGCCGCGCCGGCAGTGAGCAACAACTTGCGACGAGTGATGACCCTATCCACGTTGGCCTCCGCTGATCATCTCGAGGATCGCGCGTGGATGGAGCAGCACGAGCACCAGGTGCATCATGACGAACAGCGTGATCACGGCGAGCATCCCGAGGTGAATCACGCGGGCGCCGTCGTAGCCCCCGAAAAGCATCGCCAACCACCAAAGTTGCACGGGTTTGTAGATCGCAAGCCCCGAGAGGACTTCCACGATCGCGAAAACGATCACCGAAGTATACGCGAGGCGCTGCAGGCCGTTGTAGAAATCGGGAGGTGGTGGAGTGCGCAGCGCATGTACATAGTAGGCGAACATTTTAACCGCCCCGCCCGTATCGCGGCCCGGAAGAAACAGGCGCCGGCGCCATTCGCCGCTCGCGGCGAAATAAATCAGGTAGATGACTCCGTTCAGAACCAGGAACCAGGCGACCGCGAAGTGCCAATGGCGCGCGCCGGCCAGCCATCCGCCGAACCTCGCCCATCGCGGAGGCGCCAGATTCTGCAGCGGATACCAGCTATATTGAGCACCGCGAGGACCCAGCGCGGGATACGCGGTAAATATCTGCAATCCACTTCCCGCCATGATTAGTAGCAGCGGGATGTTTATCCAGTGGGAGAGACGTATTGTCAGGGGCTGGACACTCTGCGAACGCCAGCGCGGATCAGTGGACGCTTCGGCCATCGATTCGGTTTCCGAACCTCCTCACTCCTGCTGCATCGGCACTGCCTTGCCGCCCTTCATCATATGACCATTCATCAACATGATGGCGCCATTGTTCAGCTTCTTCTCCTCACCATCCCGCATCTTTACAACACCGCCGGTCGTCACTTTGGTTCCATCCGGCATGGTGATGTCGGCAGTCAGCGGCTCGGTTGCCCTGCCGTCCTTCATCATCATCATGCGCCCATCTTTCATAACGACCCCGTCCATCGCGGCGCCCAGGCTTGGCAAAAGCATCCCCAGGGCAAAGGCGACCAACATCAAGTTCACTCGCGGGTTCATGCCGAGGCTTCCGGAAAGGAACTTGCAATCAGCCTAAATTGACTTAATCGCTTTCCGGCCCAGAACCAAACTCCCGCGCATCGCTCCTCACTGATAACCGGAAAGCAAGCGCTCCAAGTCGGCCGCTCACCCCCAAGCGGCTAGGCAACAAATCCAAACACCGTACTAATAGAGCTTCCTCGGCCGAGGGAGCGGTTGACTTGGAGAATCGGACCATCTAGCGTGTCGGGCGCAACGCTCGATATGGACTGCATCTCCGCCATGCCCATTATAATGATGATTACCCGGGCGGGTGGGGTGCGTCCCGAGCGCTAGAACTCGGCACCAGCAACGACCCCTCCCGCCAACCTCGGTGGGAGGGGTTTCTTTTGTTCGCATCCTTCTCTCCGAAAATCGCGGCAATGAGGTGGTCGTTCCCGAGAAAGAGGATGACCCCCGATGGACTGTCACAGGTTACTCGCCCAGGCACTCTCAGCTCGCGTCGCGGAGGTGGTGCCCGAACCGACCCCGCTCCATGAGCTTCGTCAGCTGTCGGAACGCGTCGGGCGGCGGGTGCTGCTCAAGCGTGAAGACCTGACGCCGATTTTCTCGTTCAAGCTGCGCGGGGCGTATAACCGGATCGCGCTCCTGGATGATGAACAAAAAGCGCGTGGCATCATCGCTGCATCGGCTGGCAATCATGCGCAGGGGGTCGCTTACGCGGCTCGGGTGTTGGGCATCGATGCCCTGCTGGTAATGCCGCGGACGACTCCGGAGATCAAAGTTGAAGCGGTGCGGCGCCATGGCGCGAAGCTTGCCCTGGTCGGCGAGGATTACTCTGAAGCTGAAGCGATGTGCGCGCGAATGGTCGCGAACAGCGGCATGACGCCCATCCACGCATACGACGACCGGGAAGTAATCGCCGGGCAAGCGACAATCGCGCTGGAGACTATGCGGCAGACGGCGAGCGATTTCGCGTCGATCTTCGTGCCGATCGGTGGCGGCGGATTGGCAGGCGGAATCGCGTCCGTCATCAAGGCAGTGGCGCCGCGGATCAAGGTATATGGGGTCGAGCCGGACGATTCCGACGCGATGAGTCGATCGATTCGCGCGGGGCGGCGCATCGCGCTCGAGCGGGTGGGAAGTTTCGCCGACGGCGTGGCAGTGCGCATGGTGGGCGAAAACACGTTCGCGCTGTGCCGCAAGTACCTCGATGAATGCATCACGGTTACGGTCGACGAAATCTGCTCCGCCATCAAGGATGTGTTTGTGGATACGCGAGCAATCCTGGAGCCCGCGGGAGCGTTGGCAATCGCGGGACTCAAGCGGCTCGCGCGCGCTTGCGGCGTTCCGGCGGGGACCGCTATCGCGATCGCATCGGGAGCCAACGTGGATTTCGATCGACTGGGGTCGATTGCGGAGCGATCCGGCGTTGTGGCTCAGGGCAGAAGCACCGCGGCACCCTCAACCAGCCACCTAATCGTAGCGCAACCTAAAAGCTGAGCTGATCCCGCCCGACCTAAAGGGCGCCAGTTGCCCACCCTCACCGCCGCCCCCCAAGGTTGCTCAATGCTTCAATCGGGTGCTGCTGCCGTGGAAAGGGACGGGATCGACAGCGCCGCAACGCGCACGGGACCTTTAGCGGCGCGGAACCCCCGGTCTCGTTCAGGAATCCGTTACTTAATGAGTGCGGCCGGATAGGCACTCCGCGCAGACCCCATATAGCTCCATCTTGTGCCGGCGTAGTTGGGCGCCGAGCTGCCGGGCGATCGCCTCCTGGAGGCGCTCGATGCTATCGTTTTCGAATTCGATGATCTTGCCGCAGCGCTCGCATATGAAATGGTCGTGGTGATGTTCGTCGACGGCTTCGTAGCGGGCTTGACCGTCGTCGAAGTGTCGCTCCTGCAGAAGGTTGCATTCGCGCAGCAGCCTCAGGGTTCTATAGATCGTGGCATAGCCGACGTGAGGGCTGACTTTCTTGACCTCGGCGTAGAGCTCCTCGGCGCTGATGTGCCGCCCGATTCCGAAAAAGACCCGCGCGATATCGTCGCGCTGGCCGGTGGATTTGAGTCCGCGCTCCTTGAGGCGGGCGTGCAGTGTGGCCATCCGCTGTTCTGCGTTGACATGCGGCTTGCGGCCAACGACCGTGCGGCCAGGCGCGGCGCTTTCTTCTGCACGCGGCATCGGAAAGCCTAGCTGGATTGGGTACCGGGCTGCACGACCTGCCGCGCTGCGGGCGATAGATAGAGCGACTCAAGGTCGCAGCTGCGCAGGGCCTCGGCCAGTACTTCAAGCTGCTCGGCCGGTGCCATGTCGCGGTCGATAATCACCAGGTTTTTTTCCCGCAATCGACACGCTCCGCCGCGCGCGCGATAGCCGATTTCGCGCAGAATTTTCTCGCGCCTGACCACCAGTCCGACCCGCTCGGCGGCCTCGCACAATTCGTCGACCAGCTTGAGCATTCGCGATTCTTTCTGCTCGCCCATCTCTTAGCGCCTCTTGAGAAAACCCCTAGGCCCGTGGTATCGCGGATTCCTGGCCATGAGGCTGCGCCGATGATCAAGAAACTCTTGGTCGGCATCGATACCTCCCAGCACTCCCGCAACGCGCAGGCCTACGCGTTCCACATCGCTCATCGCCTCAATGCCAGTCTGATCGGATTGCACGTGGTCGATATCGTGTCGATCGAAGGTTCTTTCTTCCATGATATATCAGGCTCGCTGGGTCTGGAACCATATCTCGATTTTTCTACCAAAATGCGCGAGGTCCTGACCGCGCGTGGACGAACGGTGCTGGAGGACTTTGCGGCCGCCTCCAGCCGCGAGAAACTACCCGTCGAGACGGTATTGGACATGGGTATCGTGGCCAATCAGATCTGCGAACGCGCCAAGAGCGTGGATCTCGTGATGATTGGGCACCGAGGGGTCAACGAGCGCTTTTCCAGCGGGCTCCTCGGTTCGACGGCCGAGGCGGTGGCGCGCAAATGTCCCCGTCCGTTATTCATCTCACCGATGAAGTTCCGGGAGGTTCGGCGCCTGGTGCTCGCCTACGACGGAAGCGAGCGGGCTTCCCACGCAATGCGCGCGGCGGCGGAATTCGCCAGCGGGCTGGGAACCCCCATCGCAGTGGTCACGGTGGCACGCGATCAAAAGCCAGGAGAACGGACGCTCGAGGAAGCACGCAAGTATTTCGAGCCATACTCGCTGCCGACGGAGTTCAAGCTGCTCTGTGGACACGCCAACGAGGAAATCATCAAGTTCATTCGGGAGTACGAGGCCGACCTGCTCTTTATCGGGGCATATGGCCATAGTCGCATCATCGAGATGGTGCTCGGCTCGACCACCGAGTACGTTTTGCGCAACGCGCCCTGCCCTGTGTTTCTTTCGCGATAGGCCCCACACCCGGAACCCTCAGGCTTTCCGTCGATGGGTGGCCAGCGACGAACTGACGTGCGGCTCGACTGCGACGAGATCCGGCCTATCCGCGAGCAATGTATCCCCGTGCCGAGCGCGTGACGGCACCAGGCGTCTTCCGCTAAAAAGAAGCTCATCCACCCGTTAGATCGGCGAAGTCCGCCGATTTCCAAGGAGTCGCAAAGATGCGAATCGGATTCATCGGATTGGGCAACATGGGCGGCCCGATGGCGTCGAACATGATCAAGGCCGGACATTCCTTGACCGTTTATGACATTCGAAGAGCCGTTGCAGACCAGCATCTGGCAGCAGGGGCAAAATGGGCTGACTCGCCGGCCGCCGTCGCAGCTGAGAGCGAAGTGGTATTCACGTCGCTGCCCGGTCCCAAGGAAGTCGAGGAAGTCGCGGTCGGCGAAGGCGGAATTTTGAGCAAACTCGCGCGCGGTGCGGTTTATGCGGATCTCTCGACCAACTCGCCAACCGTGATTCGCCGGATCGCAGCCGCCTTCAAAGGGAGGGGCATCGAAGTGCTCGACGCACCGGTTAGCGGTGGAATTCTCGGCGCGCGCAAAGCGACGCTCGCGGTGATGGTCGGGGGAGAGCGGGAGGCGTTTGAGAGGATCAAGCCGGCGCTCGATGCGATCGGGGACAAGGTTTCTTACATCGGCGAGAACGGCGCCGGTGCGGTTGCCAAGCTGGTGCACAACATGATTGCGCTATGTTCCACCCAGCTGCTGGCTGAGGCCTTTACCATGGGCATCAAGGCGGGGGTCGCGCCGGAGGCGTTGCTAAAGGTCGTGCAGGACGGCGCCTATGGGCAGGGCATGCTCCTTAAAGGGACCATGCCGAGCATGGTGTTCCCTGGCAGGTTCGATCGCGTGACCTTTGCGCTTCGGCTTGCGAAGAAGGACTTGGGACTGGCGACCGAAATCGGGCGGGAGCTCAATGTACCGATGCCGATTGCCGCGCTGGTCGAGCAGGACCTGCTGTCGGCGATCGCAAACGGGCTCGGCGAAAAGGATATGACGGTGGCGGTTACTGTGCAGGAGAACCGAGCCAATGTGAAGATCCGGACGTGATGGAGTGTCGGAGATAAGCTTCTTACCACCGATACAGTAAAACGTCTCTCGTAGGGCGAGCGCCACACCAGGTGCCCCGGGCGCGTTTGTTCCCGCGGTCATCGCAAGCGTCGTCCCCACGCGAGTGCGGCAACGACTATACGACTCGGCGCTCCTCCGTTCCGGATGGCGCAATGGGATGGCGGTGAATGTGCGACAGCAACGGCTTCTAACGCGATCGAAAATTGAGAGGAGGTAGTCACTCATGGCGAGCGAACTTGAAAAGAAGGGGCTTGAATTACGGGCCAAGCTGTTCGGCGAAAAACAGGCGCAAGCGGGTCACGAATTTCTGAAGGAATTCGATGCTGACTTTGCCAATTTTCTCAACGAGCAGCTGTTTGGGGGTATCTGGACCCGCCCGGGGCTCGAGGTGAAGACCCGATCATTTATCACCATGGCCGCGCTTATGGCCCTGGGCCGTGGGCCCGAACTGCGAATTCATATGCGCGGCGCATTGAACCTGGGTATCAAGCCCGCGGAAATCAAGGAGCTCATTTTCCACCTCTCCCAATACAGCGGCGTGCCCACTGCGGTGGAAGCGATCCGCGCGTTTCGCGAGGTCACCGAGCCGCGGAAGAGTTAGAGCCAAGCACAGTTGGACTTCCTTTTCGACGGACCGACGACGGCCGATCGGACGCTGGTGCTCGCGCATGGCGCAGGGGCACCGATGGATTCGCGTTTTATGCGGATTGTCGCCCAAGGGGTCGCCGCCTCCGGAATCCGGGTGGCAAGATTCGAGTTTCCGTACATGCGGCGGCGCCGCGAAACCGGCAGACGCGGCGCCCCCGATGCGCCGGCGGTTCTGCTCCAATCGTGGCGCGACGCGATCGGGGCGCTGGGCGGTCCAGACCGTCTTATAATTGGTGGAAAGTCGATGGGCGGTCGAATCGCCAGCCTGGTCGCCGATGAAGCGGCGGTGCGCGGGCTGGTATGCCTGGGCTATCCGTTCCATCCGCCGGGGGATCCGGCCAAGACGCGCACCAAGCACCTGCAAGCACTGACAACTCCAGCCCTGTTCGTGCAAGGCGAGCGCGACAGTTTCGGAGGTCGTGAGGAAGTCGCGAGGTACAAGTTGTCGCCTGAAATATGGATCGAATGGATCGCTGACGGCGATCATTCGTTCAAGCCACGCAAAAGCAGCGGCCGCAGCGAGGCGGAGAATCTTCGCACGGCAGTCGAGTTGGTCGTGAGCTTCGTCCGACAAGGCGAGTAGCCAAGCGGTGACGCTTTGCCAGACGCAAGAGCGGCCGCCAGGGGACCAAAAAGGGCTACGCGCGGGCGGCGGGGACCAAGGTTCTGCCTGCAGGCCTCGGAGCAATCTCTAGCGAGCGTTCTTCAGCCTCAGGGTTGTCAAGCCCCGAACCCAGCGGGCAGGGCGCTTGTCGCGAGGTACAATCAAACGTAGCGGGCCTTCGCGGGAATTGAGCGGGCGGCCGTCACGATGGTCGGCCACGAGTATGACCTGATCGGTAAAGCCGGGATCAAATTCCGCCAAGGCGAACGCGGCTTGGTAACCGTCAGAGCCGCCTGCGACCACGCACATGGTCATGTTCGACCCGCGCAACTCCTTGCCCAGTGGAGCACCGGCGCGCTGAAGGATTTCCAATGCGGGCACGCCTTGATAGATAAGGGTGGTTCCGTGCTCGTCGCGCACGGTGACTTTCGCACGGGGTAGCGCGGCCAGATCCGCCGCGCCCAACGCGAGTTGGCCTGGGATGTCGCCGCTGACCTCGAGTAACGGACTCGACGCGCCTCGCGCGAACCCCGGCACCATCGCGCACGCCACAAACAGGAGGACCGGCGCGTAGCGCATAGCACGTCAGCTAGTCTTTCTGAATCATCACTTCGGTCGCCTTTATAACCGCGGTGACCTTGTCGCCTTTTTTGAGCTTCATCTCCTCGGCGCTGTGCTTGGTAATGACCGATTCGACCAGGTTGTATCCGACCTTGACCGTGATTAGCGCGGTCACCGTGCCGAGCAGTACCTCGGTGATTTCACCCTTCAGATGATTGCGCGCGCTGAGTGCCATCGACGACTCCTCCTGTGCGTTGGGGCCAGTATAATTGTCACATCGCTAGAATAGTGGCATACGGTGACGACCCGGGAAATCCAAGGGAGCATGCGACAGCCTGACATGAAGAATATCGAATCCCGATTGCCGCGCAGGACTATTTTTATGGCCTGCGCGATCGTGATGGCCTGCTTGTCCCCGCTCGCTGCCGACGCCGAGAACCTCACGGTCGCGGCCGCCGCCGATCTCACATTCGCTTTCCGGGAGGTGGGGGCCCAGTTCCAGCAGCAGAGCACGGACCAACTGCGCATCTCGTACGGTTCGTCGGGTAATTTCTTTTCCCAGATAAAGAACGGCGCCCCGTATGACGTTTTCTTCTCGGCAGATGTCCAATACCCGCAAAAGCTGGCAGCGGCCGGCCTGATCGAACCGGGAACCATCTACGAGTATGCGGCCGGAAAAATCGTTATCTGGGTGCCTGCCGGGTCGAAGCTCGACCTGAGCCGCGGGCTCAACGTGCTGCTGGACCCGGGCGTACACAAGATCGCGATCGCAAACCCCGAACATGCGCCCTACGGGCGCGCGGCGGTGGCTGCGCTGCAGCACGACTCGATTTATGACAAGGTCAAAGGCAAGGTGGTGATGGGCGAAGATATCTCGCAGACGGCGCAGTTCGTTCAGTCGGGCAACGCTGACGCGGGAATTCTGGCGCTCTCGCTCGCGCTCGGGCCGCCGATGAGGGAGCGCGGACGTTTCGTGATCATTCCACCAGATACCTATCCGCCGATTATCCAGGCCGCGTGCGTGATCAAGGCAACCAAGCACCTGGAATTGGCAAAGCGGTTTCTGGAGTTCATGAAACAGCCCGCAACCGTCGCCACGATGGAAAAATATGGCTTCGTCCTGCCGACCACAGTGGCGGACCCCGGGCACCAGAAGTGATCGAGTGGGCTCCGATAGTTCTGACCTTCAAGCTGGCGGCCGTCGTGTGCGGCGTGCTGCTAGTCATCGGCATACCGATTGCTTGGTGGTTGAGTTTTACGAAGTGGCGCTGGAAATTCATGGTCGAGTCGGTGGTCGCGCTGCCGCTGGTGCTGCCGCCGACCGTGCTCGGCTTCTACCTTTTGGTCGCGCTCGGCTCCAACAGCCCGATCGGACGCTGGTATCGCGATATTTTCGGACACGGACTTCCGTTTACGTTCGCAGGGCTCGCTATCGCGTCGGTCATCTACAGCCTGCCGTTCATGGTTCAGCCGATGGCTGCGGCGTTTGCGCAGGTTGACCGTAGCCTGATCAACGCGTCATCGATCCTGGGGGCATCGCGGTCGCGCACTTTTTTTAGGATCGTGCTCCCGTTGTCACTGGGCGGGGTCGTGACCGGAATCGTGCTCAGCTTTGCGCACACGCTGGGCGAATTCGGGGTGGTGCTGATGGTCGGCGGCAACATTCCCGGTGCGACTGAGACGATTTCGATCGCGATTTACGACAACGTCCAGGCGCTGAACTATTCCGCGGCCAACCACATGGCCATGCTCCTGCTGGCTTTCGCGTTCGTCGCCTTGTCGCTGACCTACGCGCTCAACCGCAGGGTCTGGGCCGTGTGGCCGCTGCATCGTTGAGGAATTATCTCACGCGACGCCGTGCAAGGGCCGAGCAGCATGGTGCGGCTCAATTTAACCGCTGACCCGTTCCCCGCAAGGAAACGGCAGGCGACAGCAAAGGTTCGTAGCGGACGAGGGTTTGCAAATTCCTGATTCGGTTGTCTCCGTCAACGTCGCACGGAGAACCTCGAGTGCCTTTTCGCTGGCGGCACAGTTCGAGGCCGGCCCCGGCTTCACGATGGTTCTGGGACCCTCCGGCAGTGGCAAGACCACGCTGCTGGATTGCATCGCAGGTTTGGCACGACCTGATGCGGGGCGAATTGCGATTGGCGAAAGAGTTCTGTTCGATGCCGCCGCGCAAATCGACATGCCGGTGGCGCAGCGACGGCTGGCGTATCTGTTTCAGGGCCTCGCGCTGTTTCCGCACCTTAGCGTCGAGCAAAACGTGAAATACGGGATATCGAAACTCGCCGCGCCCGAACGCGAGCGACGCATGCAGTCGCTGCTCGAATCGTTTCGCATTACACAGCTGCGCGACCGAAGGCCGGGGGAGATTTCCGGCGGTGAGCGTCAGCGAGTCGCGCTGGCACGCGCGCTGGTGACCGACCCCGCGCTGCTGCTGTTGGATGAACCGCTGACCGCGCTGGATCTCTCGAGCAAATCGAAAATCCTGGATGATCTGCGACAATGGAACGCGGCGCATCGCATTCCGATCCTCTACGTAACTCACGCTCCGCAGGAGGCATTTGCGCTGGGCGAGCGAGTGCTCGTGTTGGAAGCCGGGCAGCTGATCGCGCAGGGAATGCCGCATCAGATCCTGAAGTGGCCACGCAGCGAGACGATCGCGCAGATAGTGGGATTCGAGAATGTGTTTGATGCGACCGTGCTTTCGGTCTTGGAAGCGCAGGGCACGATGCTGTGCCGGGTAGGAAGAAATCACCTGGTACTCGAGGTACCCCTGATCAGGACTGCGGTCGGAGCGCCGGTACGCATCGCGGTCCGAGCGGGAGATATAATGTTGGCTGGAGAGCGTCCCCACGGCCTGAGTGCACGCAACACTTTTGAAGGGCGGGTCATCGAGGTTCGTCGCGCGGGAGTTACAGTGGTGGTGATGGTTGATTCCGGGGTAACCTTGGAGGTCCATGTGACGCCCGCGGCCGCCGAGGAACTCAAGCTCGCGCCACAGCGGGCGGTGTGGCTGGTGCTCAAGACCAATTCATGCAGCCTGGTCGAGCCTTAAGTGCAAAACTCGATCGGTGCTGTACGAGCGTCCCTCCGGATTCTGTCCGGATTACTGGTGTTGGTGATTGCGATGGCAAATGGCGAAAACCGCAGCTACGGCGACATGACGGCACCCGAAATCGCGCGCCCGGGCCTGGAGTGGTTCAACGTCGCAGCGCCGCTGCCGATAGCAAGCCTGCGCGGCCGGGTCGTAATTCTCGATTTCTGGACCGAGGGGTGCATTAACTGCATGCATATCATTCCCACGCTGCGGCGGGTGGAAGAGAAGTTCCCCGAGCAGGTGGTGGTTATCGGGGTGCATTCACCAAAGTTCGCCAACGAGAAGAACGCGGCCAGCGTGAAAGATGCGATCAGCCGCTACCAGATTCGGCATCCGATTATCCACGATCCGCAAATGTCGATCTGGCGCAGTTACGGCGTCCAGGCGTGGCCGACCTTGATAGTTATCGGCGCCGACGGCGAGGTGGTGGGCAAAGTACCGGGCGAGCCCGATCCGGATCGGCTGCTCGACGCGATCGAAAACCTGGTGAACAACTATCAGCAAGGCGGAACCTTGAAACCGGCAAGGTTGGACCTCCGGCTGGTGCCGGAACCCAAAGGGCGGTTTCTTTTCCCCGGAAAGCTAAAGAAGGTACCCGGCGGCGAGAAGCGTTGGGCGCTGGCCGACGGCGGACACCATCAAATCGTGTTGCTCGACGATGGCGGCAAAGAGCTGGAGCGCTACGGAAGCGGCGAGGTGGGGTTGCTCGATGGACCCAGAGAACAGGCTCGTTTTAACCATCCGCAGGGACTGGCAGCCTCCAGCGACGCGCTCTACGTGGCGGACACCGAGAATCACGCGATCCGCCGCATCGATTTGGCGACCGGCGGGGCGAGCACACTGGCGGGAACTGGAAGGCGAGGCGTGCCGCTCGGTAGAGCGCAACCGGGCCATAGCATCGCGCTCGCCTCGCCCTGGGATCTGGAAATCAAGGGTGACCAGTTGTTTTTCGCGAATGCCGGAACCCATCAGATTGGTGTGCTTGATCTGCGCAGCAACCAGGTGGCGCGCTTCGCCGGGACCGGAGAGGAGGCGCTTACCGACGGGCGCGCCTCGGAGGCGGCGCTGGCGCAGCCGAGCGGACTGGCCCTCAGCGCGGATGGCAAGAATCTCTACCTCGCCGACAGCGAGAGCTCGGCGCTGCGCGTGATCCCGCTTTCGGATGATCCACGCCTGATCACGTTGGTGGGAGCGGGCCTGTTCGATTTCGGATGGGTCAACGGTGATTTTCGGCACGCCCGCTTGCAACATCCGCTGGGGGTGGCCTGCGACGGCGACCGGGTGCTGGTGGCCGACACCTACAACAGCACGATCCGTGAGCTGGACCTGGACACCCGCACGGTCGCCGATTTTGACGGGGGAAAATTCACCTGCGTTGATCCGGTCTGTGTGCCGAGCCGCGAGCCGGCGGGAATTGCGGTCGACTCGCCGGATCGCATTCTGCTGGTCGATACGGGCAACCACCGCATCGACGAGTACCGGCCCTCTTCCAAGACCTACCACACCTGGGCGCGTTGAGAGCGCCGGACTCCCGAGCAACCCGTCAGCCGCGCGTTCGGTGCACATCCGCTGAGTTGATGTTCATTAAATTCACAATCTTGTGAAAATTCTGGAAATTTGATAGGAGGAAAAAAGTGGTCGCCAGAGCGCCATCTGCCCGCGGCTCCGAGGTCGTTTCGCAATTCGTCGAGAGGTTTGCCGCGGTGCTGACCGAGAGCGGGTTTCCGCGGATGCCCGCGCGGCTATTTGCCGCCCTGCTGGCCAGCGATTCCGGAACGATGACCGCGTCGGAACTCGCGGGGTTGCTACGAATCAGCCCGGCCGCGATTTCCGGAGCGGTCCGCTATCTCACCCAAGTGAACCTGGTCAGCCGCGAGCCTGAGCCGGGGTCACGGCGCGAGCGCTACCGGGTTCACAACGACGTTTGGTACGAGGCGATGGCGCGGCGTGACCGCGTGCTGTCGCGCTGCGAACAGAGCCTGCGCGACGGGATTGAACTTTTGGGGCGCAACACGGGAGCGGGCGCACGGATGGCGGAGACCCTCGCGTTTTTCGAATTTATCCAGGCCGAGTTGCATTCGCTGCTGGACCGGTGGCGCGAGCGCAAGCGGCATCTGAATTTCGCCGGCGGTGGAGCCGTTCGAACCGTCAAGCGGAGGTGACCGAGCATGGTGTTGCCGAGCCTGAAAATTCTGCTGGCGCTCTATATTACGTACGCGCTGCTCAAGTTTTTCGATTTCTTCTATCAAAGCTACGACCGCAGGATCGGCGCGATCCGCTCCGCCTACGCCAATGGCGCGCGCGCCATCAAGACGTTCGATAGCGTCGTGCTCATCCTCATGGTGGTCCTGGTGACGCTGCTGTTCTGGTCCGGGGTTGAATACCTGAGCTTCACCACCGGACTGCTGGTCGGGTCCACCCTGATCCAGGTCTACTTCCATCGTTTTTGCGAGCCCCTGCCCGCCGACAAGGCGCCGGAGCCGCCGGTGTCGGCGATCAAGCTGATGTCGTATGCGATTCAGGCGAATCCCGAGAAGCCGTGGCGCGAGCTCGTGTTTTTGACGGTTCTGTTCGTGTGGGCGCTGTACCACATTTTCACACAGGGGTTTGGCCTGTTGTGGTCATAGCCGGCCAGACGGCGTCAGCAGTGAGGTCCATTATGCTAATACTCAAATTGATCGGCGGCGCCATAACACCCGTGATTCTTTGGGGTACCCTGCTCTTCGTGCCGGCTGGAACCTTCGCGTGGTGGCAAGCGTGGGTTTTTCTGGCGGTGGTCCTGGCCTGCAGTACGGCAACCATGGTGTGGGTATTCGCGAACAACGAGGCACTGCTCAACGAGCGCTATGGCAGCCCGCTCCAGAAGGGCCAGCCGTTGGCCGACAAGATCGTCGCGAATATCTTTGTGGCCTCGTTTTTCGCGGTGATTTTGTTCATTCCCCTGGACGTGTTCCGGGTTCATGCGCTTCCGCCGCCGCCACCCCTGATTGCTTTCGCCGGCCTGGTCCTGTTTGTCGGCGGGTGGCTGCTAATCGCGACCGCGATGCGCGAGAATACCTTCGCTGCGCCGGTGGTGAAGCACCAGGAGGAAAGGCACCAGCAAACCATCAAGACCGGGGTCTATGCGATTGTGCGGCATCCGATGTACACGAGCGTCGTCATGCTGACACCCGGAATGGCGATTTGGCTGGGCTCGTACGCCGCCGCGCTACTTTCGAGCGTACCGATCATGCTGGTCGCGGTGCGGATTGTTTTCGAGGAGCAGTTCTTGCGACGCGAGTTGCCCGGCTACGAGGACTATATGCGCCAAGTGCGGTACCGGATGCTCCCGTTCGTATGGTAGGCGGGACACCTCGGTTTCGGTCCGTCTGACCTGCGGGAACAGCGCAAGTTTCCCTGGCCTCGCGGATGCCGAGGAAACGCGAGTCCTCCCCGGGGCAGACCGGGTTCCACGTAAATCGGAGGCCGTCCCAAATGGGCGAACGTCCTCAGCGGTCCACGCAGCGCCAGCCCAGTTGCCGCAACCAGCGCCCTTGCGGAACCGTCAGAAGTGCAGCAGGAGTCCGGACCGGGGGAAGTATCGAAGAACTTTCGAACGAACCAGGTTCGCGGCAGGGTTGACAAACACGTAACCCCAGAGTTACGTTTTGGGTGCTCAGGAGGCGATAACTATGAAGCTGTACTACTTCCCGTCCCCCAACCCGCAAAAGGTTCGCTTTGCGCTTAACGAGCTTGGCCTCGAGTGCGAGACGGTGGCGGTCGATCTGGTCAAGCGCGAGCAGCGCACGCCCGAATTCCTCGCCCTGAATCCGTACGGGCGTGTTCCGGTGCTGGTTGATGGGGACTTAAACCTGTGGGAATCGCACGCTATTCTGGCCTACCTGGGCGAAAAGACGGGGAGGTTGTGGCCTACCTCCGCGGCCGGGCGGGCGGACGCGCTCCGATGGCTCTTCTTTCTGACCAGCGCGATTTCTCCCCCCGCCACCGAAGTTGCGTTCAATCGGATCGCAGTCAAATTGGCGGGCGGGACGCCCGATGAAGCCGCGATCGCGCGCGGCGAAAAGGCCTTGCCCCCCGCGATTGAAATCATCGAGCATCATCTCGCCGACCATAGGTGGATGCTCGGCGCAGATTTCTCGCTGGTCGATTGCGACTACGGCCCAACTTTCAACGTGCTCGAGAAGGCCGGCTTCAGCTTCGCAGATTTTCCGAAAGTACACGCCTATCTTGATGCCACCCGTGCGCGCCGCGCGTGGCAGGAAACCCCGCGGTTGCCGGGGCTCTGATCTTTCCGAGCCCCTGCGAACCCCGCCCGATATAGATTCGCCCCCCTGGTCTGCTAGACCAAGGGGGGCATGAGCAGGCAGCGCAAGGTTGTTTCACTCGCTCCGGCGGCGCTCAATTTCATTTTCGACCCGATTGTCGCGGGATTGCGCGCGCGCGGATATGAGGTCACTCACCTCACCGACTTCGTGGAATTCGAGCGGGCTTCGGGCGCGGTGTTGAAAGATGCCGAGGCCTTCGTGGTGCTCGGCAACTTCCCGTGCGGGAAGGCGCTGATGAAGAAAGCCCCGCACCTGCTCGGGATCGTTTCGCCATTCATTGGAACTGAGGGGATCGACGAAGTTGCGGCGACCGAGCTCGGAATCATGGTCGCCAATGGCCAGGTGCCGGAAAACGTTCTCAGCATGTCCGAATCTACGATCATGCTGATCCTGGTCTCGTTCTACTCCCTGCACTGGTGGCAACAGCAGTTGCGCGAGAACCGGCCCCATCCCGCCCAGGTACCGGGCAGGATGCTACGGGGCAGAACGCTTGGAATGATTGGATGCGGCCAGATTGCGCGCGGGATCGTCGCGCGCCTGGCGGGATGGGAAGTTCAGCTGCAGACCTACGTCCCGCGACTGCGCACCCCACTGCCGCCCGCGGTAAAGCGGGTCGGCCTCGAGGAATTGTTGCAGACCAGCGACGTGGTTTGCGTCTTGGCACCGCTTAACGCCGAGACCCGCGGGATGCTTGATTTCGAGCGCTTGCGGCTGATGAAATCCCATGCAGTCCTGATCAATACGGCGCGCGGAGGAATTGTGGATGAAGCGGCGCTGGTACAGATCGCACGCGAGCGTCCCCACCTGAAAATAGCGATCGACACCTTTGCGCAAGAGCCTCTGCCACCGGACAGTCTCTTGCGCACGCTTCCAAACGCCATCCTGACACCGCACGCGATCGGGCACACCCAGGAGAGCGTCGATGCATTGCCCCCCGCGGCGATCGAAAATGTCTCGCGAATTCTCCACGGGGAACTTCCACCGTACCTGCGCAATCCCGAGGTCATCCCGCAGTGGCGACGGCGGCTTGCAAGAGAAGGGGAATAGGTAGTCCGCCGAGTTCGGACACAGGAATTTGTGAATACGAACTCGGCGCCAACCCTGTGGCGCAACGTGACCGACCGCAGTCCGCGGGCTGTATGCTTCAGTCCTAGGCCGCGGACTTCTTTTCGGCGTCGTATTGCGCCTGGATCCGGCGCAGTTCTTCCCAACTCAGGTACGAAGTAAAGCCGTGGTCGTTGAAGAACAGCACCGGGCCGTTGCAGATGAACAGATACTCGGTGTCTTCGAGGGCGGTGGTTGCGCCGTGCACCATCCCGTTAGCCTCGTAGACGTAGTCGCCCGCGTTGAGGATACCGGTGCGGACCTGGAGCTTGCCGGAGAGAATAAAAGTATGCGACGGGCTGAGGTGCTTGTGCTGCGGCGCAACGTAGCCTTTGAGCCATTTGAGGAGGACTGCCCAGGTGCCGGACTCCGAACCGGTCCAGAGAATTTTCATGAACGCTCGTTTGGGATCATCGGCGGATGGAATCCAATCCATTTTTCTTGCTTCGACGAGCGTGTCCATCAACTCGGAATTAAATGGGCGAATGTCCTGGGGGAGCGGCATTGGGTGTCTCCTTCGCGTCATACCTGTCGGATGGTTAGTCGCAAATCACCGAGTTATCAAGCCAAAAACGAAAATTCCTGGATTTCCGGTGAGCTTTTGACCTCCGGAACTCTCTCTTACACTGACCTGAGCAGGCCCCCGTCGATTCGGATCATCGACCCGGTTACGTATGACGCCAAGGGACTGGCGAGAAATGCCGCCACCGCACCGAATTCCTCGACCGTTCCCAATCTGCCGACTGGAACAGCCGCACCGGCGCGCTTTACCGCCTCTTCGGTCGAGATGCCGCTGCGCTCGGCCGTGGCGCGATTAAGCTGGATCAGCCGGTCGGTCGCGATGGTTCCCGGCAGCAACATGTTCACGGTTATGCCATCTCGTGCGACTTCGCCTGCGAGTGTCTTGGCCCACCCGGCGACGGCGGCGCGCAGCGCGTTGGAAATTCCCAGATGAGGAATCGGTTCGATCACGCTGAACGATGCGACGTTGAGAATTCTTCCCCATTTGCGCTCGCGCATTTCAGGGACCAGCAGGTCGGTGATGCGAAACAACGCCAGCACCATCGCACGAAACTGCGCTTCCCATAGCTCGGGCTTGACGCCGAGCGCGCCCGAGGGTGGCGGCCCGCCGGAATTGTTGACGAGAATGTCGATGGCGCCGAGCTGCTGGCGTGCGGACTGAACGGCGCTTTCGACGCTCGGCCAATCCGCGAGATCGGCGGTTAATCCGATGGCGCGGCCACCACCCCGCGCGTTGATTTCGCCCACTGACTTGTCGAGGGTCTCTTTCGATCGCGCGACGAGCGCCACGTCAACCCCCTCTGCCGCCAACGCATCGGCGATGCCCCGTCCGATTCCCTTGCTGCCGCCGAAAACCAACGCCTTCTTGCCCTTGAGCTTGAGATCCATGGCTACTCTCCGGTTTCCTGAACGATCAGTTGGCCCTCGCACTGTTGCGCATCTGTAAGACCTGGGTAAAGCGCCGTAGACCGCCGTGCTTGTGCTCGGCAGGCGTCGCCGGAGCAGACGGTGTCGGGCTAGTCCATCTGGAGCAGTTGGATATTGCGCGGTTTAGGGTAGACAATCGGTGCGGAGGACCGATCGTATGAGCGGAATCAGCAGCCTTGGATATCTCGGACTCGGAGTGAAAGACGTTCCCGGGTGGGAAAAGTTTGCCACGCAAATTCTAGGTCTGCAGAGCGCGGGCATCAGGGAGGACGGTACGCTGCGGCTGCGGATGGATGAATATGTGTGCCGTTTTTCACTCCATCGCGATGACGCGGACGATCTGGCCTACGTCGGTTGGGAAGTCGCCAATCCAGCGGCGCTTCGGGAAATCGCCGAGCGCTTGCGCGGCGCGGGCGTCGCGGTGGAGGCCGGGTCGGCCGAACTCGCCGCTGCGCGGGGGGTTGCGGAGTTGGTTCGGTTCGCCGATCCGAATGGCATCGCGAGCGAAGCGTTCTATGGGCCGTCGGTTGAATTCGAGAAACCGTTCCATTCGCCACGCGCGATTTCAGGGTTCAAGACCGGCGCGCAGGGTCTCGGACATATCGTCGTTGCGACCAGCGATGTCGATAAAAGTGTTCGCTTCTATTGCGACACCCTGGGTTTTCGAATCAGCGATTTTATCGAGATGAAGTTCGGCTCGGCCCGATTCTCGATGGCTTTCATGCACTGCAACCCGCGCCACCACACCATTGCGCTGATTCCGATTCCGCTGCCGAAAAAACTCCTGCACTTCATGCTGCAATGCCATTCCATCGATGACGTGGGGGCGACGATGTATCTGGTACAGGAGGCCGGGATCGAAATCGCGGCCTCGCTGGGGCGGCACACCAACGACCATATGCTGTCTTTCTATATGCGGACCCCATCGGGTTTCGAGGTGGAATATGGATGGGGCGGACGCGAGATCGACGACCGCATCTGGCACGTTCAAAAACATCACGCGCCCAGCATCTGGGGGCATCAGCGCGCGGGTATGCCGCGATAGAGAAGCGTCCGAGAGATGTGGGGAATTTTTCGGTACGCCCGGGCGTTTCTTTGAAGTGTGAATCCCTACAACTCGTGGTCTGGAGGTTTTTTCAACCGAGATAGCCTGCTACCTGAAATCGTGTGTATACTTTTGGTAGTTATCTTAAACCGCGCGTATACTTTGGGTAATTATTTAATGAACGAAGTTCTTCGCTCCATCCTTTCCAGCAAGTCAGTCGTCACTGACGACGGAATAACTCGCGCCCTTCATTCCAATATTTCGGAGGAGGAGGGAAATTTCCTTCAAACAACGATCAAAAGCTCGCAACCGCAAGTTAGCCTTGAGATCGGCTGTGCCTACGGGATCGCCAGCCTCTATATCTGCGAAGCGCTCCGAGAGGTTAATGCGACCAAGCATATTATCGTTGACCCCGGTCAGCATCTTCCTCACGGCAAAGGTCCGCTCTCCGGTTGGGAGGGTATCGGGCTTGCTACGGCGAGCTGGCTATTGGGACCTCATCGACTTTCACGAAGTTCCTTCTTACCAGCACTTGTCACGCCTCACCGAGGCATGTGTGGAGATTGATTTTGCCTTCGTCGACGGTTGCCACACCTTCGATTACGCGTTGGTTGATGTGTTTCTTATCGACAAGCTTCTGAGGCCTGGCGGAATCATAGTAATCGATGATTTGTCATACCCTTCGATCCGAAGCGTTTGCCGATACGTTCTCTCAAATCTTCGCTACCGGTGTGCGGGCCCTCCCTCGCAAGAACCACCCGCGTGGAAAACGCTAGCATCTCGGGTAAGGTCCAAAGCCCCACTGTTCAGGATCCTCGCACCAACAATTTCTGTACCGGATTGGCGGTTGAACTCGCCCGAGTCAAATTTTGTCGCCCTGCAAAAAGGTGGAAGATGATCTCATTGGCGAGGGCCAGGGGACGACGAGGCGTTGGGATGATCATATACCGTTCTGATGAAGGGTAATGACAACCCACACCGGAGTCGGTAGAAGGCTTCGTATTCTGATTTCTGCACCGCCTCTGCAATTCCGCCGAAGGCTGAACCTCGATGGCGTTAACGCGATGGTCACTATGGCAGGGAAGCGTAGCAGACGCTGGTGACGTGGTTTTTCACCGCTTCGCTGATTTTCTTGAGAGCGGGTTACGGGCCGCTGGCCCGGCACATCAGATCAGAAACAGGTCTTGTGTATAAGGAAGGACGGCGAAAGGCGACCGCAGACCGAGACCGTCCGTACCTTGGTGCGTTTCAGAGCCCGTTTGAGAGCGTGGTCCATGGGGTGTTGCGGCAGCATCATTGGTGACACGCCCGCAGCGTAATCCCGTCCAGGAGAATGTCAATCCCTTTTCCACCCCTGTCTGCGGCGCCTTACGCCAATCTCACTATGGAAGAGGTGGCCATGAAGCACAACTCAACGGGTGAGCGTAAAGAACAACCCACACCGCTCTCAGTCTCACTGCTCGAACGCATCCAGCCCGACGCGGCCGGCATCGACTGCGGACAGAACAGCCATTTCGCGGCGGTCCGGCCCGACCGCGACCCACAGCCGGTGCGCGAGTTCCGCACCTTCACCGCCGACCTGCACCGACTGGCGAACTGGCTGGTGCAGTGCGGGGTGAAAACCGTCGCCATGGAGTCGACCGGCGTGTACTGGATCCCGCTCTACGAGATCCTCGAGCAGCGCGGCTTGCAGGTCGTGCTGGTCAACGCGCGAGATGTGCACAACGTGCCCGGGCGCAAGAGCGATGTC
>JAFAHS010000453.1 GCA_019237115.1 Deltaproteobacteria bacterium
TGACCGAGTCCCAATCCTCCTCGGTGTGCTCGAGCAGACTCTTCAGCACCGCGAACGCGGCATTATTCACGAGGATATTGATCGGGCCGAGCTCCCGCTCAATTGACCCCAGCGCGGGCTTAAGGTCGGCGCGCCGCGCGACATCGAGTTTGAGCGCCATGGCCGGGTTTCCCAGCGCGCGGAGCTCGGCGAGCGTATCACGATTGCGCTGCTCGTTGCGTGCCAGGATGGCGACTTTCGCGCCCGCGGCCGCAAGCCCCAGGGCGATTCCGCGTCCTATTCCCCCGTTGCCGCCGGTCACCACCGCGACCTTGCCGCTCAGATCAAACATCTTGGTGTTGGTCATCGCTTCCCTCCCGGGAGCGGAAGTTCTTCGGAGTTCGCAGCTTACCCGGATTGAGCCGGGCTTAACCACCAGCCGCAACCGATGGCAGGCTGAAACCCGGATCGCAACTCTTCTTGGTGTCCTGGTGTCTTTGTGGTTAGGTGTCGTAGTCTGCGGCCACCATCGGGAAAGGATTATTTGCCATGGGACTACGATCGGCAGAGCAGTATAAGGCATCTTTGCGCGACGGGCGCGTGGTGTTTTTTCGCGGCGACAAAGTGGCGGACGTCACGGCGCATCCGGTCATCGGAATCGCGGTCGAGCATGCCGCGCTTGACTATCGGATGGCCGAGGACCCGCACTATCGGGAGCTGGCAGTGGTCAAGGAGGGCGCCGACGAATACAGCCGTTATTACCACATTCCCAGGAACGGCGACGACTTGCTGAAACGCAGCGCGCTCATCGCGGCTGCGACCCGGGAGGGCGCCACGCTGGTGGTGCTGATCAAAGAGATCGGCACCGATGCGCTCCTGGCGCTGCATATCATCGGAGAGCGCCTGGCGGCCGCGGGCAAACCCGAGTATCGCGAGCGCATCCACAAGTTCTATCGCCACTGCCGCGACAACGATCTGGCGGTCGCGGTCGCGCAAACCGACGTCAAGGGGGACCGCTCACTGGGTCCCACCCAGCAGGAACACCCCGACTACTACGTGCGCGTGGTGGAGGAGCGGCCCGACGGCGTGGTGGTCAGGGGCGCCAAGGTTCATACCTCGGTTTCGACCAATACCAACGAGGTGATCGTTCTGCCGACGCGGGCGATGCGTCCCGAGGACAAGGCCTACGCGATCGGGTTCGCGCTGCCCATGAATACCCCGGGCCTGAAAATGATCGCGAGTCCGCACGGGTCGAGCAAGAAGAACCCGTTCGAACATCCGATCAGCGCCCGGCACAAGATGATGGAAACGCTCACCATCTTCGACGACGTGTTCGTGCCCAAGGAAAGAATCTTTCTCAACGGCGAGATCGACTTCGCGGGCCTGCTCGCGCTGACTTTCGTCCGCTTTCACCGTTTCACCGCGGTGTCATACAAGCTGCCGCTGCTGGAGCTGCTCGCGGGCGCCGGAGCCGCGATTGCGGAGGCCAATGGAATTTCGCGTGCCGGACACGTGCGCGACAAGCTCACCCATCTGGCCGCGTATCACACCACGGTGCGCGGGCTCATCGAACACGCGGCGCGGAGCTGTACGCTCGAAGACGGGATCGCGGTGCCGAACACGCTGCTGACCAACGTCGCGAAGTACCATTTCGCGCACAACTACCACCAGGGGGTGCAGATCGTGCAGGACCTCGCCGGCGGGCTGCTGGTGACCGCGCCCGCCGAAGAGGACCTCAAGAGCGAGGCGACCCGCGAGTACGTGCTCAAGTACATGGGCGGCGCGAAGGGCTTCGACGCGGAAAAGCGGCTGCGGTTGCTCAACTTGATCAGCGACCTGACCTCTTCGGACTACGGCGGATACCAGGAAGTGCTCGCGGTGCATGCGGAGGGCGGATTCGAGGCAGAGAAGCTGCAGGCCTACCGCGAATACGACTTCAAGACGGTCGCCGCGTACGCGCGCAAGCTGGCGGGAGTCTAGTCGGCGGGCGCGGGCGCTGAGGTCGGGCCGGCCAAGCGCCGTCGGTCAGCGCGACGCTGCCGGGCGGGACTCAGGGATCGTTCGAGGCGCTTTGTCTACTGGTCGGTCCGCAACTCGACGGTGTTGCCGTCGGGGTCGAGGATCCAGAGCTGACGGCCGGCACCCATGTTGGATGGCGCTTCGAGGAACTCGATACCCATATCCTTGAGGGTACGCTTGGTCTCCTCGAAGTCGGCGACCTCGAGCGCGATATGCGCGCCGAGCGGATCGGGCTTGCGCCCGTGGTCCTGGCTCGAAATCAGGTGAATCGCATTTTCGCCCACCCCGTACCACGCACCCGCAAATGGAAAATTGGGACGGGGAAGTTTCTTGAGGCCGAGCACGCTCTCGTAAAACCTGGTCGCACGTTCGGCCTCGGTGATGCGCACCGCGCTATGGCTGAAGCCTTTGATTTTGATCATCGCATCTCACCTCGAAGAGAACTCGCGTATTTCGCGCTTTACCCGGATTCCCCAGGATTGCGGCAATCGGCGCAATCACCACGGCGGCGCGTCGCTCAGTGCATCTCGGCGCCGCCGGCTACGTTGAGTGCCACGCCAGTGATGTTGTCCGCGCGGCACAGGTACACGACCGCGTCCCCGATGTCATCCGGGGTCTGCGCCCGACGCAGGAACGTGTTGCGTTCCACGTAGGCATCGAAGGCCGCTTCGCGATTGACCCCCAGCGAGGGAGCCACCACCGGATCGAGAACATCCGACCACATCGCGGTGTGCAGGAAGCCCGGGCATACCGCGTTGACGCGAATGTTGTCCGGGCCCAGTTCCTCCGCCAGCGACTGGGTGAAGCCAACCACCGCGAACTTGCTGGTGCAATATGCGGCCACGTTGCCATGACCGGTCTTGCCTGCCACCGACGCCGTGTTGACGATCGCGCCGCCGCCGCGTTTGCGCAGCGCGGGAACGCATGCCTTGGAGCACAGGAACACGCCCTTGACGTTGACTCCCATCAGCCGATCCCAGGTCTGCTCGCTGAACGATTCGACCGGACCGACCGCGATGATGCCCGCGTTGTTGCACAGAATGTCGATGCCGCCCAACGCGGACTCGACCTCGCTGGCCATGCGCTGGCAATCCCCCCACCGGGTCACGTCGGCGAGGATCGCAGTGGCCCGCACGCCGCGGCGCTTCACTTCTTCGACGGTGCGATTCAATTCGGTCTGCGCGGCCAGATTGTAAGTCAGTGTCGCATCGGCGGGGTTGCCGACATCGACCAGCGCGACGTTCGCGCCGGCATCCGCCAGCTTGAGTGCCATGCCCCGCCCGATGCCGCGTGCCGCCCCGGTGACGATTGCGCACTTGCCCTTGAGTTCCATGGGTCTCCTCGGTCAGGGATCAGGGTCCACAGATTTACGCAGGTTTGAAGGGTTCCAGCAATCCGGAGCGAGCCGCCTAACCTGCGAAGCACTGCGATTCAGTCGAAGGCGTTTTCGCCGGTTATGTCGCGGCCCAGGATCAGGGTGTGGACGTCGAAGGTGCCCTCGTAGGTGTTCACCGTCTCGAGGTTCAGCAGGTGCCTGATCACCGGATATTCGTTGACGATTCCATTTGCGCCCAGCATGTCGCGCGCGTTGCGTGCCACCTTGAGCGCTTCGTTCACGTTGTTGCGCTTGGCGAAGGACACGTGTTCGGGCCGGTACTTGCCGGCGTCTTTCAGGTGCGCCAGGCGCAGACAGATCATCTGCATCTTCGTAATCTCGGTGAGCATGGTGACCAGCTTGCTCTGGACCAGCTGGTAGCCGGCCAGCGGCCGCGAGAACTGCTTGCGCGACTTGGTGTAGTCGAGGGCGCAATTGTAACAGGTACGCGCGGCGCCGATCGCACCCCAGGCGATTCCGTAGCGCGCCTGGGTCAGGCATCCAAGCGGGCCCTTGAGTCCTCGCGCGCCCGGCAGGTGGGCGCTGGCCGGGATACGCACGTCTTCCATGATCAGCTCCGAGGTGATTGATGCGCGCATCGAGAATTTCCCGTGGATGTCGTGGGTAGAGAACCCGGGCGTACCCTTTTCAACCAGAAATCCGGTGATGCCTTCATCGACCCTCGCCCACACGATGGCGACGTCAGCGATCGACCCGTTGGTGATCCAGCGCTTGGTGCCGTTGAGAATCCATCCGTCACCGTCCTTGCGCGCGCGCGTTTCCATCCCGCCCGGGTCGGAGCCATGGTCGGGCTCGGTAAGCCCGAAGCAACCGATGAGCTTGCCCTTGGCCATTTCGGGCAGGTAACGCTTCTTCTGTTCTTCGGTTCCGTTGGCGTAGATCGCGTACATGGAAAGCGAGCTCTGTACCGAAGCAAAGGACCGCAGCCCCGAGTCCGCGGCTTCCAGTTCCTGCATGATCAGGCCGTAAGCGACGTTATTCATCCCGGCGCATCCGTAGCCGCGAAGATTAGCGCCGAACATACCCAGGTCGGCCATCTGTGGAACCAGATCTTTAGCGAAAGTCTCGTTGGCGAAGTGGTGCTCGATGTCGGGCAGCACCTCACGGGTGACGAACCGGCGCACGGTGTCGCGGGTTGCGCGTTCTTCGGGGGTGAGCAGGTCGTCCAGATGGAAGAAATCCAAATCTCTTAACAATTCCGGCATGTTACGCTCCATTTGATGTTTTGAAGGAATACGTAGGGTTTTACAGGGAAAATTGACGCGCCCAAGCGTCGATTAGAGAGGGCTGGTTGCGGGATCCGTGGACTTCGCTGAGGGGACTCTCTTGACCCGTGTTGGCGCTTTCCGCAGGGTAATTGGGAAGGCCGTGGGAGTTTAATTGGGCTACTGGTTGCCTCACTTCCGAGTATCACGTAGCCTAATGCAACAAATCAGCATTTCGTAAGGTAGTATGCACATAGAAACGTTAAAGGTTTTCTGCGACATAATCGAAAGTGGAAGCTTTTCTTATGCCGCGTCGCAAAACTTTGTAACCCAGTCGGCGGTCAGCCAGCAGGTCCGCAGCCTGGAGGAAAAGTACGATTGCCGATTGATAGAACGCGGACGTGCTGGAGTCAAACCAACTCCCGCGGGCCAGATTCTCTATACCGCCAGCAAAGAGATCGTACGGCGCTTCATGGAGCTGGAAAATCGCCTGCGCGAGATCGGTTCGGTGGTGGCAGGCTCGATTCGGGTTGGCACCGTGTACAGCGTCGGACTCCACGAGCTCCCGCCCTACCTGACCGAGTTTTTGCGCAACTATCCTGCCGTCAACGTCCATCTCGAATACCTGCGCTCCAACAAAATTTACGAAGACCTGGTGGAAGGCAAAATCGATCTGGGCGTGGTGGCGTATCCGGCCAAGCGCAGCCAGATCGTGTCGATCGCGTTTCGGCATGATGAACTGGTCCTGGTGGTGCCCCCCGACAGTCAGCTCGCCAAACACAACAAGGTCAGCGTGGGCGCCCTTTCGGGGCAGAAGTTCGTCGGCTACGAGCGTGACATCGCGACCCGCAAAGCATCGGATCGCATCCTGCGCGACCACGGCGTCAAGCCGCAGTACGTGCTGGAGTTCGACAATATCGAGACCATCAAGCGCGCCGTCGAGATCGGTCTCGGATGCGCGATCGTTCCGAGGATGACGGTGGAGAACGAAGTTTCGCGCGGCACCCTCAAGATGCTGGAATTCTCGGAAGGAACCTTTACCCGGCCGTTGGCCATCATCTACAAGCGCGGCCGCGAACTATCGCCGGCGGTGCGCAAGTTTATCGAGGTGCTGACCCACAATAATGGCGCCGCCAAGCCGGGCCGCTCCGAGCGGGCCGAGCGCAGCTCCCGCAGCGAGCGTGTGGAACGAGCGACGCCCGATGGCAATCGCGACGGCACCGAGAAGGTCGAAAAGCTCGCCTAGCAAGAGAACCGCAGGGCGCTGCCGCCCACTCCGGCCGCCGCGGCCAAAAAGCGCCGCGACCTGGCCGACTGCCGGATTTACCCCCTAGACCGGCGGGGCTTGGAATCCTCCAAGTTCCTGTTCCAGCAGTTTCGCTACCGCCAGCACCTCCTCTTCGGCGAATGCGCGACCCACTATCTGAACTCCGGTGGGAAGTCCCTGGTGGTCGCGGCCTGCCGGCACCACCGCTCCCGGCAAGCCTGCGCAGTTTCCGAACAGGACCGGCCAGTTCGCCCTGAACAGCGGATATTCGGTGCCGTCGATGTCCACGGTCTGCTTGCCTTCCGCGAATGCGGTGGCGCAGAACGGCGGACAGATCAGGATCGGATAGCGCTCCATGAACCTGGCCAGCTCGACGCGGAAGGTATCGCGCGCGATGGAAGCGAGAAAGAATTCGGCGGCCGACTTGGGCTCGGAAGGCGCGAGCAATCCGCTGCGCAGGCGCTCGCGCGAAAGGTTGATCTTATCCCCCAGCGTCTGGCGCAGGAGCGTGCCGCCGTCGGCCGTAGCGTAGTCCATCCACAGGCGCGCGGCATCCTGGATGGGTGGCTGCGCCTCCTCCACGCTCAGCCCGGATCTGGCCAGCGCCCCGGCCGCGCGCTCGGTAGCCGCGCGGATGTCGCGAGCCACCGGCACCTCACCGCCTCCCGCGGTGAAGAACGCGCAGCGCAGCTTCTTCACCTCGATGCGCTCCGGGTGCGCTTGGGGAGTCGGCGCGGTGTAGGGCGCGCTCCAATGCGCTCCCTTGATGACGTTGTAGGCCAGGGTCAGGTCGTCGACGTATCGCGCCATCGGCCCGAGCGTCGCCATGTGGGAAATTCCGGGCGGCGCCGCCGGCCCCGGCGACATATGTCCTGCCAACGGAATCGTTCCCCAACTCGGCTTGAGTCCGACGATGCCGCAGAAGTGGGCAGGCACCCGAATCGATCCACCGTAGTCGGAGCCCAGTCCCAACGGTGACATGCCCGCCGCCAGTGCCGCAGCTTCACCCCCGCTCGATCCACCCGGCACGCGTTCCCGATTCCACGGATTTCGAGTCGGCCCGAACAGAGGATTGTCGCAGTCGTAATCGAAGGTCATTTCGGGGGTGTTGGTCTTGCCGAGCACCACCGCGCCCGCCGCGCGCAAGCGTGCGACCACGGGCGCATCGGTGTCGGAGACATAGTGTTCGAAGATCTTCATTCCCCAGGTCGAGCGCACCCCTTCGGTAATGATCGAATCCTTGATCGTGACGGGCAGACCCTCGAGCGGCCGCGCTTCACCGCTGCCCGCCAGCCGCCGATCGGACTCGGCGGCTTCACGCGTAGCGCGCTCCTTGACCAGAGTGATGACGGCGTTCAAGCCGGGATTGAGCGCGTCGATTCGTTTGAAGAATTGTTGGGTGATTTCGGCCGCGGAAATTTCGCGCGCCTTGAGCATCGCGACGAGCCGGCCCGCCGGTGCGAAAAACAGTTCCTCGGAGAACCCCATGGGTAACCTCAGTTAGCTCGGGTGGTAGCACCGATTCCCGCCCCTTGTCCAAGGGAGGGGTCGGCACGAAACGCAAGATAACCGAGAAGGACTCAGCGCAGTGCTTGTTTGAGGCGGTCGCGATCCAGCCCCGCGATTATCTCGTGTCCGACGACTACCAGGGGGCGCCTAATTAAATTGGGTTCCTGCGCCATCAGCTTGAGGGCCTGCTCGGCAGTCAGCTTCTTGTCCTGCAAGCCCATCGCTTTGAAGGTCGGACTCTTCGTGCTCAGAAAATCGCGCGGGTCGTGTCCCTTGAACAGGTCCTTGAGTTCGGCGAGATCGAGCGGGGTTCTGGCGTAGTCGCGCTCTTCAAGTTCGACCTTGAGATCGTTGCGCAAGAAACTTCTTGCGTTGCGACAGCTGGTTCAGGTCGATTTCCAGATGAAGCGGGCCTTCTTCATGTGGGTGCCAGCCAGGTTGAGCCCCCGCAGATATGCGCGGACTCTACCGGGGAGTCCTCTCTACTCGATGCTCTTGGGAGACTTGGTCTCAGCCTTCGAATTCACCGGCCCGCTGCCCGCGTCCATCGGCTGCGAAGTTCCGCTGGCGATCGAAGGCGCGGCTCCCGGCGCCGAGGACAGCGGAGGAAGGGGAGTGATCGGCTGGACGGTGCTGCTGGCCGGTGCCGTTGCATCCGCGGTTGCGGGCGGCGGCGTTTCTCTCGGGCCGCTGAAATTGATTGGTTGCTGGCCTGCGACCATTTGCGGCGTTAACACGTAGTCTCCGCCCAGCGCGCTGCGCAAGACCGTGCTCGTAGCTTGGGTGTTGCCCGCGGTTACCGCATAGGTTCCTCCGGCGACGACAGTCCCGACGACCGCGTAGACCAGCTTGGCCGGAAAATAAAGCAGATTGCCGAAAAGCGCCACTGCGCCGTAGCCGGCTCCAGGCCAGTTCACGCCGGTTTCGGGCTGCTGAACCTGCGGGCTTGCAGATGAGGATCCCGGCGCCGACGGAGCCGATGCATCCTGTGCCAGAGCATTACCTGCGATAAATGATACGAGAATCGCGGCGAGCAATGTCGCCACAAACGGTGAACGAATCCTGCCCATTGTCCTCTTCCTCCTCCTTCTCAACCCCACCTTAACAATGCGTCACTAGAACGATACTACTCGATTTTAACGACCATGTCTTGGGGGAGGAGCGTCAAAAGATGATGAAATGCGCGATCGAGGTACTCGGCATCCTTGGACTCGAGCGTCAGCTTGACGCGGTAGTCGGGATGTCCGATGCGCGGATACGAACCCAGCATCAGTTCCGGGAACTTAACCAGGCAAGCATTCAGGTGCTCGGCGATGGCGCCCTCGGTCGCGCTCGTATAGATGGTGCGGAGGTAGTACGGGTCTGAAGCGAAGCGCGGCTTAAGCGCGTTTAACTTCGCTTCGAAAAGCTGTGGGATGCCGGGCAGCACGTAGACATTTTCTATTTGGACGGTGGGAAACCGGATGTCGCCCTCATCGTTCAAGATGACGCCCTCGGGTACCTCCGCCATCTTGAGCCCGGCGGCATTCACGCGTCCGACGAAGTGATTGCGGATGAGCCGCTCCAGGTCGGGGTGAACCACGATCCTGCGCCCGAAGGCGGCGGCGACACCTTCCATGGTGAGGTCGTCGTGAGTGGGCCCCACTCCGCCGGAAGTAATAACGATGTCAAAGTGCGCGGAGCAGTAAGCGACTTCTTCGGCGATTCTGGGAACCTCGTCCGGAACCACGGTCACGCGTTGCAGCGATACCCCAAGCTTGCGCAACTCGCGCGCGGCGAAGTACGCATTGGAGTCCTGCACCTTGCCGGACAGGATCTCGTTTCCAATAACAACCAGCGCGCAGGTACGGTCTGGCATCGATTTTGGCATTATCGCTTTGCTGGGGGAGGGCAGCAAGGCGAGCGCATGAAATCCGCAGGCTGCGGGTGGCGGCAGGCCGGATGCTCTATGCCTGTTAGGTGGCTTGGTCGACGTCGGCTGCTTTTCCGCGGATGAAATCGCGCAGCCGATTCTTGAGCCGGGTCTCGATTTGCCGCACCCGCTCGCGGCTGATTCCAAAGCGTTGCCCGATTTCCTGCAGGGTTGCGGGGTCTTCGGTCAGAAGCCGCTGGTTGAAAATCTCAAGTTCCTTGTCCTTGAGGGTCGCCGCGAATTCCTCGACGCGCTCGCGCGCGAAGTTTCGCCATTCGTCCGCGGCGGCGGCCTCTTCGGGATTGTGCGAATCGTCCGGAAGCACCTCCACCAGGGCCACATCCTCGGACTGCCCGCTCGGCTGATCCAGCGATACCTCGCTCTGTGACATCCGATCCTGCATCTCGCGCACCTCGCTTTCCTTCACTCCCATCCGTTGCGCGAGCAGCTTGGGTTCGGGCCGGAAGCCCTGAGCTTCGAGTCGGTCGCTTTCTTTGCGCAGATTGAAGAAAAGTTTGCGCTGCGCCTGGGTGGTTCCGATCTTCACCAGCCGCCAGTTGTTAATCAGGTAGCGATAGATGTAGGCGCGAACCCACCACACCGCGTAGGAAGGGAAGCGGATGCCGCGATACGGGTCGAAATTCTTGACCGCTTCCATCAGCCCGACATTGCCCTCCTGGATGAGGTCGAGAACGTTTCTCGAGGCGCGGGCGAATTCGAGTGCGATCTTGACGACCAGCCGCAGGTTTGCGGTGACCAGCCTAAACGCATCCTCGCGATCCTGATGTCGATGGTAGCGCTTGGCGATCTCGGCTTCTTCCTCGCGAGTGAGCAAGGGAAAGCGCCGAATCTCGGCCAGGTAACGGCCCAGCGGATCGAGCGGGACCAGCGCGCCGCCCTCGCCGGTCTCGGAGTTCTCCTTTGCGGTCTGGTCGGCGGGCCCTCGACGCGGGTATTCAGAATCGAGAGCTTCGTCCTCGTCGGTATCGACGGGGTGGAACTCTTCGACCTCGATCACCGGAGCTTGGTCGTCGCCGATTGAATCGTCGACCACGACCGGCTCGTCGGCCGTGCGTGGCGACGCTCGCCGCCGTGATCCACGCGGCGGCCTGGACGTAGTATTGCCAGCTTTGCGGGCCATGGGACCGGATCCGGCGAATCAAGAACGCCGCGTGAAGGCCGCGCGCGAATATCCGCAATCCGCCCGTTATGAATCGATCGCGGCGGACTTCGGAGAACTACTTCTCCTGCGGCTCTTCGAGCGTGACCTTGGTGGCGGCGATCTCGCGAAGCGCCGTCACGACTTCCTTATTATCACTTTCCACTAGTGGCCGCGCGCCTTTGAGCAACTGCTTGGCGCGCTTGGCGGCTCCGAGGACCAATTCGAAGCGGTTGGGGATCTGTTCAAGGCAATCTTCTACGGTAATTCTCGCCATTATCCGGTAATTTTCCGGCGCCATCGTTCGTCTGTCAACGTACCGCGGTCGCGCAAAAATCGTCCCGGTGGTCACACACCGGCGGGCGGTGGCCGAAATTTGAGGAAGTGAGCGCCTCGAGCAGTTAAGGTCAGAAAAGGCCTTGCGTGACCCGGCCGTGCACTAAAAAATGCCCGGGCAGGGGTAACAATTGTGTCGTCAGTGCTTCCGACTATCCATTTCGAACACATCGCTGGATTGGCCGCGGCGATCCTGATTCTCACCGTAGCAGCCGCTCCGGTTTTTTCGGCCGATTCGAAGATTACGATTCCAGGCAACCACCCGGACGAAGCCGCCGAGCTGACCACCAGCGAAATGGCTGCGGACCGGCAACTCCGTATCACGCTGGTGCTCGCGCTTCGCAATCGCGAGCAGTTGGAAGAGCTGATCGCCGAGCAGCAGGACCCGTCGTCGCCGCAGTACCATCGGTGGCTCACCCCCGCGGAATTCAGCGATCGCTTCGGGCCGACGGCGGACGACCGTGCCGCCGTCGAGGGGTGGTTGACCAGCAGCGGCCTGTCCGTCGAATCAGGGGGCGAGGCAGGGCGCGAAGTCGTCGCGACCGGGGCCGCGGCCACCGTGCAAAAAACCTTCGCCGTAAAGATCGCAACCAGTGCCGACGGCGCGACTTACGCCAATCTCAATGACCCGCAGGTTCCCGCGTCGGTTGCGCCCCTGATCGGCTCGATTCATGGACTCGGAAACACCCTGCGCTTCAAGAACAACCTGGTTACCGCCCCCACCGGGGTCATCCCCCAGGCGACTGAAGGCGGCACGACCGTGTTCGGTCCGAGGGACCTGTGGACGTTCTACAACGAGACCGGGCTCAACAGCGCCGGCACCACCGGCGCAGGAACCGATTGTATCGCGCTGATCGAGACGGCCGATTTCGACGATGACGCACTTGCCGTGTTTGATGCGACGTTTGGCCTGCCGGCCATTACCGTCGCGCGGGTTCTCGCCGACGGAACCAATCCGGGAACGAGTTCGCCCACCGCTCGATCGGAATCGGACCTGGATGTCGAGTATGCTCATGTTGCGGCGCCCGGCGCTCCGATCGCCGCATACCTCGGCGCGGGCCCCAACGCGCCGCTGGATGCCCTCGGGCGCGCGGTGAGCGACAATGCTTGTGGCGCTATCAGCCTGAGCTTCGAATTCTGTGGCGCGGGTTCCTCCTTCTTTACCGGCGCGCTCGATCCCATCCTGGCCCAGGCCGAAGCCCAGGGACAGGCGGTGTTCGCAGCGACTGGCGATGAGGGCGCGGCCGGGGTGAAAGCGACCAGCAGCGGATGCGTGGTTGCCAATGGCCCACCCAGGGTCAGCGAGCTGGCGGCGGATCCGCACGTTACCGCGGTCGGCGGAACACAATTTACTCCCGCCTTCGACAGTAACGGCAATGTCGTCGGCTATACAACCGAATCGGTATGGCACGACAAGGCCCCGATTCCAGCGTCGATGCGCGGGGCAAGCGGTGGCGGACGAAGCTCGGTCTTCGCAAAGCCCGGCTTCCAGTCAGGCGTTTTTCCCAAGGACCAGCGCCGGGACATTCCCGATATCTCGTTGGGCGCCTCGGCCTTTGCTCCCGGGTTTTTAATCGCGGTCGGAAATCCTGCGGAGTTTGCGATCGCAGGGGGCACCAGTCTGGCAACGCCCGTGTGGGCCGGGATCAGCGCACTCGCGGCACAGAGTGGGGGAATGACGCGGTCGGGCAATATTAACGCGAAGCTCTACGCGCTGGGCCCCCTGGGCAACACCACCTCTTCGGGACTGCATGACGTGACGATAGGGAACGACAGCTTCAACGGCGTCGCGGGCTACAAGGCGAAGCCGGGTTACGATCGGGCAACCGGTTGGGGTACGCCCGACATTGGCATCCTCGTGCCGAAGTTGGGGCCATAGTGCGTAGACCACTTACCCGGAAAAGAAACCCCGGCGCGCCGTTGCGGGCCGGGGTTTTTTGTGTGACGACAGTCGCCTACTTGGAAGGATCGGGCGTGAGCCGCAGATAGGGCTTCACTTCGTGGTAGCCCTTGGGGAATTTCTCCTTCAGAACTTTGGGATCGGTGAGCGACGGAATGATGATGCAATTGTCGCCATGCTTCCAGTCCACTCCGGTCGCAACCGAATACTTGTCGGTGAGCTGCAGTGAATCGATCGCGCGCAAAATCTCATCGAAGTTCCGGCCGGTGCTGGCGGGATAGGTGATGATGAGGCGAACCTTCTTGTTTTGGTCGATGACGAACACCGAGCGGACCGTGAGGGTGTCGTTCCACTCCGGATGGATCATGTCGTAGAGCTTCGAGACCTTCTTGTCGGAATCGCCCAGGATGGGAAAATTCATCTTAACGTTCTGGGTCTCTTCGATGTCATTGATCCACCGCTTGTGCGAGTCGACGTCGTCCACGCTGACGGCGATCGTCTTGATGCCGCGCTTTTCAAACTCCGGCTTGAGCTTGGCAACCCGGCCCAACTCGGTCGTGCACACCGGGGTGAAGTCCTTGGGATGGGAGAACAGGACCGCCCAGCCGTTTCCCATCCACTCGTGAAACTTGATCGTTCCTTCGGTCGACTCCTGGGTGAAATCCGGAGCGACACTGCCTATATGAAGTGCCATGGTCCTTATACCTGCCTTTTCACGTTGTTTTGCCGAGGTCCCGCGATCCAGTCCCGATGCTCAGTCTCAGGGAGAGCTTGCTGATGAAGCCTGCTCTCCAAATTTGCCACTATTTCGGGTTACTTCAACCTCTGCCGGTTGCTTATTTGTGATAAAGAAAACCAACTAAGTATCAAATCAATTTAACCCCGGTCTCGCAATGGGTCAACCGCCACTTGGGTTGGGCACCGGTTACTTTCTGAGCTTTCCGAAGTCGGGCTTGCGCTTTTCTAAAAAGGCCGACACGTATTCCTTGTGCTCGGGCGACACGTAGCATTTCTCGAGTGCGAACCCCTCAAATTGCATCGCGCTTTCGAGGTTTCCTTCCAGTCCCTGGTAGAGCGCCTTGCGCGTCATCGCCAGTGAGAAGGGCGAGCACTGGAGCATGTCGGAGGCCAGTTCGCGCGACTTTGCCTTCAGTTCTGCGGCCGGCACGACCTGGCTCACCAGGCCCATCGCGAGGCACTCCTGCGCGGTGTACTGGCGGCCGGTCAGCATCATCTCGGCGGTGCGGGACAAGCCGATCA
Source organism: Deltaproteobacteria bacterium (assembly GCA_019237115.1). Classification (GTDB taxonomy): domain Bacteria; phylum Desulfobacterota; class Binatia; order Binatales; family Binataceae; genus JAFAHS01. Next base: position 13,943 of record JAFAHS010000453.1, read on the forward strand.
AGCGGGGCATCAGGTAGCTGGAGCCGAGCTCGCTCATCAGGCCGACGCGGGGAAAAATTACCCCGAGCTTCGCGTTGTCGGACGCGATGCGCACATCGAACAGCAGCGTCATGGTACATCCGACCCCGAGCGCATATCCGTTGATCGCCGCAATCGTGGGCTTGGAGAGATTGCGCATGATGACGGGTAGCGAGATGCCGCCGCCGCGCCCTTCGTCGACGTTGCCGTGCTGTTCACGCGTCTTGATGTTAGAAGCAAACATGCTCATGTCCGCTCCCGCGCAGAAGGCGCGCTCGCCCGCCCCGGTCATTATGACGACCCGCGCGCTGCGGTCGCGGTCGGCCTGCAGCATGGCCTCGGCCATCTCGCGACCCATTTCGGCGGTGTAGGCGTTCATCTTGGCCGGGCGATTGAGAGTGATCGTGGCGATCTCGTCGGCAACTTCGTACAAAAGCGTTTCGTAGGCCATAGAAAAGATCTCCTCCGCGAGCTCGGGCGCGCTCCGTCCGGCTCGCGCTGCGTCAGGTTTCTGTCGCGTCAGGCGCGTTTCCTTCGATGCTTGCGCGCCTCGCGGATTTTCGCCTTGACTCTTTTTTCGCGACGTTTACGCCGCCGTTTGATTTCGCGCTGCCGTTCGCTTGCCATCGATTATCGATCTCTCCTCAATCCATTGGAACGGTTTTTTCCAGTTTGGTGCCAGACTCCAGGTGGATTCCGGATACCGTCGCGGTCGGGCGTCCACTGCCCGAGCCGTTCTCGACATAGACATCATAGTCGCCCGGGTCAAGCTTGAACTGGTGCGGGGTGCCGGGCGGGCTGTCGCCGGCGCGGCTCTGGGTTCCGGCGCGAAACACGATGACGTGAGTGTTGTGGTCGATGGGTGCCTGGTGGAGCATGGTTTGCACGTCCAGCTCCGCGGGAACCACCTCGCCCATGGAAAGCCGTGCGCGCTGGCCCGGCTTCAGTGCGACGGCGCTCCAGTCGTAGCCTTGGGGGGGCGCATCGACGTGGACATCGACCAGCATCGGCGCGAACAGAAACTTCTCCCCGGTGTTGAAGCTGGTGATTTTGGAGTGGGGTGGGCTCGAGGAAGTTACGGTCACTCCGAAGCCGGGATCTTTGCCGTGGCGGTCTTTCACGATCACTTCCATTACCGCGGCGTTGTCGATCATCACGGTCCGGGTGCGTCCCGGCTCGATTCGGATGTCGTCTTTGGTAATTGTGCCACCGACCAGCGGCAGGACCATTTTGTAGTCGCCGGGCGCGAGCGCCACCGAGGAACCCGCGTGGACTTCCGCTGCGACCTTTCCATCGGTGCCTATAATCCGGGCGGCGTTCTGAGCGCCGGCGCCGATGTCGCCGAGCACGTCGAGCCTGAGATTACCGGTCTCGGCGGCGCCCACCATGCCCGCCAGCGCGAGCAACAGCGTAATTGAGAGAGGAGTGCGCACCCGCATGGTTCGCAGATTACGCAGATTTCGGGGACTTAGAAACCTGACCGTTTGCGCCCAGTCTGCGTTCGGCGGAGACCCGCACGCCGTCGTCCACGGCTTTCTAAGCGCACAGGTGAAATGCTCGCCCTCAAGCTGCGCACCAGGAATTGCGAAGACAGTTCGATGCTGACCGCCCCCGCCAGTTTTCGTTCCGCGCCACCAAACCTTCTCGGGGCGCTACGTCGGTCAGTTAAATTAATTAACTGGTTGTTAATTAACTGGTTGTTTTCAGAGCTGTCTATTAGGGCTGAGCGTGGTTACCGGCCATTTTGCGCAGTGGCGACGACGAACCCGGCCTTGGCGAGAGCTGCCCTGGCTTTCTGAACATCCTGCTCATCCACCGTTAAAACAACATCTGCGTTGTCAAACCAGCTTCCGCTAACGGTTATCCCGTTTGCCTGCAGGACACGGAGCGCGGCTTTCAAGGTGTTGTCTCTGCTCAAAAGCGTAGGCTGTATGAGGATGCGCACACAACCCGCTCAGCAGGGAACGTGCCATCTGAAAAAGCGGGGGAAAACAGATGAAGGCGACGCTCCGTTCGTCGTTATTACAAAGCGAATTGTAATATTATCTCGGTTAGGATCCGTGACCGTGCTCGAACGAGACCCTGTCAAGCCGCGGTTTCAAAAGGCCTCCTCGGCGTCTGCGCGGTCGCGTACGATTCACGGTTGAAGCAAAAATAGCGTCGTGGCGAACTTGGATCAGGATCGGCGAGCTCTAACGGACGCGGTGCACCTTACGCGTCGCGACCTGCGTCATTCGTTCGACGCCGGCGCCACTGGGGGATTTAGAAGAACTCGCCCATTGGAGTGATCGAGGGTGCAGCACTGTTGGCCATCGCTAGATACCCTTCGAAGGCACGCTCTCCGAAACATAAGCGTGAACTGACCGACGACCAGAAGAACGATCAGAGCTCCGAAACCGATCAGTCCGGGGCCGATATAATTTATCGCCTGCTTCTCATAGACCATCTCGGAAGCCGACGAAATTTACTCTTAAGTCATACGTTCCAAGCTAAAAGCGTGTCTAAGCTTGCAACTATACCTGATCCGGTCTGATAGCATTCCTGTCGTGAGGATAAATAAAGCCCGTGTCCAGTTCGCGCGAACCGCTCCCATAGCGATGCCGGAGCACTCTGAAATCTGAAGGGTGGCAGAAGCCGGCACCGGAAGAACCTGGACTCGACCTGGACCCTTTAGCTGAGGACTGTCGGGCCGGTCCGATCATCGCGGAGCGGAACAGTATCAAGGCAACCTGAGGGCTTCGGCTCTATGGTGATCAGACGAAAAATAATCCAGCAATTGCGCGGCGTTATTGGGTCTATTGGCGAATCTATGTAATCTGCGGATGTCCTGAGTGCGAGGTGAGCAGCGATGGCGCGAATCATCGTTGAGAAGAATATCGAAGTGCCGATGCGCGACGGGACTATCCTGCGCGCCGATCTCTATCGACCCGACTCTCCCGAAAAATTGCCGGTGCTGCTCAATCGAACACCTTACAACAAGGCGATGCCGATGGTGTTTTCGATGACGCTCGATGCCATGCGCGCCGCCGAGGCGGGCTACAACGTCATGGTGCAGGATTGCCGCGGACGTTACGCCTCCGACGGGGTGTTTGACTGCTTCACGGTCGAAACGCGCGACGGTTACGACACCATTGAATGGGCGGCTCGGCAGCCGTGGGCCGACGGCAAGGTCGCGACCTACGGCGCATCGTATATGGGCGCGACCCAGTGGCTTGCGGCGATCGAGACCCCGCCCAGCCTCAAGGCGATGGTCCCCTCGATCACGGCGAGCGACTATCACGACGGCTGGACCTATCAGGGTGGCGCGTTTGCGCTGTTTTTCAACGTGAGCTGGACCATGGGCGCGCTGGCCACCCCCAACTTGTTGCGCGAACGGGCAAACAATCCGGCCCTCAACCAGGAATTGGGACGCACGATTGGTTCGATCGACACGATGCTCGAGACCATGAAGCATGTGCCGCTCAGGGAATTTCCGATGTTCCGCGCCGGCGCCCCCTATTTCTTCGATTGGCTCGCGCATCCCTCGCTCGACAGCTACTGGCGCAAGCTGAGCATCGAGGAACATCACGCGAAGATTAACGTGCCGGCGCTGAATATCGGCGGATGGTACGACATCTTCCAGGGCGGCACGCTGCGAAACTTTCTGGGGATGCGCGCGCGCGGCGCCTCGGAGCTGGCGCGCAGCGGCCAGCGCCTGATGGTCGGCCCCTGGCACCACGCGGTGCCGTTCCAGAATGTGGTCGGGGCGATGGATTTCGGGTACCAGACCGGTGCGCTGTCGGCTGACATCGATGGCGTGCAACTGCGCTTCTTCGATCAGCATCTGAAAGGCAAAGAGGGCGCGCCAGCGCCGCCGGTACGAATTTTCGTGATGGGAATCAATCAATGGCGGGAGGAAAAGGAATGGCCGCCTCCCGGTACCGAGTTTCGCCGTTACTATTTTCACAGCCGCGGGCGCGCCAACAGCATGTATGGTGACGGTGCGCTTTCGACCGAGGCGCCGGGCAACGAACCGCCGGACAATTTCCTCTACAATCCGATCGATCCGGTTCCCACCGTGGGGGGTGGGCTGTGCTGCTACCCCGGCGCCCTGCCGGGCGGCGCCTTCGACCAGGGCAGCGTGGAGCATCGCGCCGACGTGCTGGTCTATTCGACCGAACCGCTCGACGAGGAGGTCGAGGTGACCGGGCCGATCACGTTGACGCTCTACGCCGCGTCATCGGCTCCGGATACCGACTTCACGGCCAAGCTGGTCGACGTCAGCCCGTGCGGGATGGCGCGAAACCTGACCGACGGCATCATGCGGGCGCGATTTCGGGAATCGCAGGCCGAGCAGAAGCTCCTCGCGCCGGGCAAGGTGACGGAATTCAGGATCGACATGTGGAACACCTCCAACGTGTTCCAGGCGGGTCATCGGATACGGTTGGAGGTAAGCTCGTCGAATTTTCCGCGCTTCGATCGCAACCCGAACACCGGCCACGAGCAGTTCGCCGACGCGGAGCTGCGACCCGCGCTGCAGACGATCATGCATGACCGCAGCTTCGCGTCGCACCTGACCCTCCCGGTGGTTTCGAGGCGCTGATTGGTGCGGCGGGGAAGCGAGAAGCGCATTTCTTCCCTCCGATGCGTGAATAGGAGCAAACTGGCCGACATGCCTGACAGTCCGGCTAGTCCGCGGGTGGTGGCCTGGAAGAACGCCTGGGAAAGCCGCGATCCGGCGCGGGTCGTTGCTCTCTACGCAGCAGATGCGACCCATGCCAGCGGCAAGGTCGCGGCGCTGCGTCCGGAGCTGGGTCGTTCCTACCTGCGGGGCCATGCAGAAATCGAAGACTATGCGGCGGCTGCCTTCCGTCGTTTCACGTGGTTGCGCTTTGACCTGCTAACCGTAACCGAGTCAGGCGATCGCGCGGCGGTCGAATATCTGCGTCACGCGAATCTCGATGCCGACAACCCGGCTCATGTACTGGAACTGCTCGAATGGCGCGTGGGCCTGCTAAGCGGGGTGCGGGTTTTCCATTTCTAGACGGCGATGAAGCTCTCGACCCGGCTGTTCGGCACCTCTTACCGTTTCGATTCGGTGCGCGAGGTGCTGGCGCGTGCCAACGAGGCGCGTTCGGGCGACCAACTCGCCAATCTTGCCGCGCGCAGCGAGCGCGAGCGCATCGCGGCGAAGATGGTACTCGCCGACCTCACGATTAATGACCTGCGCAATCATCCGGTGGTCAGCTACGAACGGGATGAAGTCACCCGCACCATCGACGATGCCATCGACCGGCGCGAGTTTGCGCGCCACAAGAATCGAACCATCGGCGAGTTTCGCGAATGGCTGCTCGACGACCCGACCAGCGGCGAGCAAATCGCCGCCGCCGGACGCGGGATTACCGCCGAGTGCGCCGCCGCGGTCGCGAAGCTCTGTTCGAACCTCGACCTGATCACGATCGCAGGCAAGGTTCGCGTGGTCACCAGGGCACGCACCACCCTGGGTCTCAGCGGACGGCTTTCCACGCGCCTGCAACCCAACCATCCGCGCGACAATCTGGAAGGCATCGCGGCGGCGACCTATGAAGGTCTCGCTTACGGATGCGGCGACGCGCTGATCGGGATAAATCCGTGCATCGACGACCCCGACAACCTGCGTCGCTTGCTCGACCTGCTCGCGGACATCATTGCCCGCACCGAGGTTCCGACCCAGAACTGCGTGCTCGGCCACCTCACCACGCAAATTCGCGCGCTCGAAGGCGGAGCGCCAATCGACATTCTGTTTCAGAGTCTCGCCGGTACCGAAAAGGGCAACACGGGATTCGGAATCACCGTGGCGATGCTCGATGAGGGTGCGGCGGCGATTCGCGAGCGCGGCGCGCTCGACGCTCCCAATCTGCTGTACTTCGAGACCGGCCAGGGCTCCGAGCTTTCCGCGAATGCGCACGAAGGAGCAGACCAGGTTACCCTGGAAGCGCGCTGCTACGGGCTGGCCCGCCGCTACGCGCCGTTGCTAGTCAACACGGTGGTGGGATTCATCGGCCCCGAATATCTCTACGACGCCAAGCAGATCACGCGCGCGGGACTGGAGGACCACCTGATGGGCAAGCTTCTCGGCGTGCCGCACGGTGCCGACGCCTGCTATACAAATCACGCGCGTGCCGACCAGAACGACTGCGAGAACCTCGCGCTGCTGCTCGCGGCCGCGGGGTGCAACTACTTCATGGCGGTGCCGATGGGCGACGACGTGATGCTCTCGTATCAGTGCACCAGTTATCACGATGCGGCGGCCCTGCGTGCGGTGCTGCATCTCAGACCGGCGCCGGAGTTCGAACGATGGTGCGAACAGCGAGGAATCCTGTGCGACGGGAAGCTAACCGCGCGGGCGGGAAACCCGAAGTCGCTGCTGCGGCGCAAGACCTCACTGCCGCGGACATCTCGCCGGCGGGTTTCGACCGCCTAAGCCGTGCCACCCCCGCGCGACTGGGCATTGGACGCGCCGGGACGCGCTATCCGACCGCGGCCCTGCTCTCGTTTCGCGCCGACCACGCGCGCGCAGTTGACGCGGTCCGCAACGAGCTTCCCGCAGCCTGGGGGAGCCGCCACGGCATGTTTGAGGTGGGCAGCCGGGCCGAATCGCGCGAAACCTATCTGCTGCGACCGGAGCTGGGGCGCCGGCTCAAAGCAGCCGACGCGGCGCGGTTAAAGCCTTTGCGGCGCAAGGTCGCCCGCGGAGTCCCCACCGTGATGATTTGCGTCGGTGACGGTCTCTCCTGCGCAGCGGTCCAGCAGCACGCCCCCGGCCTGGTCCGCGCGGTGCGGCAAAAGCTGCGGGGCCGATATCGCATTCTCAAGCCTCCGATCTTCATCCGCAACGCACGAGTTCGAATTCAGGACCACCTCGGTGAGATCGTTCGGCCCGACCTGATCGTGATGATTATCGGCGAACGCCCGGGGCTGGCGAGCGCCGCGAGCTTAAGCGCCTATGTCCTCTGGCGCCCGCGGCTCACCTCGCGGGAACCGGACCGCACGGTGATATCGAATATCCATCCGGGAGGGCTACCGACCCCGCAAGCCAGCAGGAAAATCGCGCAGTTGGTGGCGGACGCGATTGCAAACCGAGCATCCGGCGCGGCGCTTGCTGCGATACTGGCCTCGCGGCCTGGCTGATTTGAAACGCTGGCTCCGCGTCCGGACAATCAATAGGCTTGGGCTGGTTGGTGTGGTCATGAACGATCGTGAGGCAGTGGTCGCGGCAAATCGCGCCTTTTACGACGCTTTCGAAAGTCTCGAGGTCGGAAAGATGGAGTCGGTCTGGCTCCAGGATCAGCGCATCGTGTGCATCCATCCGGGATGGCGCAAGCTGCTCGGATGGGGCGCCGTCATGACCAGCTGGGAGCGAATTTTCGAAAGCGCCTTTGAGATGAAATTCGAGCTTGGCGAGATGGATGTGATGATCAGCGGCGACCTCGCGGTCGTGATCGTGCAGGAAAATCTCACCCAGCGCGGCTACGAGGGAATTTCGCGCTCGCAGGTGCTGACCACCAACGTGTTCGAGCGCTGCGGGGAGCGGTGGCTGATGGTGGTGCATCATGGTTCGCCGATCATTCAGCCCGAAGATGATGAACCTCCACTGCAGTGAGTTGAACTAATCAAGTCCTGCCGGAGGACCGGTCCAGCCTGAGTTCCGACTGTCACCGAAAGCGCCGAAGGGTGCTCAGTCGAGAGAGGACTACGACGATGCTGAAACGCGTGGATCGGGTGCAAATCGCGGTTGCAGATCTCAACCACGCCGAGAAGATCGCCACGGCGGTGTTTGGCGCTGAAGCTCTGCGCCGCGATCAGGTGGCGCCGCTGTGCGCACGGCGTGCGACCATGCAAGCCGGAACCAGTCTTCTCGAACTGGTGGAGCCGGACGGTGCGGGACCGGTGAAGGATTTCGTCGATCGTTGGGGGTCGGGGTTGTTCGCGGCCGGATTTTCGGTCGACGATCTCGATGCCGCGGCGCACCATCTCGAAAAGCAGGGCGCGAAATTAAAGCGGGCCCCGGGGCAGGTGTTTCTCGACCCGTCCGAGACCCTGGGAATGCGCGTGGTAATCAGCCAGAGGCACGAACGTCCGCCGGTGGGACTGATCAAGTGGATCTACGAAGTTACCAACGTGGTCGGCAACTGGCGGGCGGCCGCGGACAAATATGCTGCTCTGTTCGCGCTCGATCCCGCGAAATTCGTACCGATCGAAAGCAAGGACTTTGGCTATGCCGGGGTGCTCACCATGTACGATTCCCCGGCGCGGCTCGATCGAATCGAGATCGCAGAGACCATCAAGCCCGAGCTCGCCATGGGCCGCTACCATCGCAAGCGCGGCGACTCACTGTACATGTTCTTCGTTGAAACCGACGACGTGAGTGCGATGGCCCAGCGAATAGAAGCGGCCGGGTCGAAGGCCAACGTGTGGCGCCATGACGAGGCGGGTGCCGCCGAGATGTTCATCCATCCCAACCAGTTCCTCGGCGTGCTGGTCGGGGTCAGCCGCAGCGAAGTAGCGTGGACCTGGTCAGGTGATCCGGAGCGAGCCCCGCGCGCGGCACAAAAGCGCGCACTTCCCAAATAAGAGAATCCGCCACCACTACGGATCCCGGGCCGGAATCCGTGCAACTCTTAAAGCGCTGCCTACTTGGTTTCCCGCATTGCGCGGACCAGGATGGCCGCGAGTTCCGGGCGGGTGAACTCGGGCGGCGGCGCCTGCCCGGCGCGCAGCATTTCGCGCACCTTGGTCCCCGAAAGCAGCAGGCGGTCGGCATCGGTATGCGGGCAGGTCTTGTACGACGCCATCGACAGGCACTTGCCGCACCAGAAGGTGTTCTCGAACATCAGTGGAGTGATGCCCAGCTCGGCGGCACCAAAACGCTCGAACATCTTCTGCGCGTCGTAGGTGCCATAGTAGCTGCCGACGCCCGCGTGATCCCGTCCCACGATAAAGTGCGTGCACCCGTAGTTGCGGCGGATGATCGCATGCAGGATTGCTTCCCGCGGTCCGCCGTACCGCATGTGCGCCGGCATCACCGAGAGCATCGCGCGGTTCTTCGGATAGTAGCACTCGAGCAGAACCTTGTAGGTTTCCATCCGGATCGCCGCCGGAACATCGTCGCCCTTGGTCTCGCCGACCAGCGGATGCACCAGCAACCCATCGCAGACTTCGAGCGCGGCCTTCTGGATGTACTCGTGAGCGCGATGGGTCGGGTTGCGGGTCTGGAACGCGACGATTTTCTTCCATCCCCGTTCGCGAAATGCCGCGCGAGTCTGGCGCGGTTCCAGCCGGTATTCCAGAAAAGTGCGGCCCGGTATTTCCGCGAACAGGATGACCTTGCCGGCGAGGCAGAAGGGCGGGGTCGAGGTCACGTTCCTGGCCCCCGGGTGTGCGTCCTCGGCGGTGCCGAATACCGCCTGAGCTTCACGCTGGCGATCGACCCGGTAAATTTCAGCGAGCTTCAGCACTGCCAGGCGCTCGCCACTTTCCGCAGTGAGGGCCACGTCGGTGCCGGTCTTCAACCCGTGCGCGGTTGCCTCCTCCACTCCCAGGGTGATCGGAATAGACCAGGGCACTCCCGAGGCAAGCCGCATCTCGTCGCGGCTTCGCAGATAGTCGGCTTCACCCATGAAACCGTTCAAGGGGCTGAAGGCGCCCGATGCGATCATCTCGAGATCGGCCAGGTCCCGGGCGCCGAGCTTGACCGCCGGCAGGGAAGCCGCATGGGCCTTAAGCGAGTCACGCTCGGCCGGGGGCGCCTTGGCATCGATTAGTTCCCCACCCCCGTGGGCGGCGATCGCGTCGTCACGTACACTCATCGGACGACTCCATTCCGGATGTAATTCGCCACTTCGAGGGTTCTCAGCAGTTTCTGAAGACTTTCTTCGACCTTTTCATTCCCGCTGTTCAGGACCAGTTCGGCATTCAGTGGCTCCTCGTATGGATCGGAGACACCGGTGAAATTCTTGATCTCGCCGGCCAGCGCCTTCTTATACAGGCCCTTCACATCGCGCTCGCTCAACTTTTCGATCGAACACTTCATGTACACTTCGAAAAAGCGCGCATGGTTGCGGCGAATTTCGTCACGAATCTCGCGATAGGGCGAGATCGCGGCGGAAATCGCGATTACGCCGTTACGTGCCAGCAGGTTGCAGACGTAGCCGATGCGCCGGATATTGGTGTCGCGGTCTTCCTTGGAGAATCCCAGCCCCTTGGACAGGTTGGTGCGGACCTCGTCGCCGTCGAGAATCTCGACCCTGTGGCCTCGGGCGCGCAATTCTCCGGCAGCCAGGTTGGCGATGGTGGACTTGCCGGCCCCCGACAGTCCCGTGAACCAAAGAGTGAATCCCTCGCTCATTGCGGTGTAAGCAGTCTCCCTCGGAATAATAATAGATTACTAAGCAGGCTCTTCAAGTTACTTAATTGAGATTAATCAAACAAGCAGATCCATCCGCAGGGTTGCAGAGCGACCGATTCATGGTGAGGAGCTAAAGTTTTTCTGGTGGGCCAGAGCCGCCGGCGATGCGAAAATTTCGCTCGCCCCCGCCTCGCACAACGCATCGCGGGCACTCGGCGCGCTGGCAATTCCATAAAAGGTCACGCCCGCGGCACGCGCGGCCGCGCAATCGCCTGGGGTATCTCCGACGTAGGTGGTTGCGTGGGACGGGACTCCCGCAGTTTTCCGAGCCTCCACGATCATATCGGGCGCGGGTTTGAGCGGGAGCAGGCTGTCGCGTCCGACGATGATCTGAACGGATTGTTCGGCCGCGGTTTTTTCCAGCCAGGACCTGACCGTTCGCGACGAGTTGGACGTGACGATCCCGACGGTGCTCCCGGCGCGGGTGATCGCATGCAGGATGTCTGGCGCACCTGCGAGCGGCGCCGCTTTGGCGATCCCTCTAAGCTCGTACTTCTCGATGATCGCCGAGGCCTCGACAAGTATGGCGGCGCGCTGCCCGCCGTCTCTTCGCACCACCGCGGTCAGGTGCGATCGGTAGGCCTCGTACAGCACCAGGTTGCCCCTGGGGAATTTCTGGAAGAGTGGTTCCGGCGCGCCGGCGTTGCGCAGCATTGCTTCCAGCTCGCGGCGGCTCGCGGCCCAGTCCACTACCGGTTCAAGGCGCGCGAGCGTGTTGTCGAAATCAAACAGCCAGAGTGAAACCGCCACCCTTAGCTTCCCCTCTTGCAGCACTCACAGGCAGGGTCCGGGGCGATTGCACGCGAACGCGATTCGTATCCGTCGAATTCGACCAGCGTCGCGCCGGGCGGCGCGCCGTATCCGGCAAGCAGCTTGAAGGCTTCGGCGGTAGCTGCCATTGCGAATATCGATGCATTCACCGCGCGCGCCCCGAAAGGCGACAGCAAACCGCCAGCGGCGCAGCGCGGGCACGGAGACGCGGACGGAAGGACCGCAATGCGCGCCGGCGAATCGGTTCGTGCGGCTACCCAGCCGGTGCGCGGGAACCGGGCCACCAGAGCACCCACGGTCGCAAGCGAGGCCGGGCTGCCTATGATTCCCAAAACCAGCTGGGTGAGCGAATCGGGCTGTTCACCCAATGCGGTAACCGTCACATCCGGGTTGAGTTCTGTCATCCCTGACGCAAGCTCATTTGCTCGCTCCACGTCTTTCCCCAGCGCCAGCTCGATGCGGCCCACTCCCGAGCCGACCAGGTACAGGAGCGCAGGTTCCACGTCGTGGGCATCGCCCGCGATCACGAGCCGTGATCCAAGCAGCCGTTCCTGGGCGCGACCGCCCACCTTAGGCACGATTATCTGCCTGCTGTAACGTTCGATTTGCGATGCGCTCAACGGCATAGGCGAGAACAATCTGAGGCGTGAACCCCGCTTAAGACGATATCCGATTTTCGCGCTCCAGGCTCCGCCGCCCGGAGTGTCAGCGGGTCGGTGTTACTCGATGACGTTTTTCTCGATAGGTTCGACGGTCACGCCGGACGCTCTAAGCCACACCAGCGCGCGCTCGATCTGGTCCCGAGTACCTTCAAACTCCACCGCCACCAGGCCCATCTCCTCGGAGACGCTGGCACCGCGGATGTTGAACACCAGGTCGAATTTCTTTACCAGCTGATAAAGAATCGGCTCCTTGATGAGCGCGCGCGGGTAGCTCAGGTAGTAGCGTTCGTGGAGGCGTTCCATTTGCTCAGAACCTGGGCCAGGCGCTCGCGGCGCCACTCCTGCCATCCGATCCACAAGTTGGTGGAAAGGTATTTGTCCCCGAAATCGGGGAAGATCGCGACGATGCACCCTTCGCGCAGATCGCGCGCGATTTTCAGCGCCGCGATCATCGCGGCGCCCGAGGATTGTCCGACCAGCACGCCTTCGCTCTGTCCGAGCGCATACACCATCTCGTAGGCTTCCTCGGTCCCGATCGGAAGCTTCAGGTCGAGCTGGGCCTCGTGGTAGATGCCGGGGACGATGGCGGTGGCCATGTGTTTGAGCCCTTCGAGGCCGTGGAGTTCATCGTCCGGCTCGACCGCGATCACCTGTAGGTTCCTGTTCTTCGACTTGAGAAAGCGCCCGGCGCCCATCACTGTGCCGCTGGTACCGATACCCGCGATGAAATGGGTCACCTGGCCCGCGGTCTGGCGCCAGATTTCCGGCCCGGTGGTTTCGAAATGCGCCAGCGAGTTGGCCTCGTTGTTGTACTGGTCGGGTTTGAAATACCGGTCGGGATTTGCGGCTATGATCTCGCGGCATTTTTCGATTGCGCCGTCCGAGCTTTTCATCGGGTCCGAGTAAATCGGCCGCGCGCCGAACGCTTCGATGATTTTCTTGCGCTCGCGGCTGACGTTGGCCGCCATCACCAGCTCGACCGGATAGCCGAGCACCGCACCGACCATCGCAAGGGCGATGCCGGTGTTTCCCGACGTCGAATCAATAATCGTCTTGCCCGCGCGCAAGTCGCCCGTCTTGAGTCCGACCTCGAGCATCTTGCGGGCGGGACGATCCTTCACCGAACCGCCGGGGTTGAAACCCTCAAGCTTGGCGAATATCCGCACCCCCGGTCGGAGCAGGCCGCGCGTAAGACGGCGGATTTCCAGCAGCGGCGTGTTGCCGATGAGTTCCAGCACGTTCCCCGCGCTGCCCGCGGGAACGGTCTGGTTGCGCTCGGAATCGAGCATGCCGTTTTTGGCCAGTGTTGGCGGCAAGAGCTGCTGCCCCGCGTATCTCTTTAGCGGCCGCCCGCGATCGCGGGGACGATCGAGATGTCGTCGCCGTCCTTGACCTTGGAATTCAGCGACTCCAAAAAGCGCACGTCATCGCCGTTGAGATAGATGTTCACGAAGCGACGGATTTCGCCCTTGTCATCGAGCAGGCGTTCGCGAATGCCCGCATGACGCTTTTCCAGATCCTCGATAACCTGGCGAATTGAGGCGCCGTCGGCAGGGACCTCCCCTTCGCCACCGGTGAAACGCCGCAACGGAGTAGGGACTCGGACTCGGACTGCCATGGATAAACTATACCTCCCGCAAACGGATCTTGATGCTTATTCCTGCGTGCTGGCGTAGACAAGCACGCCCGCCGGTCAGGCCGACGCCGCGGCCGGCTTTCCCTCACCGAGGCGCTCGAACAGCGCATCGAACTCGCGCAGACGCGCATCGATGACGAAAGGCCGCTCGATCGCGCTCGAAACCGCCTCGAGCGTCTTGTAACCGTTGCCCGTGATCGACACCACCAGGGTTTCGTCGGGCTTGATGCGGCCCTGTTTGATCAGCTTCAAAGCCACGGCCAGTGTGGTCCCGCCGGCGGGCTCGGCAAAAATTCCCTCGGTGCGTGCCAGCAGTTTGATCGCGTCGATTATCTCGGGGTCGGAGGCGCTGTCACCCCATCCACCCGACTCGCGCACCGCACGAAGCACGTAAAACCCATCGGCCGGATTGCCGATGGCGATCGACTTGGCGATGGTATCGGGCTTCACCGGCGTGATCAGGTCCACGCCCTTGTGCAGTGCATGAATTACCGGAGCGGAGCCGGCGGCCTGCGCCGAATAGATCTTGAAATTGGATCCCTTGACAAGGCCGACGTCCTTCAGCTCTTTGAAGGCCTTCGCGACCTTGGGCAGGATGGTGCCGCCGGCGGTCGGAACCACGACGTGATCCGGCAGTTTCCATCCCAGTTGTTCCGCGATTTCGAAACCAAAGGTCTTCGCGCCCTCGGTGTAGTATGGCCGCAGGTTGATATTGACGAACGCCCACCCATACTTGTCGGCGATTTCGCTGCAGAGTCGATTTACGTCGTCGTAGTTGCCGCGAATGGTGATCACCTGCGCGCCATAGATGGTTGAGCCAACAATTTTCCCGGCCTCCACCCCCTCCGGCATGAAAATGAAGCACTTGAGCCCGGCGCGTGCCGCGTGGGCCGCGACCGCAGTGGCGAGATTTCCGGTCGAGGCGCACGACACCGTCGTGAAGCCAAATTCGCGCGCCTTGGTGATTGCGACCGATACCACCCGGTCTTTGTAGGAAAGGGTCGGATGATTGACGGTATCGTCCTTGATGTACAGGCTCTTCAGGCCCAGTTCGGCACCCAGGCGCCTGCAATGAACCAGCGGTGTGAATCCCGAGTGCGGCCCGACTTCGGGATCGCCGTCGACGGGCAGTAGTTCGCGATAGCGCCACAGGTTGTGTGGGCGCGCTTCGATCTTTGCCCGCGTCAGGGCGGCGCGAATTTTCGCGTAGTCGTAGTTGACTTCCAGGGGCCCGAAACACGTCTCACAGACATGGAGCGGGGCGACCGGATATTCTTGTCCACATTCTTTGCACTTGAGATTGGTGATGTAGCTCATCGGGTCCTCTATTGATGAACAGGAGCGGCAGCAGACTTGCCGCGCCAGGCTCCACATTTGCATCCGGAGCGTGCCGGAACCTCGGTTACTCTAAATCGCGCGAGCGCCGTCGCGTCGTAGGTGAGGATTCGTCCCGCCAGGGGCGGCAGCACCCCTGAGAGTGAAGCAAACGCCTCCGCTGCCTGCACCTGGGCGATGACCCCTGCCACGGGACCAACGATTCCCGCCTCCCGGCAGGAGGCGATTTCTTCCTGGTCGGGCGGCTCCTCGAACAGACAACGAAGGCATGCAGAGCGGCCCGGAACAATCGTCATCGCCTGCCCGCTCATTCCCAGCACGCCGCCGTAGACGAAGGGCCGCGCTGCCTTAAGCGCCGCGTCATTGATGAGAAATTTCGCTGCGGGATTGTCCGTCCCATCAACCAGG
Source organism: Deltaproteobacteria bacterium (assembly GCA_019237115.1). Taxonomy (GTDB): domain Bacteria; phylum Desulfobacterota; class Binatia; order Binatales; family Binataceae; genus JAFAHS01. Next base: position 29,199 of record JAFAHS010000453.1, read on the forward strand.
AAGTCGTGAGCCATGGCCAGCTCGAGAGCGTTTCGGGGTTCGAAGGCAATCGCGCGAGCATCGATTTCGGTTTTGGGGAAGCGTCGGCGCAGGTGAACTGCGGCGCGTTCGGCCTTGGGCTTTCCGAGATCCGAGTCGCGGTAGATTACCTGCCGCGGGAGATTGGAAAGCTCGATCGGATCTGGGTCGACCAGGGTCAAATGTCCTATTCCGGCGCGAGCGAGTGTCCAGGCGGCCGGAACTCCCAACCCGCCAACCCCCACGATCAGTATGCGCCCTGTGGCTTTCATTTGCCGGTTCCGAGGCTTTCGGGAGGCGGTGAGGGTCGATGCCGAAAATCAAAAACCCTCTTCCTGCGATCGAGGACGAGGGTTCTGCAACTCTCGCCCTATCTTCCAAGACCCTTTATCTCTCGGGCCTCGCAGGAGTTAGCACCAGCACCTTTTCAGGCCGGTTGCTGCGGCATCATCGGGCCAGTCCCTCCGCCGCTCTCGATAAGGCTCTTATCGTCTGGAAAGAGTTAGCCCAGCAAGGACCGGCTGTCAATCGACCGACCACGCGGTCAGTGGGCTCGTCGTTTAGGCAGACCGCCTAATAAGCAGAATAAAGCGCTGGCCGCCACAAGCGTCTATTGGCCGAAACGATTCGGGCGCAATCGTCCATTCGCAATTGCAACCGTAGCTCTGGATGCTGTAGGTTTCCGCGAGCTAGCGACGGACACGCAAGGGGGGAATTCGAGTGCCGCGCGCTTGGGCCGCTCTCACACGTATTGTCCTTGTTGCGACCGGACTGATGGCGGCCTCGGCATGCGACCCCTGTCCGAAGTGCGCCCCGACGAGGACGCCCACTCCGACACCGACTGCGGTCCCGACGCTTACCCCGACCCCGACTGCAGTCCCGACACTTACCCCGACCCCAACGCTGGTCCCGACGCTAACCCCGACGCCGACCGTGGTTCCTACGCTTACCCCGACCGTGACAGTCACTGCGACCGCGACGGCGACTGCCACCGCGACCGCGACGATGACCCCTACAGCGACCCCGACGGTGTCGCTGAGCGGCAATGTTTTTCAGGGTCCGATGGTGGGGTCGACAGTCGCGGCGATCAACGTGAACCCGGCCAACGGAACTAACAGCGGCTCACCCATCGGCACGGCGACCACGAACGCTTCGGGAGCCTACACCCTCACGCTAGCTCCACCCCCCACGGGGCCGGTGAGGATCGAAGTCGCGGGTGGCACGTTCGTGAGCGAGCAAGATGGCGCGACCATTACCACTTCCAAACCGCTGACCGTACTGCTGTCGTCGCTACCCGCGGGAACCACCAGCGTTGACATCAATCCGCTGACTCTCTTCATCGATATATTGACGGTAACCAACATTGGGCAGGGCATGCCGTTCAGCACTGCCCTCAGCACAGCGACTGCCAAGGTGCAAGCTATCTATGGCTTGGACAGCAATCCCGACACGCTGACGCCGAACTATACCGCCGCTGGGGTCGGCA
>JAFAHS010000488.1 GCA_019237115.1 Deltaproteobacteria bacterium
AAAACCTTCGAGATCCGGGTCGATGGCAAGGTAGGGACCGGAGTGACCGCGAAGGACCTGATTCTGGGAATTATCGGGCGCCTCGGCACCGACGGCGCCACCGGATGCGTGATCGAGTATCGCGGCGACGCGTTCGAGGCGCTGTCGGTCGAAGAGCGGATGACTGTGTGCAATATGTCCATCGAGGCGGGCGCGCGGGCGGGAATGATCGCCGCCGATTTGAAGACCGTGGAATATTTGCGCGGCCGCCGCTACGTGCCGGAGGGTGCCGCGTTCGATGCGCTCGCGAAGCGCTGGCTGGCCATGCGCACCGATGAAGGCGCCCGGTTCGATCGCAGCATCAGTTTCCTGGCCTCCAGTTTCGTGCCGCAGGTGACCTGGGGAACCAACCCCGGAATGGTCACCGAGGTGACCGGCAGGGTTCCCCGGCCGGATGCGATCGCGGATGCCACCGAACGCGTGACCGTGGAACGCGCGCTCGAATATATGGGGCTTCGCGGAGGCACCCCGATCGAGGAAATCCGCATCGACCGCGTATTCATAGGCTCGTGTACCAATTCCCGGCTGAGCGATCTGCGCGCGGCGGCCGGGATCGTGAAGGGCAAACAGGTCGCACGCACCGTGAGCGCGATGGTGGTTCCCGGATCTCAGCAAGTCAAAGCCGAAGCCGAAAAGGAAGGACTCGATCGCATCTTTCGCGAGGCAGGCTTTGAATGGCGCGAGGCGGGATGCTCGATGTGCCTGGGCATGAATCCCGACATCCTGAGGCCCGGCGAGCGATGCGCGAGTACCTCGAACCGGAATTTCGAGGGCCGCCAGGGCAAGGGTGGCCGGACGCACCTGGTAAGCCCGCAAATGGCCGCCGCGGCTGCGATTGCAGGACATTTTGTGGATATTCGCGAGTGGGCGAAGTGAGAACGCCGCCACCAGCGGAGTTGCCGGGTCGCAACAAGCGAGGGACCCATGTCTTTGCAGGATGATAATAAAGATCTCGTGCGCCGATTTATCGAGTACTTAAACAAGGACCTCTTCGCGCCGATCGATGAGTTCTTTGCGACTGGTTACAAGTATCACAATCCTTCTTCGCCCCACGTGAAGGACCTATCAACCGTAAAAGAGTACAACACAGCGGCGCACAACGCCTTTCCTGACTTGCGCTACACGCTCGAGGATATGGTCGCCGAGGGAGATAAGGTGGTTTACAGAGGCTCTGCCACAGGAACTCATAAGGGTGAGTTCATGGGAATAGCTCCAACCGGTAAGCGCGTAACTTTCACGTCAATCGTGATTTCGCGTATCGCTGACGGCAGATTTCAGGAAGATTGGGAAAGCTTCGATGGAGCGTATGTACTGCAGCAGCTCGGCGCATTGCCCACAACCTAGCCATCCGACCAACAATCACCGCGCACGGATTGCGTAAATTTCAAGGAAACTTCGACAATGAACACACCCAAATGCGCGGCCTGATGAGCGCTAGAAAGATGGCCAAGCGCAGAATAACCCTATCCGGCTTCTCCCGCAGCGGGAGCGGCCCTGGTGGAGGGGCTGATGCAACCTTTTGAAAGCTTTACCGGCCTGGCGGTACCGCTGGATCGCGCCAACGTCGATACCGACCAGATCATTCCCAAGCAGTTTCTCAAGGCGGTCGTGCGCGGCGGTCTGGGAAAAGGCTTGTTCTTCGATTGGCGGTTCAATCCCGACGGCTCCCCCAATCCGGACTTCGTGCTCAACCGGCCGCGCTACGCGAGTGGCTCGGTGCTGGTCGCGCGACACAACTTCGGTTCGGGAAGTTCCCGCGAGCACGCGGTGTGGGCGTTGATGGATTTCGGCATCAAAGCGGTCATCGCGCCTTCGTTCGCCGATATCTTCCGCAACAACAGCATGAAGAACGGTCTTTTACCGATCGTGCTGACGCCCGACCAGGTCGAAGCGCTGCTGCGCGCGATCGCGAAATACGAAGGCTACCATCTGCAGATCGATCTCGAAGGCCAGACCGTGACCGACGATTTCGGCTGGTCGGCGAATTTCGAAATCGAGCCCTTTCAGAGGAAATGCCTGCTCGAGGGCCTCGACGATATTGCCCTGACCCTGGTCCACGAAAAAGACATTGCCCGCTTCGAAGCCGGACATCCGATTTCCTATCGTCCTTGAATGAGCCGAGACAGCGGGCCACCGGGGAGGCCCGCCATCCTGATGCCTCGGTAATCGGGTGGTAAAGTAATCTGTGCCATGAGCGCCGGGGCCACCATCACCGCCGATAGCAGCTGCACCGGCATGCGGCTCGATGTGTTCGTGTCGGCGCATCTCGCGCCCGAATATTCGCGATCGCAGGTGGCGCGAATGATCAAGGCGGGGCTGGTAACGGTCAATGGGCTGGCCACCAGAGCCTCGAGCGGCGTCCGCCTCGGCGACCGTATCGAAATCGCATCTCCCTCTGCACCACTGGCGGCGTACTCGCGCGCCGACGACGCCCCCGCGGTGGAGGTGCTCGCGGAAGACCCGGAATTCATAGTGGTCAACAAGGCCGCCGGAATGACCGTGCACCCCGCGCCCGGTCATCCCGATGCGACCCTGGTCGATGCCTTGCTCGCGCGATTTCCCGAGCTGGCCCGGATGGCGGAGCCGGACGGGGTCTTGCGCCCCGGCATCGTTCATCGCCTCGACCGGGAAACTTCCGGCGTGCTGGTGGTGGCGCGGACCCCGTTCGCGCGAACGGCGCTGGCGCGGCAGTTCAAGGATCGGGTGGTGCGAAAAACCTATCTTGCGATCGTGCGCGGCGCGGTTGCGGGCGAGCACGCCACGCTCACGCAAGCGATCGGACGTCATCCCACCGAGCGCAAGCGCATGTCGGTCGTATCACGCGCCCCGCGCGACGCGGTGAGTCACGTCACCACCCTGGCACGCTTTGCGGGCACCACGCGCGACGACCCTGGAGCGACCCTGGTGCGGGTGCGACCGGAGACAGGCAGGACGCATCAGATTCGTGTGCATCTGGCTTCGATGGGCCATCCCTGCCTTGGCGACCGCCTGTACGGACGCGGCACGGACAGTGTAACAGCTGGCTTCGGGCGTCAGGCATTGCACGCGCTTGCCCTGTCCATCGCGCATCCACGCTCGGGTGAAAGGCTGGACTTCGTGGCCCCGTTGCCGGAGGATTTCCGGCAGTTCTTGTCTGCTCGCGGTATGCCGGTGAGTAATGAGGTGCTCCACGAGTGGATCGATTCGAAGTAACTATCCAGGTTAAGTACTTTTCGTGTCATTTCTCCGCGCCGCGTCATCGCCCGCAGCTCTTGTCCCGCACCCGCTGCTCGATGTGCGGCTTTACCCGACCGGGCGGACATCTGTAAATGTTTATGCCCGCAAATTCCCAATGTTTATGACACCCGCCGAAACTACCGTTGACAGAACCCATCGGCTCGGTTACGGTTTTTGTTAGCTTCCAGACCAAGGACGCTGTGGCGGGGCTGAGGGAGATTGTTCCCCGTCCTCAAGCGGCCCGCTATTCCGAACTCAAGGCGTTTTCGTTCGAATCCCGACCGCTTGGGGCAAGTGACTGTATAGAGATTTCCTGTTTGCGACTCCGGTGCGCAAAAACGTCGCTAACCTGCGGCACGGATCCTATCCGCGCGGCAGCGATCATAGATAAAGAGAGATTCTAGTTTGCGGGGAAGGCACATGGCTAAAGGCAGAAGCGCCGCGCGCGAAAGCCACGATCATCTCGAGGTGGCGCCGCCGCGTCAGGTTCAAACCGTTCAGACTCAGCCGCTCATCGTGATCAACGATCAGGGCGATCTGAACCTGAAGGCTCTCAAGGGATCCAAGATCACCGAATTGGCACAGTTGGCGCGGGATTTCAGCGTTGACAATGCGACCAACCTGCGCAAGCAGGAGATGATTTTTGCGATCCTGCAGGCGCAGGCCGCGCGCAACGGCTCGATCCTGGGCGAAGGGGTGCTGGAGATCCTGCCCGACGGGTTCGGCTTCCTGCGCGCACCCGACTACAACTACCTGCCCGGGCCCGACGACATCTACATCTCGCCCAGCCAGATCCGCAAATTCAACCTGCGCACGGGCGACATCGTCTCCGGCCTGATCCGGCCGCCCAAGGAGGGCGAGCGGTATTTCGCGCTGCTCAAGGTCGAATCGATCAACTTCGAGGACCCGGAAAAGGCGCGCGACAAGATCCTGTTCGACAACCTGACGCCGCTCTATCCGCAGGAGCGGATCAAGCTCGAATACGATCACGAAGATCTGACCACCCGCATCATCGACCTGGTCGCGCCGATCGGTAAAGGCCAGCGCGGACTGGTGGTGGCGGCGCCGTTTACCGGCAAGACCATGATGCTGCAGGCGATCGCCAAGGCGATCTCACATAACCATCCGGAGATCGTGCTGATCGTGCTGTTGGTCGACGAGCGGCCCGAGGAAGTGACCGACATGTTGCGCTCGGTGCAGGGCGAGGTGGTGAGCTCCACCTTCGACGAGCCTGCGACGCGGCACGTGCAGGTGGCAGAGATGGTTATCGAGAAGGCGCGGCGACTGGTCGAACACGGACGCGACGTCGTGATTCTGCTCGATTCGATCACGCGCCTGGCGCGCGCCTACAACACGGTGGTCCCGCCTTCCGGAAAGATTCTCTCCGGTGGCGTGGACTCCAACGCGCTGCACAAGCCCAAGAAGTTTTTCGGCGCGGCGCGCAACACCGAAGACGGCGGCAGTCTCACGATCATCGCAACCGCGCTGGTCGATACCGGGAGCCGCATGGACGAGGTCATCTTCGAGGAATTCAAGGGCACCGGTAACCAGCAAGTGTCGCTGGACCGCCGCCTGCTGGAGAAACGTATCTTCCCGACCATCGACATGCAGCGCTCGACCACCCGCAAGGAAGAGCTGCTGCTCCCGCGCAGCACGCTCAACCGGGTCTGGATCCTCCGCAAGCTCCTCTCACAGCTTAATGCGGTCGAAGCCATGGAATTCCTCATCGACAAGATGCAGGGCACCAAGACCAACGAGGAATTCCTGGAATCGATGAACGCCTGATGTTCCAAGCTGGCCGCCGCGCTCGGTTTGGACCGCGCGAGGCGTCCTGCTAATAATGGACGATTAACCAGAGCCGTTATAGGAGGTTGCCAAATACATGACCGAAATCAGCATGAAGCAGCTCCTGGAGGCTGGGGTCCATTTCGGCCACCAGACGAGCCGCTGGAATCCGAAGATGAAGCAGTACATCTTCGGCGCGCGCAACGGAATTTACATTATCGACCTCCAGCAGACGGTCAAGATGTTCCGTGACACCTATGACTTCGTGCGCGACCTGGCCGGCCAGGGCGGAACCATCATGCTGGTCGGTACCAAGCAGCAGGCCCAGGATATCGTTAAAGAAGAGGCCGAACGCTGTGGGATGTTCTACGTGAACAACCGGTGGCTGGGTGGCATGCTCACCAACTTCCAGACCATCCGCGCTTCGATCGAGCGGCTCA
>JAFAHS010000543.1 GCA_019237115.1 Deltaproteobacteria bacterium
TTTGATTCCTCCCTCAATACCGCGGCTTCAGGAATCGGGCTGACGGTTCCGACGGGTTGATTCGGGCCCCAGAGACTGTGTGGACTTTTGTGGGGACTCTTCGTCATTTCCGGTATCAATCGGTAATGGGCGAGGATCGGCCGAAAATTGAGGGAGTCCTTCTCTCCCAGTGGATTGGTGTATATCCGCAGATACCGAGTCACATGGGCTACGGAGGCGTCTTAACGGCTGCTAACCTTCGCCTTCCAGGGTGGGACGCTCCTGACACGGGGGAGACTCTCGAGATGCTGGTTAGCCGAAGAACAAGGACCCGGCTTCCGGCCACAACCAATCAGCCCTCAGGAATGTCCATCGAAATAGCTCTCGTCTGGCACCGGCCAGACTGTCCGAGAACTTTCCGAGAGCGAGCGTGAAACCTCAGGGTTTCGAGCGATAGCCTTGACCTCGGCAGGCCCGGAATCGTTAGGTTTTTTCGGGACTTGTACCTCTATCTGTAGGTCTGCAAAACCTCGATGCATCGGTTTGAATCCGATCGCCGCCTCCATTTTTTCCTCGCTAGGACCTAAACTGTGCGAGAACTGTCCGATTCCGTCAGGCCGACCTGAGAACTCCGACACTAGCCCCTCATCTAGAATCGAGTAGCGCTTGGCCATCGATTCTGTCTCATGTCCGATTAGAGTCATCGCGATCTGTTTCGGGATGCCGGCCCGGATAAGGTTGCGATAAGCCGTGCGCCGGAAGTCGTGAGGAATCCGTCCCGCGATCTAAGGCACAAGGTCGGTGCTCCGCGAGAGCAGAGCGCCCATTTGAGATCCTACTGCATGGGCTCGCGGAGCCGCTTCCGGTCTTCGTCATCTTGGATATTCGTAAGAGGGGGGCATTGCTCGGAGAGCCATCGCTTGCTGACCACCGTCTCGAGAGCGCGTCCCTGTTCGTCGACCGCCCATGTTTCTTGGTTGGCGATCGAAAACCGGCAGAATACGCGGCCGCAGCGGCGGCACGAGTAGGCGAGCCGCGACCCTCGGGTGGCAGACCAGTCGAGCATCTTGACCTTGAAATCGTGGGAATCCCAGGGAGTCCTTTCGTTCACTTGCATTCGGATTTGCCCCTGCGAGCCGGTCGCGTTGTCGATGGTATGGTTATCTCGCCACCGTCTTTTTTGTTGCGCGCCCATTTGTCAGGGCTGGCTCGGGCTCAATTAAGATTCGTTGTCCGTTCAATTCACTGTTATTCAACAGACTGATTGCTACCGCGACATCGGAGAGTCCCTGCATCTCCACGAAACCAAAACCTCGGCAAAGGCCGGAAGCTTTGTCGCTGACCGCCAGAGCACTGATCACTCCGCCCGCTCGCGAGAAGTGCTCGTGGAGCGCGCGGCTCGTTACGGAGCTGGCAAGATTGCCAACATAAACCCGGGGCATTAAGACCTCCTGGCGTTCCCAGCAATTCGAACTGTCCGAGCGGTTGGCTAAAGGTGGCCCAGGAAGGACTCATCCAAAAAGCGGATAGGATGGATTCTATTCGGCCCAGCTACACTCGGATAGGCCCAAACCCCCATATTCTTAAGTCATCACAACAGGTAGGCTCCTGATATTCACTCCGCGGATCGTTCCTTTCATCCAGCCCGGGAATTAGCTCGGGTTCTCTGTTCGGAGCTACCTCGGTAAAAACCTTTTGGGAGGGCAACTAATGCCTAGCAAATTGTACGTAGGCAACCTGGCCTACTCGGTCTCAAGTGACGACTTACGTGAACTATTTTTACAGGCGGGTCAGGTGCAAAGCGCCACCGTTATCTCGGATAAGTTCTCCGGCCAATCGAAAGGCTTCGGGTTTGTCGAGATGGGAAGTCCGGACGAGGCCGCCAGGGCGATCCAGCAGTTCAACGAAACCGAACTCAAGGGGCGCAACATCAAGGTGAATGAAGCCAAGCCTCGCGAAGGCGGCTTCGGCGGCGGCGGCAACCGTGGTGGTGGCAACCGTGGTGGCGGCAACCGCGGGCGCGATCGCTGGTAGGAAATAGACCGGGTGCGGGCGCCCCTTTGGTTCCCGACAGGTTGGGCAGGCTGCAGGATACCCGCGCAGCCTGCTTGCGTTCCTCTGTCTCCTCGCAAAGAGGAAAAAATTTGGAAGTACCGACACCGCTCGAGCGCGAGTCGTCTCGGCACTTCGCTAAAGAGAGCGCCGATGGAAAAACGCCGTGGAGCAAATCCTGAGATAGAAGCAGCAGTACAAGGAGCGTCGCCCGCTCCGGCGCGTCGCGCAGAAGCAGACAAATCGCCCGGACGGTAAAGAGAACGAAACGCTTCGCCGGCATGGGGTCGTCCGAACGGACTTCGGATAACCAACCAATCGCAGAGTTCGGGAGTCGCCGAGAGAGACGGAGCAGCAGTACGCAAAGCTAACATCTAACGCCATCCTGCGGGGGAATACTCATCAACGCCCAACCGGACTTGGCTGCTATACCGTGCGTCGCCAGCGACGATTCGCGCCGCAAGCCATGAGCTTTCGCCACGCCGCCGCACTCGTGCTCATGGGCTGGTACTTGATGGTGCCGCCGGGTTCTTGCAAACCGGAGTGGGTATCGGAGTCGAAGCCCGTGCCTTGTGCCGCACCGCTTTCAGACTGGATCGTAACTTTGTCATTCTCGAGTGCTGACAAGTGCGATGCAGAACGTAATGCCGGCATCCGCTACGGCAGCCAGGCGCTGGCGAATGCCAACAGCAGCGCCGACAAACCCTCGATCGACTCGACCAGGAAACTATACTGGCGCGCCCTGACTGAACGTTGCATCTGGACAGACGATCCGCGCCTTAAGGGAAATTAGGTGTTCGGCCGAAGTCAGAATTCTGAACCCGGAGTCGCGCCCGCGAGTCCGGCCCTCTCTGATGGCGCCCCTTGGTGCCCGTACCGATCGGCACCTACAGGATTCTACGCGTTCAGCTCAACTCACCTCAACTGAAAGGTCCGCCTCCACCACCAGGACCATCTCGTCGATAGCGACGGCGCTTTCCTCGTCGTTGGCCCGAGGTCCGGTCCATTTGCAAGGCCAAGCGTCGAAGAACTCCCACACGATGGCGGGCGCGCGGCTCTCGTCGAGCAGCCTGATGCTGCCGCGCAGGCGCTGCGCCTGCCCTTCGACAACCTTCTTGTGCCAATCCCAGAGATCCTTACTGTTTGTGAAGCCTCGCCTGAGCGTGATGTTGGCGCGTTCTCGTATACGGATGAGTCTACCGACCGTGCTGTCCTCGTTACCTTCGCGGTACTCAACGATATCAGTCTCGGTTGTCAATCCCTCGACTTCAGCGAAACCTGCGCTCATCCCGTCGACTTTCAGGATGAAATTAAACGCTGCGAATGGATCTATTCTGCCTGACGTTTCAGCCATTTTTGTTCCTTGCTGGAGTCTCTCGGGCACCTCCGCGCATGGCAACGCGGACGGGGTAAGTCCAATCCCAATAGCCTTTCTCGTATATCAGATGTGTTCGTCAAGTTCTGGCGGTTTGTGCGCCGGGATGCTGATGACAAAGGCCCTCACAGTACTCGGGTCTGGAGTCAGCGGCGGTTTCTTCGTTGCTTCGGCATTCGAGGGTCGAGCGGGCGCTTCTAAAGGCGTGCCGAAGAACACCGCTCCCCAGGAGCAATAGAAAACGTGTGTTGGATTTGCCCCTCGGCAATGCGGGTTCGTCCGTTTCGCGAAGAAATTGTCTCGGGCACCACTCTGCGCCATGCGCTAAGCTCCAGCCGCCATCGGCCGCAACATGGCACCAAGGTGCAATTTCTTTTGATCGGGAAAAGGTGAAGCATCGGCGCTGCGAAGGACGTTAGAGTTATAGTCGCCGAACGGAGTGTTGGAACTCGAGTAGAAGAGCCATTGCCCGACGCAGGTCCGGCGTCTAATAAGCCGGAGGCCGTCGAACGCCGGATCCAGCAGACCATCAACTGCACAAAGTTGACTAACGTCCCAGGAAGCAACCAGATGAGCTCGCGGTGGATGTTCTTGGCCCAAGGAGAGGACCCATGATGAAACGTTTTGCGCTAATCGTGTTGGCAGTTGCGCCGCTGTGTGCTTTCAACGCCCCTGCCGTTTGCGCGCAACCGTTCCCGATGATTGACCAACTTGCACAAAAAGTGGTGCAGAAGTACCAGAATTCCTCCTGTCAACAGTTGGCAGAAGAAAGAAGCCAGCCGAGGGCACCCAGGGGAGAGATGGAGCAGCGGGCTATCGCGGTACTGCGCTCCGATCAGCAGATGCGAATGGAGTTCATCAATCGGGTAGCAGCCCCAGTCGCCAATAAGCTCTTTGAATGCGGTCTGATTCCCTAGCATCGGTGCCGCGGCACGTTTAAGTCGGTCGTTTTGACCAATCCGAGAACACCCAAAGGGTGGGACGAGAGGCGAGGGCGCTTGGTCGACCATAATGGTCCATCGGTGCCCTGGGTGTCCCGGAAGAGAAGTGCTGCCGGGCAGCCAAGCGACGGAACATCGAAGCGCGTGCGGTTCTGAATCATCCGAGGGATTCTACCGACGCGCGGCCTGCCAACCTGAGTTTCCTCTGTCGGTGCCAGGGATAACCCAGGGAGCGTCTGATTCGGACTTTCTAGCGGTCTCGCTATCTGGGCCCTGCGCTAATCCGAACATGCCAGGGTGTCGGGCGGGTGAGCTTGGACCTTGCCAAGCGATGCGTTCGTCGTAAGCTAAAATAGTGACGGGTGCTGGAACCCGCCGGAGGAGGACGGTTGATTCGTTCCTCCGGTCAATCCGTTCTCCTCCTCTTCTTTCCCCTCCCAGTTGCGGAACGATTCAGGCCCTCAGACTCCGTCGCTATTGATCAGGAGAGCGCGAAGGCATGACATTTTTCTGGCTTGGTGTAGTTGCGGCGTTTGGGTTTTCGTCTTTGCTCACGCTGCTGCTGTTCGTAGTCACCTATTGGTCGAAAAAATAACCCGCACAGCCCGCCGATGCGGTTGCTTGATCCGCAGCCGGAATCCGGGAGCCCGTGTGGTTGATCGGGGCGAACCGTTTGACGCCCGCAGGAACTTTTGCCTGCGGCGTCGACCACCGTCTATCGGGGTCGGATTCCCTTTTGTTCAAGGCCTTTTCAAAGTATCGCCGCACGAGAGCCTTGTTCTCTTCTGACGTTGGCGCCTCCTCTCCTGCTCGATGTTCGCGGCGCGGGAAGCAACCTTGCGCCTACTGGCGTTTGATGTTCCTTGCGGTTACGTGCGGAATCAGCCGCAGCACCGAGTCCTTAAAAATGTCCCGCTTGGTGGGGTCACCACCGCAGATCCCGCATTTCTCGACGTCCTTAGTCAGCGGCTCGGCATCATCCTCGCCATACCAGGCAATGAAGCGTGCGGCGCAGTTCCCACAGTGAACCTCCACGGTGCGTTCCTTATCCGGTTGCCGTGCGAATGGCAGATCGGTCTGCGATTCTGTGCGTGTTCGTTTAGGCAAGGCTCCGGCTCGCGCTCGGCATCGGCAGAAACTCTAGCAGATTGTCCAGGCGAGCAACCGCGAACAGACGAACAAGCTGGGTTGTTCCATCCGGCAGTGAAACTCGTGACCGTGCCGTCTCCTAAAACAGGAGTTGATCGGGAAAAATGAAGGGGTTTTGTTGGTTTGGTTTTGCGCTGGGGCAGAATGCAGCCATTAGCTGGCTTGCCCAGGCGCAGTGTTCAAGCGAGAAGTGCGGTCTTCTCTGGCTCCGTCCGGAATGCCGCAGGAGAGCTTAATAAGCGGCGCCAGCGCCGCCAGCCGTCTCTAGGTCATCGGCCACTCGCGACTGTAAAAAGTGACCAACTCCTCCTCCACGCGCGGTGGGAAGTTCAGGTTGTAGAGGGCGAAAGCCTCGCGCGCAAGGCGGCAGATTTCGCGGAATATCTCTAGATGAATACCCGCATCGCAGCGCGGTCGTTGCCTTGCACCGCACGGGTCACTTCCGCGACTAGCCGCACGTACTCGATGTGCTCTTGTTCGTTGAGCATCTTCGGACGAGTGAACATGTTGCGATGGAACGTGCGACGGTCGCGCCTGAGCAGGGTAAGCGGCAGGATCGCGGTCTCGACCAACAGAATTTCGCTGAACAAGAAAGTGCCGAGCTGTCCGCGCGCGAGCATCCTGACCGGCCAGGTCGCTCCCTGCAGAAAACCAAGGACGTTGTGCTCGAGAGCGCGCGCAATCGCATTGCTGCCCAGGTCCTCGCCAAGGTTGAGCTCACGGTAGATATGGTCGGGGCCCCATAGGCGCTTCATCGTCGCCCTCCGGTGCGAGACGAGGTTGCTCTTGCGCTCGTAGAACACATCCAGCTTGACGGGTCCTTCCATCAACAGGGCGACCGCGAAAGCGCCAACGATATCCACTGATACCAAAACCGGCGCGCTGCTCTCCGGGATCGTCTTACGCTGCGCCCATACCTCATCCCACGCATCGTCCGCCACGCATAGATGCAGGTCGATATCGGAATAAGCGTCCGCCGACCCGTCCGCGAGACTTCCTTCGAGCCAACCTGCGGGAAACCGCTGGTCCGAAGAAAAGAGGGCGACGATACGCTTTAAAAGCGCGGTCCGCCCGGCGGCGAATGGTGGTTCAGCGCTCATGGTTGAGTTGAGTTTATGCGCCCCGATCGTGCCAGTCTTCAGCACCATCATCGCACCAGACGCCACGGTCGAGACCCGCGCTCGATTTGGTAGCTTGCGCGCCGGCGCGATTGGGAAATTCGGGTAACGAACCCTACGCCGTATGCGACGACGAATCGGGCAAGACCAGCTCGCGATACGAGCCTTTAGAAATTCCACGAGCTGAAACGGCAGTGGCGACTTGCGCAGCGTCCTTGACCAGGAAGTGTTGTGGCAGTCGCAGAACGGGGAATTGCGTCGTGGCTACGTGATGGCTCGGTGCTCTGGCAGTAAAATTCTTTGGTAGCCCAGAACTCAGTGCGCGGTCGACCTGACCAATAGGGTTGCGGGACAGCTTGGGTCGTCTTCGGGGCCGTAGCAGAGGTTCTTGATATCACCGGGAGCGCGCGATGATTCCTCGCCGTAGCTGCAGATCCACGCGCCGCCCTTCTCGTAGAGCGCTACCGCGTAGTACTGGCCCGAGGGCAGAGTCCCCGACTGCGGAGTTCTGGTCAGCTCCCGTGACTCCAGGATCGAGAATCCGTCGTGTGCGGCGTTGATCTGGAACTGCATGAAAAAGATCTGCCATACGCCGCGCTTGGCGGAGACCTGGTACTGCATCGGATGGCTGTCCGAAAAAACCGGCTTGTCGCGGCAGAGCCATGGGCGCGGCTCGCCGGCCCACGAGGATCGCGTCAAGACCAGGGGAATTGTCGTGATCAGCGCGAGCGATCCTGCCAATAGCTTGAGTTTGGTCACCGGGTGGGCTCCTCCTCCGCCTGACTCCGCATCAGATATGGATCGCGCGGCCCCAGCGCCGCGATTTGCGCCACTATTGCGCCCAGTTTCGAGTCCTTCGGTGTGAACACGGCGCGCACGCCCATCGCGATGAGCCGCTTTTGATCCGCCTCGGGAATAATCCCGCCCATTACCACTCGCACGTCCGCCGCGCCACGCTCCTTCAGGAGCGCGAGCGTGTCGTGCGCGATTGTCAGGTGTGCCCCCGCCAGGCTCGAGATCGCCAGCACATCCACATCCTCCTGGAGCGCGGTCTCGACCATCTGCGCCGAGGTCTGTTTGAATCCGGCCAGGACCACTTCCATGCCGGCTTCCATGCACGCCCGCGCGAGCAGCTTGACCGCGTTGATGTGTCCGTCGAGGCCCGCCTTACCCAGCGCCACCTTGAGCCGCTTGCCGTTGGCCCTTACTGCGGTGCCCGAGACGGCCGCACGCGCGTCGAGAATCGGCGGCGTGTAGCGGCCCCTGCTGACGCGTTCGAGGGATTCGGTCCACTCTCCGACGGTCCCGCCGGCACGCGCCAGGGCCAGGGTCCCCTCCATCATCGGGCCGCCCTCGGCTGCCGTTCGCTCCAGCACCTGGCGGGCGCGCGCCACAGCGGAACTCTCGCGCTGGTGACGCCATCGCGAAAGGGTGCTTATACGTGCCTGTTCCACGCTCCGCTGCGCAGAGTCGTTCTCGGTGGGCGCGGGCGCCGCGGAGAGACCAATCTCGCCGAGGAACGCGTTGACTCCCACTTGCACAATTTGACCCGCCTCGATGCGGGACTGTCGCTCCGCCAGCAGACGGGTAAGCTCTGCGCCCACGACCTCCAGGGCGCGCGTGTAGCCCGCCGCGCGCAGCCGCATGGCGAGTTCCCGCGCGCGCGCCGCGGTCTCGTCGGTAAGTTGTTCGATTATCTTGCTGCCCTCGAAAATGTCGCCGTATTTGGTGATTTCCGTCTCGTACATCAGCACCTGCTGGGTGCGCAACGAGAGCGTCTGTTCGGCCTGGTCGGGTAGCGAAAGCGCCTCGCGAAAGCCGGGGAGCTGAAGCGCGTTGACCCGCGCCTGTGCGCAGAGCGTGACCGGCAGCGCCTCGTAGGCGATGCGAATGATATTGACCTCGGGCTGCTGCTCGGTGAGTGAAAGCGAGCGCACCTGGCAACCAGCGCGAAATGCGACATCGTCGATGCCGTACTCGGATTTGCACAGCTCGCGCCACAATTTGAAGTACGCGCGGACCTTGCAGATTTCAGGCACCAACTCGATGCCGCTATTGATAAAAAACGAGATGCGCCGCACGGTCTGTTCCAGCGCGGTCGGGGTCAGGGTCTTGCAGAGCGCATCGAGCAGGAGCAGCGCGTTGCCGAAGGTGAAGCCAATCTCCTCGGCAGGGCCGGCGCCGCTCTCCATGTAGTGATACCCGCAGCAATTGATCGGGTTCCAATTGGGGACGCGCTCGACTGCGAACTTTATCAATTCGGTCGAGAGCCGAAACGACATCTCGGGCTGGAAAATGGAAGTCCCGCGCGCAACGTACTCCTTCATCAGGTCGTTCTGCGTGGTCCCGCGCAATTCCGTCCAGGGAACGCCGTGCTTCTCGGCCACTACCAGGTACAGCGCCAGCAGGAACGGCGCCGTCGCGTTGATCGTCATCGAGGTGTTGATCTCGCCAAGCGCGATGCCCTCGAACAACGCGTCCATGTCCTGCCAGTGACAGATCGAGACTCCCGCCTTGCCGACTTCGCCCGCCGCGACCGGGGCATCCGGGTCGTAGCCGTTCTGGGTCGGAAGATCGAACGCGATCGAAAGACCGCGTTGGCCGGAACTCAGATTGCTATGAAACCGCGCGTTGGCCTGGTGCGCATCACCGAAACCGGCGTAAGTGCGGATAATCCACGGCTCCCGGCTGCGCCGGGGTTTCTCGCTTCGCTCGGGTTCACTCATCGCTGGGCCCGGGGAGCACCACGCGGGTCGCCCCCAGCCTAGTTGCGACGACGAGCCAATTCCAGCACGCGCGGGTGCGCGCTAGTCGCGGGAATCTGCGGTAGGCGCGCCGACGTTCACGCAGCGCGAGGCCCACAATGGGATCACCAGGACCATCGAGTCGTCTCTGATGAATTGGTCGGCGTTCACGTCATCCTCGACCAGGGAACGCGCCGCGCGGGCCCGAAACGATTCGCACTGCGATTTGTTGCGGAACATCGGCGAGTGACTGCTCCACTTTGTCATGGGAGCGGTCCGATCGAATTTACCAAGCGATTCCGGCGCGGGTGCGATCATCATGAACCACCCCGCGAGGGCGAGCATTGCCCACTGATGTGCTCTCATACAACTCCATTTCCGTCCGGGACGTCGCGGCTGCTTTCGGCGGTCCGCTCATCCCTTGGCGGCGTCGTGCCGCACTCCACCGCTATTGAGCCTTGATGCGAAAAACGAGGCAAGATGGGTGACCAGCATTTCTGTGCTGCGATCGGGAAAGTCGGGGATCTCCATGATCGAAGCGCGCGACAGGCGTGCCAGCTTCGCGTGCGCCTTGGGAGTTTGGGCGGCGCGCGCCAATTGCGCACGCGCCGCTTCGGTCAGTTGTTCGAGATGACCAAGCCGGTGGATCGCCTCCACCCGGCGCGCGAACTGTACGACGTCGCCCGCGTTGAACTCGGTGCTTGCCGCTCGATTCAAAAAAATCGCGGCGAGCGGAAAATCCATTGCCGTCAGCGCCTTCTGCGTTTCCAGCAGCTCCCAGACTGCCAGGGTTTCCGGCGTGGTCACTTCCACCATCGCGCACAGCTTTCGATCGTGAAGCGTACGTTCAATATTATCGGCTTCCTGTCCGACCACGCTGGCGCCGAAAGTCGCCCGCGCCGCGGTAGGCATCTTGAGCAAGCTCAGCGCCTGTCCGCTCGCGGGCGCGTCGACGATTACCAGGCCCCACCGCGCGCGCCGGTCTTTGGGTGACACCTCGTAGCAGACCTTTCCCAGCATCATCAGCTCGCGCAGCCCCGGCGCGGCTTGCACGAAGAATTGATAAAGGCGGCTGGCAAACACCGCCTTGAGCACCGCACGGCCGGGCAGGACCAGCGCCAAGTACTCCTCAAGCGCGTGCCCGCCCTCGAGGACCATGGTCGAGAATCCCGCGCGCACCGGGACCGGCTCGAACGACGGCTCCACTCCCAGCGCTGCGGCAACGGGTGCGCGCGAATCCGTTTCCATCAGGAGCGTCCGGATGCCCCGGCCCGCGGCGCACGTCGCCAGCGCAGCACTGGTGGTGGACTTACCGACACCGCCCTTGCCGAGCACGACGATCAGCCGCCGCTCGAAAAGTTGCTTGAGCATCGCAGGGTTCGAGTGCCGAAAGCGCTGGGCGCGGCCGGCGCGCCTACCAGCGCAGGAGATTTGCGCCCCAGGTCAGGCCGCCGCCGCACGCGTTCAGCATCACCAGATCACCATCGTGGACCCGGCCCTGCTCGATGGCTTCATCGAGCGCGATCGGGACCGAGGCGGCCGAGGTGTTTCCGTAACGATCCACGTTGATGAAGACCTTCTCGAACGCTACGCCGAGGCGCTCGGCGACCGCGTTGATGATTCGGCGATTGGCCTGATGACCCACCACCAGGCTGACGTCATCCAGCTCGATGCCCGCTCGTTTTGCCACCTGGCGGCAGACTTCTTCCATGCTCTTCACCGCGATCTTGAAGAGCTCGGGCCCCTTCATCTTGATCGCATCCTCGGACTCGCGCCGGACTTCGGAGTCCAGCGTGCCGCGCACGCCGGTGGCGCGGCACGACAGCAGCTCCCAGTGCCTCCCCGACGACCTGAGCAGGCTTGCGAGTACGCCGCGAGTGCCCGGCTCCGAAACCAGCACTGCGGCCCCGGCTCCATCGCCAAACAACACGGCGGTGCGGCGATCGGTCCAATCAACGAAGGTCGACAAGGCATCGGCGCCGACCACCAGCACGCGTCGGAAATCGCCCGCCCGCATGGAAGTATCCGCCACGCTCAGCGCGTACACGAAGCCCGAGCATGCCGCGGCGACGTCGAAGGCCGGGATCGAGTCGACGCCGAGCTGGGTCTGAATCTGGCAGGCAAAGGAAGGAAACGTGTACTCGGAGGACACGGTGCCCACGATGATAGCGTCGAGGTCGGTGGCCTTGATCCCGGCGCGATCGATCGCCGTGCGGCTGGCGGCGGTGGCGATCTCGGCGAGCGATTCGCCGGACCGCAGCGTGTAGCGGGTACCGATTCCGGTCCGTGACTTTATCCACTCATCGGAGGTGTCCATGAACCGCTGGAGTTCCTGGTTGGAGACCGCGGTGCGGGGCAGGGCACGGCCGGTTGCAACAATTCTGGAACCCATCGAAGCGCCCCGTTCACGCAGCTCGGAAGGCCAGCGTGGTGTTGGTGCCGCCGAACCCGAATGAGTTATTGAGCGCGATGCGAATCCGGGCGGGCCGCGCCTGGTTGGGGACGTAGTCGAGGTCGCACTCCGGATCGGGATGCTCCTGGTTGATGGTAGGTGGAATGATTCCGCGTTCGATCGCCAGTACCGTGAACACCGACTCGATGGCGCCGGCGGCGCCCAGCGTATGCCCGGTCATCGACTTGGTCGAACTGACCGCTACCTTGGCCGCGCGTTCGCCGAACACGCGCTTGATGCCCTGGGTCTCCGCGACGTCACCCTGCGGAGTCGAAGTGCCATGCGCGTTGATGTAGTCGACCTCGTTGGGATCGAGATCGCTTTCTTCCAGGCACATGCGCATGCATTTCGCGATGACGCGCCCCTCGGGCGCCGGCGCGGTAATGTGATGCGCGTCGGAGTTGGTTCCGTAGCCGCAGATTTCCGCCAGGATTTTTGCGCCCCGGGCGATCGCGGCTTCGCGCTCCTCGATAACCATCGCCGCGCCGCCTTCGGCCATCAGGAACCCGTCGCGCTCCTTGTCAAACGGTCGGCTCGCGCGTTCGGGCTCCTCATTGCGGGTTGAGAGCGCGCGCATCGCGATGAAACCGCCTACTCCCAGCGCGGTGACCGCGGCCTCGGTCCCGCCGACAATTCCAGCGTCAAGGATGCCGAGCTTGATCATCCGGTAAGTCTCCCCAATCGCGTGGCTGCCCGACGCACAGGCACTGGTGGTCGCGAAGGTGGGTCCGCGCGCACCGTAACGGATCGAAATATGCCCGGGTCCAAGATTGGAGATGAGTTTCGGGATAAAGAACGGGCTTAAGTGCTTGAGGCCGGTCTTGAGCACTTCCCTGTGTGTCTCTTCAACCGTGGTCAGACCGCCAATCCCCACCCCGACCAGCACGCCGAAGGAGTCGGCGTTCTCCTCGTTGATCTGGTAGCGCGACTGGTCCATGGCCTGTGCGGCCGCCGCGTAGACGTACTGGATGAACGGGTCCATCTTCTTGATGTCGCGCTTTTCGATCCAGTCCTCCGGCTTGAAGTCCTTCACTTCCGCGGCGATCCGGACCGGAAACTGAGATGCGTCGAACTTGGTGATGGGACCCGCGGCCGAGCGTCCCGCGACGAGCGCCTCCCAATTCTTTTCAATTCCGGTTCCCAGCGGGGTGACCAGGCCAAGCCCGGTCACGACCACGCGGCGATCCAACATTCGTCTCATCGAAGCCCTCGTCTCCCCGGTGGGAGAGCCTTAATCATCCATCAATTCACAATGAGGGAAAAGTACGTGTTCGCAAATTGCTCACCTGTGGAAAACCGGCTTGAAAGCAAGCGCGCACTTTTGAAACAATCTCACTGTGCCCGCGACTATTCCTGAAGCAGATTCCTTCCTGAAGCTGGCGGAAAATCTGGGCGAACTTGAAGTAGTAATCGGGCCCAAGGCCCGTCCGGTGGTGGCGGAGGTGAGGGCGGGACTGCGCGACGCGATGGCATGCCGGGAGCGAGGCGATCTTCCCGGCGCACTCGCTGCTATCGAGCGAGCGATGCAACGGCTGGCCGCGCTCGGCACCCAACTGGATCCCGCGGAGGGTGCCATGATGCGCTCTCTGGCGCAGCACTTCAGCCAGGCGCTCAGCGCGGGGCTCAAGGGCGAAGCAAAAGTTGCGGTCAACGCGATGAAGAGCAAGGCCGGCGATCCCGAGGGCGGCGACGACGGCAACCAATGGTAGGAGGTCGGGGAGTGGGCACGCGCCCGGCGTTGCAAGACCGAAGCGCCCGATTCAGGCAGGTAGATGATTTGATGGGGAGACCAGCGTGGCCAGCGCAGCGGAAGTGAAAATCGAGCGCTCGAAGCTCGAGCAGTTGTGCATCAATTCGATACGCATGCTGGCCGCCGATGCCGTGCAGAAAGCCAACAGCGGACATCCCGGCATGCCGATGGGCATGGCGGCGGCAGCCTACGTGCTGTGGACCCGCTTCCTGCGGCACAACCCGCGCAACCCGCAATGGTTCGGACGCGACCGTTTCGTGCTCTCGGCCGGGCACGGTTCGATGCTTCTGTACGCGCTGCTGTATTTGAGCGGCTACGACCTGCCGCTCGATGAAATCAAGCGCTTCCGTCAACTCGGCAGCAAGACCCCCGGGCATCCCGAGTACCATCACACCCCCGGCGTCGAAACCACCACCGGCCCTCTCGGGCAGGGCTTTGGCAATGGCGTCGGCATGGCAATCGCGGCCAAGCACCTGGAGGCGCGCTTCGACCATGGGTCGGGACTATTCGCGCACCGAATATTCGCGATTGTCAGCGACGGCGACCTGATGGAAGGAATTGCAAGTGAGGCGGCATCGCTGGCGGGCCATCTCGGGCTCGGCAACCTGGTCTACCCCTACGACGACAACCACGTCACCATCGACGGGCACACCGACCTGACTTTTTCAGAGGACGTGTGCAGGCGCTTCGACGCGTACGGCTGGCATACGCAGGCGGTCGAGGACGCCAACGACCTGGCGGCGCTTACCACGGCGCTCGCCAACGGGTGTGTGGAGAACCAGCGACCTTCGCTTATCCGCGTGCGATCGATCATCGGGTACGGCAGCCCCAACCGGCAGAACACCTCCAAGGCGCACGGTCAGGCGCTGGGCGTGGAGGAAGTCAAACTGACCAAGAAATTCTTTGGATGGCCCCTTGAACCTGATTTCTACGTTCCCGGTGAGGCTCTCAGCGAGTGGCGGCGCTGCGTGGAGCGCGGCGCCGAGTTCGAACGGGAGTGGAACCAGGCATACAGGCAGTGGGAAAACATTCAACCCGCCGAGGCGCGCGAATTCGCACAGATGCTGAGGGGCGAGCTGCCCGAGGGGTGGGATGCGGATCTTCCGGTGTTCACTTCGCGGGACAACCTCGCGTCCCGCGAGTCGGCATCCAGGGCGGAAAACGCAATCGCGCACAAGCTTCCCCAGCTCATCGGCGGGGCCGCCGATCTGAACGAGTCGACCTTTACCGACATCAAGGAGGGCGGCTCTTTCGAGAAGGGTTCATACACCGGCCGTAACCTGCATTTTGGCATTCGCGAACACGGTATGTGCGCGATCTTAAACGGCATCGCGCTGCACGGCGGACTGATTCCGCTCGGCTCCTCATTTTTTGTCTTCACCGACTATTGCCGCGCCTCGATTCGGCTGGCGGCGCTGATGGGCCTGCACGTGATTTTCGTCTTCACCCACGACTCGATCGGGGTCGGCGAAGATGGCCCGACCCACCAGCCAATCGAGCATCTGACCGCGATGCGTGCGATTCCCAACCTCACCGTCATTCGCCCGGGCGACGCCAACGAGGCGGTGGAGGCGTGGCGGGCCAGCATGACCCATCGCGGCGGGCCGATCCTGTTGGTGCTGTCACGCCAGAAGCTGCCGACGCTCGACCGCACCCAGTTCGCGCCGGCCGACGGTCTTGCGCGCGGTGCCTATGTGCTTGCGCAGACAGCGGGAAAGATCCCGGACATCATTCTGATCGCCACGGGTTCGGAACTCGCTCTCGCGGTAGAGTCGAAGACGGAGCTGGAAAGGCGCGGCAAGGCGGTACGGCTGGTTTCGATGCCCAGTTTCGAGCTGTTTGAGGCGCAGGATCAGGCATACCGCGACTCGGTATTGCCCGCGCGAATTCGCAAACGGCTTGCCATCGAAGCAGCGGCCCCGCTGTCCTGGTACCGCTGGATCGGCCTGGATGGCGACGTGGTGGGGATGAGCGGTTTCGGCACCTCGGCGCCCTACCAGGATGCGATGCGGCACTTCGGCTTTACCGTGGAAAACGTGGTGGAGCGCGCACTCAAGTTGATCGGCCAGGCCGGGTAAGGAAGTTCTTACTCCATGAGCGAACCCAAAATAACCATCCTCGATGACCCGCAGTCGGTTTATGTCCACGCCGCGGAGGAGATCACCCACTTCTCGGGTGAGGACATCTGCACCCACGCGGAATTCACCATCGCGCTGTCGGGCGGTTCCACTCCCGCGGCGATCTATGAGCTGCTCGCGACGCGGTTCAGGTTGAGTGTCGACTGGAAGGAAGTTCAATTCTGGTGGGGCGACGAGCGCTGTGTTCCCCCCGACGACCAGCACTCAAACTACGCGATGGCGAATCGAACGCTATTGAGCCATCTGGAGCTGCGGCCGGAGCAGGTACATCGGATGCGCGGCGAGCAGGCGCCCGCGCAGGCAGCGCGCGCCTACGAGCAGGAATTGAGAAGCGCGTTTTCGTTGGCGGACGGAGAATTTCCGCGTTTCGGCCTCGTGATGCTCGGGGTCGGCGACAATCGCCACACGCTCTCCCTGTTTCCCGGCCACAAGGCAGCCATCGAGGAAACCCAAAGGCTGGTGGTCGCCGATGAGGTCGAGGCGACGCCACGTCCGCGTGTTACTTTCACACCTCCGGTCGCCAACCATGCGCAGCGCGCGATGTTCGTCGCGACCGGAAAGGCGAAAGCCGAAGCGGTGCGCGATGTCATTGCCGGCCCGCGCGACCCGCTGAAATTTCCCGCCCAGATAATCCAGCCGTCGGACGGCGAGCTTATCTGGGTGCTGGACAAGGCTGCGGCCAGCCTGCTGCCGAACCGCTGAAGTAGGGACCCCGGTTTCCAGCTCAGATGCCGCGTTTCATCGCAAGACACATTACCGCCCTCCTGGTCACGCTGGTGGTGGCGTGGTGGGCAATCTTCTACCTGCCGCAGAGTCCAACCTGGGCGGTCTTGTGGCTCAGGAATGCGGTGCAAAATCGCGACGGTGACGCCGCGGTCCGATACATCGATTTCCAGAGCGTGGTACAGCACGCCGCCAAGGAGATGCTCGCCGACAACGCCGGCAACAATCCGCTGGGCTCGTTCGTCGGACAGGCTGCCGTGCAACTGCTGGCAGGACCGCTCTCCCAGGTCGCCGAATCCTGGGCAAAGCAGAAGGTCAACGACGGCGATCCCAATCTGCAAATTCCCGCCGGCGCCGTGGCCGGGGCCCTGGTAGCGCTGCATCGCCAGGGCGATTCGGCCTGGACCAGGTTCACCGACCGCAAGGGTCAGAACTGGGAAATTCACCTGCTGCGGGAAGATGGGCGTTGGCAAATCACCGAAGTCAAAGACGCCAAAGTGCTGCTCCAGAAGCTCCAGGAGCACGAAGCCAAAGGGCTCAACCCGGGGCCGTGACACCGCCCCGGCAAAAGAATTACCGGCGGATGAAGCCCTGGTTCAGATGACCTGCGTTTACAGTGTTTCCCGCCATGCGTAGAATTGAAGGTTAACGCGGGCGAACCGGGTCGGCTCGCTCGTGTTTTACTGTTCGCCACTTAACTATGCGCCGCCACGACATCCGCAATTTGGCAATCGTCGCGCACGTCGACCACGGCAAGACCACCCTGGTCGACGCGATGCTTCAACAGTCGGGAGTGTTTCGCGCCAACGAGAACGTGCAGGAACGAGTGATGGATTCGTTTGCGCTCGAACGCGAGCGCGGCATCACCATCATGGCGAAGAACACTTCGATCACCTGGGGTGAAACGCGAATCAACATCGTCGACACTCCCGGGCATTCCGATTTCGGCGGTGAAGTGGAGCGCACCATCTCGATGGTCGACGGCATTCTTCTGCTGGTCGACGCTTGCGAGGGCCCGCTGCCGCAAACCCGCTTCGTGCTGAAAAAGGCGCTCGAGGCGGGACTGCCGGCGATCGTCTGCATCAACAAGATCGACCGCTCCGACGCGCGTACGCCGGAGGTGTTGGACGAGATCTACGACCTGTTCATCGACCTCGATGCGCGCGAAGACCAGCTCGATTTTCCGGTCTTCTACACCAACGCCCGCGCCGGTACCGCGACCGCGAAGCGCGACCAGCCGGGCACCGATCTCGCGCCGCTGTTCGACGCAATCGTGGCGCATCTACCCGGTCCAGAGGTGCAGACCGGTGGCGGCGTACAGTTTCAGGCAAACAACCTCGACTACGACGACTACGTCGGCAGATTGGCAATCGGGCGATTGATCGGTGGTTCTCTCATCGCGGGCGCCACCTATTCCCTGTGCCGTCTCGACGACTCGCGCGTGACCGTGAAGATTAGCCGATTGTACGGCTGGCGCGGGCTCAAGCGAATCGAGGTGCCACGCGCGGACGCAGGCGATATCGTAATAGTAGCTGGCGTGGAGGACATGGCGATCGGTGAAACGATCTCCGATTTGGAAAACCCGCAACCGCTGGCGCGGATTCGCATCGATGAGCCGACGGTCGCGATGAGTTTTTCGGTGAACAATTCGCCGTGGGCGGGACGCGAGGGCGACTACGTCACCTCCCGCAAGCTGGGCGAACGCCTCGAGCTGGAGGCGCGTCGCAACGTCAGTGTCAAAATCGAGCAACTGACTGCGGACTCCTGGCGCATGCTGGGTCGCGGCGAATTGCAGCTCGCGGTTATCGTGGAAACCATGCGCCGCGAGGGCTACGAATTGCAGGTATCTCGCCCCACCGTGGTCACCAAGGAAATCGGCGGCGAAAAGCATGAGCCGATGGAACTGCTGGTGGTGGATATCCCGGAAGAGCACATCGGGACCGTCACGCAAATGCTCTCCGCGCGCAAAGCCAGAATGCGCACCATGGTGACTCACGCGGGGGGGCGTGCGCGGCTTGAATATGATATTCCGGCGCGCGGCCTGATCGGGTTTCGCGGCCGCTTCCTGGAAAGCACCCGCGGCAGCGGCGTGATGCATTCGATATTTAACGGCTACCGCCCCTGGTGCGGGACCATCATGTCGCGCGCGAACGGCGCGATGGTCTCCGATCGAGAGGGAGTCGCGACCCCATACGCCATCTTCCATTTGCAGGAACGAGGCCGCTTCTTTGTCGCACCCGGGCAGCCGGTCTACGAAGGCATGATTGTCGGCGAATACTCGCGAGAGATAAATCTCCCGGTCAACGTGTGCCGGGAAAAGAAACTCACCAACATGCGGGCCGCAGGGCACGACGAGGCAGTTCGTGTCAGCCCCCCTCGGGCCATGAGCCTGGATCTGGCCTTGGAATGGATCGACGAGGAGGAGTTGGTCGAGGTGACACCCAAGTCGGTCCGCATGAGGAACCGGGTGCTTAAGACCGCCCTGCGCAACAAACATCGCGTGGGCTTTGCTGAGTCAGCGGCCGCCGCAATGGCCGAGAGCGACTCCTGACCTCAGGCCTGGCCGACGCCTGCGCGCGAACCTGCGCGGTCAGAAAATGAAAGTCCTGCGGCTTGCAGCGATCATCCTGCTGGTTTTGGGCACGCTGCTCAGCGGCGCGGTGCTCGCGTTGCTGGCCAACAAGGACCGGCTCATGCAGGTAGTCCTGCAGGGCGTCGAGGAGCGGACCGGCTACCGAATCACTACCGGCCCCACGCATATCCGGCTGAGCAGCCACCTGATTCTCGAATTCGACCGTCCCGAGATTTCTCGCGCGGGGCGCCAAATCCTGAAAATCGACAAGCTGCGGGCGGTGGTTAACTATCACTCGATAGTGTTTTCCCGGGGCATGCCGCTCTACTCGCTGGTGCTGGTACGGCCCGACTTTCAACTGCCCCAGGGCGTCGCCTTCGCGGCGCGGATACCGCTGCCGCGCATTGGCACGGAACTTGCCGCAACCATCATCAAGCTCCTGGACGGCCTGGAGCGCGCCGCACGGAGCGTTGAAACCGTTGACGCCAAGGTTCACTCCGGCGACGGCAAGGTTCTGTTTGACGAGCTCGGAATCCTCGCCTATCGCAGGCACCGGGAAGCAGGCGTGTGGCGCGCCGAATTCGGAGTGCGAGTCGAGCAGCCCCCATTTGAAGGATTCCGGTCTACCGGCCGGATCAGGTTTGCGGCGCACCCGAGCTCAACCGACGAGCAGATTGCGCGCGTTTTCTTCTATTTCTGGAACGATCAGACCACCGAGCTCGGCCTCAGCACCGCCCGGCTGCAGGGACGCGTCTCCGGCCGAGCGACACTTGCGCTTGCGCAGGACGGCACCGCGACCGGTTCGGCGAGCCTCGGCCTGTCCAAGGTACAGCTTAGGGCGGAAGATTCGTCTGCTGCCGGGCAGCTCGGCGACTACACCCTCCAGATAAAGTATTCCGAGTCTGCGCAATCGATAAAAGTCGAGCGTCTCAGGCTGCTGCTCGCCCGGACCGTGCTGGCGTCAGGTGCTGCCGAATTAAGCGGACTCGCGGACCAGAAGCCGGTGCTCACGGTTCACGTGAGTGCCGGTGTTCCGCTCAAGGTCGAAACGGTTCGCTCGCAACTGCAGTTTTTTCGCGGGATCCCGGCGAACCTGACGGACGCTCTGAAGCAGGTCCGTTCCGGACGGCTGCTGCTTTCAAACCTGTCGCTGGCGACCACCCCGGAAAAACTGATGGAAGCACCCGACGCCGCCATCCGCGACGGCATTGATATCTCCGCGGTGCTGGAAGACCTCAGTTTCCCCCTGCCGGCGGACTTGAAGCTCCCGGCGGTACAGAAGTTGACCGCGCAGCTTCGCTACGCGCACAACACGATGTCCGCAACCCAGGGCTCGGCCACTCTCGACCAATCCTCGTTCAGCGAAGTGTCGGCGCGGCTGGACTTTGCAAAGAAGTTCGATGCCCTCGCCTATCAGCTGTCATTCAACTTCGACGCGAGCCTGGCTCAACTGTACCCGGCGCTGATGCAGGCGCTGGAGCGGCTCAAGGTCGAGGCAAGAAAACAGGTCGAGTCCCTCGCAGGGCGGGTTACCGTCCGGGGCAGTGCGTCCGGGTCCTTCAAGCTTGCCGATCCCGTCCTGCCGCGGGTTTACCGTGCATCGTTCGAAGCCAATCGGGCCACCCTGGTCGCGACCGGAGCACCAGGGCCAATAGAATTCGCCTCGGGTTCGGTGACCCTGGAACCAGGAAAGCTCCGCCTAAGCAGGCTGTCGCTCAAGACCACCGGCGGATATGGGATCGTGGACGGTACCCTGGCGCTGGATCATTCCGGAGTCCGGGTGCGCGATGTGACTGTGGAACTGCACCACATGCCGGCGGGGTTGTGGCTCGCGCTCGCGGTCAAACCGGACGCGATAAAGGTCGAAGGGCCGGCGGGTGGTAAGGTCAGAATCCAGGCGGACGCTTCGCGCCCGGGCAACCTGCTGCTGAACGGAAGACTGGTTATCAGCGCCGGCTCGGTGCAATTTGGATTTCTTCGCTCGCCGATGACAATCCAGGGCGCCACGGTCAAGTTTACCGGACGGTCGATGGCTATAAATCTGCCCTCGTCGGTGCTGGAAGGCTCGCCGATTGATTTTCGGATGACCATTGCGGACCTGGGCAATCCCACCATGCGGATCGAAGCGAACGTCGCACGGCTGGACTTCGAAGTCATGAGGTTCATCCGGCTGCCGTGGTCCCCGGCGAACCCACCCACCGTGTTCCCGATCCCGGTCAACGGCCACATCGAGGCGCAAGACGGCAACCTCAGCAAGCTGCACATGTCCTCGATAAAGACCGACTTCTGGCGCGTCAACGGCGACTGGAAGGTCTACAATTTCACCGCCAACGCGTTCAACGGCAGCGCCGCGCTGGAGCTGAGCGGTCGAGCCCAGGACAACTGGATTCACATCAAGGGCCAGATGAGCAACATGGACATCAGCGCGATGTTCCTGTTGCCGGGTGATCGCACCGAGTCGCCGATCATCGGCAAGACCTGGGTGGCAGCCGACGTGCGCGGCGATACCAACGGCAATTTCTTCCAGACCCTGGAGGGGCGCACCTCGTTGACTATTCGCGATGGTACCCTCAATCGCTTCAAGCTGCTTTCCCGGCTGCTCTCGTTGATCGATCTAAAGAGTTGGCTGACTGCAAAATTCCCCGATCCCAACATCAACGGACTTCCGTTCGACACGATCTTCTTCGACCTCAAGGGCAATCAGGGCACCTTCAACACCGAGAAGTTTCTTCTCCAGGGACCGGTGATGGACATCACGGCCACCGGCCAACTCAACCTCGCACAAAGCACGATGGACATGACGCTGGCGGCCTTTCCGCTCAACACTTTCAACTGGATGCTGAGCTTGATTCCCATCATCGGCACCAACATGGCCGATTCGGCAGGAACGGTGGTGGCCGCCTACGTCAATGCGTACGGCCCGATCAGCGACCCGAGCGTGACACCAATGCCGATAACTTCCGTCGCTGAGATCATCAAAAAGATGCTGTTCCTGCCGATCAACGTGATCAGACCCAACACCGTCCAGTGACTCCGCGCCCGGCGCTTGTCGTCTTCTGCCGCGAGCCGATTGCGGGCCACACCAAAACGCGTTTGCTCCCCCATCTGCCAGCGCGGGATGCGGCCGCGCTGGCCGACGCATTCATAGTCGACACGCTCGCGAAGGCAGTGAAAATACGGCCCGCGCGCCTGGTCATCGCGGGGACCTCGGAGTCTTCGGTCGCTGGGTCGGCCTATTTTCGCAGGCTCAAGCGCCGGTTTGCTGCCGAGCTGCTCGACCAGGGAAGAGGCTCGCTGGGAGCAAGAATGGCGCGGGCGCTCGGGTCCTTTGCGCGCGATCGCGGAGCCTTGCTGGTCGGTACGGACCTCCCGTCATTGCCGGTTGCGGCGCTGTCGCGGCTGTATGCGCTGCTGCAACGGCATCCGCTGGTCCTGGGGCCGTCGCTGGACGGAGGCTACTACGCGGTCGGAGTGCGCGGCGAGATCCCGCCCATTTTCACCGGCATTCGCTGGGGCTCCGCGGGCGTATTTACCGAGACCGTCAGGCGCATCAAATTTGCAAAGCGGCGACTGGCGATGGGTCCGGTCTGGCACGACGTCGACCGCTGGCCTGACCTGATACTTCTGTGCGGGTATCTTCGGAGCCTCGAGGCAAGCGCACGCCGGCGCAGCCATCATCCATGTCCCGCGACCGCCCGGGTTCTGAAGCGGCTTGGACTGCTACCTCGCCGCCGCTAGAGTACCGGGAGACCGCGTTTTTCATCGATGATCGAACTTACCCTTTACACGCGCCGCGACTGCGATTTGTGCCGCGAGATGGAAGAACTTCTGGAAGGCGAACTACCGCGCTTTGGCGCGGAACTCCGCCGTATCGAGATCGACGGCGACGCTGCTCTGGAAGCGAGCTACGGACAGGAAGTGCCGGTGCTTTTCGTTAACGGTCGCAAGGCGTTCAAATTTCGATGTACCGCGCGCGATCTGCGCAAACGCCTGTCCCGCGAGGTGTCTCGCTGATGGCGCGGCGAGTGAACAGCGTGGTGGTGGTGCTGGTGACGTGTGCGAACGAGGAGCAGGGCGTGTCGATTGCACGTTCACTGGTGGGCGAACGGCTGGCAGCCTGCGTCAACCTGCTCAGGGGCGTTCGCTCCATCTATCGATGGCGCGACCGGATCGAAGATGATCGGGAGACTCTTCTGCTGATCAAAACACGAACCCGGTTGCTGGCCCGGGTGGAACGGCGGGTGCGGGAACTACACAGCTACGAAGTCCCCGAGGTGGTGGCCCTGCCCGTGGCCGCCGGCTCCAAGCCATATCTGGATTGGGTGTTAGAGTCGACCACGGCCCGCCCTCGCAGCAAAGTGCGCAAACCATGATCCGGATGGCTATTTCCGGCACCGGCGCGATCGCCGAGCGCGCGCACATTCCCGCCCTGCAGAGCATTGCCGGCGTCGAGATCGTGGCCCTGCAAAGCCGGACCACGGAAAAAGCACAACAGGTCGCGGCACGCCTGTGGCGCAACCGGGCAACTCAGCCCGCGATCTACGCGGACTTCGCGGAAATGCTGGGCCGCGAGCAGCCCGATGCGGTGGGTATCTTCACCCCGAACTACCTGCATTGTGAGTACGCTCTGCAGGCATTGGCGTGCGGTGCCCACGTCCTGTGCGAGAAGCCAATGGCGCCCGGCGCGGCAGCCGCGCGCCGTATGGTCGATGCCGCGGCAGGCGCCAGCCGCGTTCTGATGGTCACGATGCAGCGGCGCTACGGCGGGTTCGAAGCGGCCGTACAGCGCGCCTTGCGTACGGGCGCGATCGGAACACCCAACTTCATTCGGGCACGCCTGTCACATGGCGGCCCCGAGGGATGGGCGCCGGGACAGGGATGGTTTCTCGATCCACAACAGGCGGGTGGGGGCGCCGCCCTGGACCTGGGGGTTCACGTGGTGGATCTCGCGCGCTGGTACCTGGGCGAAATCGCGTCGGTAAGTGGATACACCGCCAGGACCAGCAAGCCGATCGAGGTCGATGACACGGCGGTAATGCTGCTGCGCTTCCGCAGCGGTGCACTCGGGGTAATCGAGGCGAGCTGGGCAAGCCAGCCCGGTCTCTCCGGACTTGAGATCTACGCAAGCGCGGGACGGGTGATGATGGGTTACCCGCGCAACGAGCTTTCCATAGTTGGCGCCGACGGAACTCCGGTCCCCGGCTATTCCGGGGAGGAGCTCGCCGCGCAATTCGACGTGCGCGATTTGCTGGCGCCGTTTCGCGCACTCGCGCAAAATTTTGCCGATGCAATCGAAGGCCGTGCCATCCCGACCCCAGACGGGCTCGACGGCCTTCGCGCGGTTGAAGTGATCGATGCGTGCTATCGATCCTCGCGCAGCGGGCGGCACATCGACCTTTCCCGGTGAGGAACCTGATCGTGCGGAGAGCTAGCCGAATGTTTCGACCTTCGATCAAGAAGATGGATCCGTACACGCCGGGCGAGCAGCCGGGTCCGCGCGAACGCCTGATCAAGCTCAATAACAACGAGAATCCGTATCCACCGTCGCCGCGGGTCCGACGGGCGGTCGGTCAAGCTGCCAACGCCGCGCTGCGGCTGTATCCGGCACCGCGCGCCGACGAATTCATCGCCTGCGCGGCAAAACTCTACAAGGTGCCCGGCGAAATGATCCTCGCTGGGAACGGGTCGGACGAACTGCTGGCGATGCTTTTTCGTGCCACGCTTGACCGCGGCGATACGGTTGCCTACCCGACCCCGACCTATTCGCTGTACGACACGCTGGCCGCGGTCCAGGAGGCCAGGGTTCTGCACTTTCCCTTCGCGCGCGACTTTACCGTCCCGATTGAGGCGCTCGGCCGCGCGCGGGCCCGGCTCACCATCATCTGTAACCCGAACTCGCCCTCCGGGACCATGACTCCGGTGCGATCGCTCGCGGTTCTGGCGCGAAAACTCCGTGGACGGCTGCTGGTAATCGACGAGGCGTATGTCGACTTCGCCAGCGACAACGCGCTGCGCCTGCTCAAGGATCATCGCAACCTGGTGGTGCTGCGAACCCTCTCGAAGGCTTACTCGCTGGCCGGAATGCGTCTTGGGCTTGCCTTCGCGCACCGCTCCACCATCGAGGCGTTGTTGAAGGTGAAAGACTCCTACAATCTGAGCCGCATCGCACTGGCGGGGGGTGCGGCGGCGCTCTCCGATTCGGCCTGGATGCGGCGCAACGTGGAACGGGTGAAGAAGACTCGCGCGATGGTCGAGGTGCGGCTGCGCAAGATGGGCTTCGAGGTACCGCCGTCGCAGGCGAACTTCATTCTCGCTCGAATGCCGGACCACGACCTAAGCCGCGTGACCCGCGGACTGCGCCGTGCGGGAATTCTGGTCAGGTATTTTTCGGTACCTTCGTTGCGGGACGCGATGCGCATTTCGATCGGCACTCCCGCGGAGATGGCCGCGCTGCTGCGCACGCTTGGTCCTCTGGTTCGTGCGGAATTTGGCGAGGCTTGCCGTCGGAGCGCGTAATGGGTCGGATCGCCAGTCTGTTCAGCGGCTTTCGGCGGCCGCGAAAATCGCCCGCGGACGAACCGGCTGAAGCGCGCGCGGCGGTGGCGTGGGTGGTCGCCGGACTCGGCAATCCGGGTAAGGAATACGCCGGCTCGCGCCACAACACGGGGTACCTGGTCCTGGACCGGATCGCACGGGCACAGCACGTTCAGTTCGGTCGCCGTCGCTTCCAGGGCGCTACCGGCGAGGCGGAAATCTCGGGCCAGCGCGTGCTGCTGGTGAAGCCGGAGACCTATTACAACCGATCCGGTGACTGCATTTCGGCATTGCTTGGCTATTTCAAGGTCCCGCCCGGGCGTCTCATCGTAGTTCACGATGAACTCGACCTTCAGCCCGGACATATACGGATAAAGTCAGGCGGGGGAGATGCCGGAAACAACGGGGTCCGTTCGGTAGTGCAGTCGCTCGGGACCCCCGATTTCATCCGGGTGCGAGTAGGAATCGGCAAGCACCCTCCCGGGGACGCGGACCATCGTCACATCCTGGAGCCGGTTCGTCGCGCGGGCAGCGGCGATTCTGATTCGGTCCTCGAGCGCGCGGCCCAGGCGGTGGAGGCGATTGTTACGCAGGGACTGGCACGCGCGATGGGACAGTACAATCAGCGCGCGGAACCCTAGCGGAACGGCGGACTCGCGAGGCGGGATTTTCCCGGACACCCGGGGTTTCCGGTACGCTTGGGGCTTGAGAGGTGAACGGTGAGCGCACGGAGAGAGCAGCAGGAGATGAGCACGGAGGAAAGAGCGGCGGCGCTCGCGCGGGCCAGCGTCGAGGTCATTTCGCAGGGCGAGTTGGAAGCAAAACTTAAGCTGGGACGCCCGCTCAGAATCAAGCTGGGAATGGACCCGACCGCACCCGACTTGCATCTTGGGCATTCGGTAGTTCTCAAAAAGCTTCGAGATTTTCAACGCGACGGGCACACGGTCGTGTTTCTGGTCGGCGATTTTACCGCCACGATCGGCGACCCGACCGGACGCTCGGAGACTCGCAAGCCGCTTACCCACGAGCAGATTTCCGCGAACGCTGAAACCTACCGCGGGCAGGCTTTCAAGATCCTCGATCCGAAACGGACCGAAGTCCGCTTCAACAGCGAGTGGATGGACGCCCTGGGGGTTCGCGATCTGATCAAGATTGCGGCGCGGCTCAGCGTGGCGCGCATGCTGGAGCGCGACGATTTCGAAAGGCGTATGGCGGCGGGGGACCCGCTGTTTCTCCACGAGCTGCTGTACCCGTTGATCCAGGGCTACGATTCGGTAGCTCTGGAAGCCGACGTCGAACTGGGCGGCACTGACCAAAAGTTCAATTTACTGGTGGGGCGCGACCTGCAGCGCGCGATGGGACAGGCCCCGCAGGTGGTCATGACGATGCCCCTGCTGGAAGGACTCGACGGGACGCGCAAAATGTCCAAGTCCTATGGCAACTTCGTCGGCCTTACCGATGCGCCTGAAGAGATGTACGGCAAGCTGATGTCGCTACCCGATCCGCTGATGATCAGGTACTACCAGTTGCTGACTGACCTGGCGCCTGCGGAGCTGGCGCGAATTCGCTCCGGCGCGATCCACCCGATGGAGGCGAAGAAGCGCCTCGCCTCACTCATCGTCAACGAATATTACGATGCCCAGGCGGCGGCGGGTGCCCAGCGGTACTTCGAGTCCAAGCATCAGCGCCGCGAGGTTCCCGACAACGCGCCGGTGTTCCGAATCGAACGCGACATGTGGATCTGCGAATTGATGAAACAGTTCCGTTTTGCGCCTTCCACCAACGAAGCGCGCCGCCTGATCGGGCAGGGTGCGGTGCGGGTCAACGGCGAAGTGGTCAGCGACGTTAACTTCCGGATCGTTCCGGGCACGCACAAGGTGCTCGAGGTGGGTAAACGCCGGGTGGCGCGGATCGAGAAGTAGGGTCGCTCCGGCGAAAACTCCGGGCAAAGCCTAGGAGTCCTTTTTCTCCGCCTCGGCGACCGCCTCTCGCAGTTTTTTCATGGTGCGGTCGAGCGCCTTCAGATAGCGTTGCTTGGTCCAGGTTTCCTTGGTCCGCATCTTGAGCCACCCCAGCTTGACCGCGTCGGGCTTGTTTCCCATTTCACCAGTCGAAACTTCGATGACCGCGCGTTCCTCGGGACTCAGAGTAGCGAGCACTTCCCGCTTGAGGCTTTGCAGAAATCCGGCTTTCAGGTCGATGTCGATCTTCATGGCTTCCTATCACCAGCGTAGATCACTCCCGCATCACCGCTCAACTAACTTGACACCGAGCCGGGCTCCGGGTTGTCCGGCGCCTGGAGGGGAGCGCTCATGGAATCTCTCAAGATTGCACGGCAAGATGCGGCCCAGATCTGAAGAATGCACAGTTCAGCGAGGGGCCACCTGATGGGACCGTTGCTCGCCAGCTGACACGACTGTTCGCAGAGGCGGAGCCTCCCAACCAGAGTAGAAGAGGCGCTGGAGCCGCCGCCGCCAGGCCGCGCGAAGGGACGCTAGTGTCCTGTCCCAATGGTTCGCTTAATAAGTGAAGGGGCATGAGTATCGACGGTTCGATGGGCGAAACGAGCGATGCTGGCGAGAATCTGGTCGGCGGTTTTGGTCCACTTAAACGGGCGCGGCTCTTGATTGTGAGCTTCGAGAAACTCTGCAATCGCACGTTCCAGCTCGCGGACGCTGCGATGCGATCCGCGGCGAATCTGCTTGTTGGTGAGTTCCGCAAACCAACGCTCGACCAGATTCAACCACGAGCCGTAGGTCGGGGTGAAGTGCGCATGAAAGCGGGGCCGCTTGGCAAACCAGTTCCGGATCGGCGCAGTCTTGTGGGTGCCGTAGTTGTCCATGATGACATGGATGTCGAGATCCGCCGGGAGGTTGGCTTCCACGTGATCGAGGAACTGGCGGAACTCGACCGAGCGATGCCGGCGATGGGTCTGGCCGATGACGTGGGCGGTCTTGACCTCCAGAGCTGCAAACAACGAGGTAGTGCCGTGCCGCCGGTAGTCATGGGTGCGGCGCTCGACCTGCCCGGGACGCATGGGCAACAGCGGCTGGGTGCGGTCGAGCGCCTGAATCTGCGATTTTTCGTCGAGGCACAACACCATGGCGTGCGCGGGCGGATCGATGTACAGCCCCACGATGTCCCGGACCTTCTCGATCAGCAGCGGGTCCGGAGACAGCTTAAAGGT
>JAFAHS010000264.1 GCA_019237115.1 Deltaproteobacteria bacterium
CTTCTCAAACTCGTCATGAGTAAGCTCTTTGCCGAGTGCCTCCAGCACGAGTTCGCGGAGCGTTTTCCCCGCCGACGCGCGCACTCCCGCAGACGGCGATGGATATCTTCCGGAACGTCTTTGACTTGAAGGTTCGCCACAGCATGACAATAGCATGCTGGGAGCATCCACGGCAAATTTACTGGCCAAGGCGACTAGACGCCTAGAACCCGACGCAATCGAAATTCCTTCGAGTTGATGGCCGCAATGTGATCTCAGAGTCGATTTCGGCAAACTCGGGGACGTCTGCAGCAACGCCGAGGACGCCGCTTCCGCATGAGCCACCTGAAGTGGTGCAGCGGCGCCGCCGCTTGCTGCGAAAGTAAGGCAACAGGGGAAGATTCAGTTTCGACTGGTCTTTTGATGCTTGATCAGGGTTCGGTGGTTTCGGGTGTGTAACACTGGCTTGCTTGCAGAATGCGGTCGTAGCTGGCATTATGCCAGCATGGCAGTCCAGATTACGATTCGCGACGTTCCGGAGAAAGTACGCAATGAACTGGCGGGGCGCGCCGCGTCGCAGGGCAAGTCGATGCAGGAATTTCTTAGGTCTGAGCTCGAGCGTCTGGCTGCTCGCCCGTCAATCGAAATGTGGCTCGAACAGGCCCGGAGCAGAAAACAAGCGTCTCGGACAAAGATCAGCGCCGCGCAGATCCTTAAATATCGCGACGCCGACCGTCGTTGAGCCCCGCAGTCGATTCATCGGTGCTGGTCGCCGCACTCGTCGATTCAGGTCCGACGGGGACCTGGGCGGAACAAGTTCTGGCGGGCGGAAATCTATACGCTCCGGAGTTGGCAAAAGTCGAAGCGTTGAACATAATTCGTCGACTCGAGCGTGCGAAGCAAATTCCCACCGCCGAGGCCAACTTCGCTGTCGGCGCGCTGAGCCAACTTGAGATCGAGCTCTTTCCGTTCGAACCGTTCGCAAGGCGTGTCTGGGAACTTCGTCATGCCGTCACCTGCTATGATGCATGGTACGTGGCTCTCGCCGAAGCTGCCGATATGCCGCTCGCGACGCTGGACCATCGTCTATCCCGGGCGAACGGCCCTGCCTGTAGATTCCTATTGCCGCGGTAAGCGGACCCATTGCTACTAAGCGCTCGGAAGACCACCCACGAGCGCTCGCGTGACGGCCAACTCAGGGTCCGGCTGGCTACGCCCGATCCCGTGATCCTTTTTCCCGTCGCCCTGTGTGCGCTTCTCTCGAATCGATTTGACACCTTATCCACAGGATCACTAAGTTCGAAAGCGATGGCGGTGATGCGTGGTGGGTGTGTTGCACAGCGTCCGACGGTCAGATCATGCCGATCCGCTCATCAACCAAAAGCGGAGGAGAGTCTCCCGTGCCTGCGAGCGGCGCGCCACCTGTGGATGCGCCCGCCCTCAAACCTTACCTTTCTATTGCTGAGCTGGCACAGTTGACTCCGTGGACGGATCAGGCGATCCGCACCATGATCTCGCGCGGTGTCTTTCGAGAAGGGCAACATTTTGTCTACGTCGGCCGGCGTCCGGTATTCAAGTGGGCCGCGATCGTGGGCTTCATTGAACAGGGACCCCCGCGCGACCGGGTGCCGCATCGCCGCGATCAGATGAAGTTATGGGACGACGGCGGAAAATCCGATACCAAGCCTGTTCGGTCGAAGTAACTTCGGCTGGCCTGCTGCGTTTCCGCTTTCGCTGGAAGACGCCGGATGGCGTGGCTAGCCGCTTTGCCGAAGCGACCGCGCTCGGCGATACGCACGAAAACCGCAGGCGCGTCGAGCGCCAGGCGGAGCTCATGGGCGCGGAGATCCGCGCCGGCACCTTCGACTACCTCAAGTGGTTTCCCAATGGAAACCGCGCGGCCGAATATCTCTGCGCGACTGGCGCGCCTCCGCAACCAGCAAAAGGGGTGCGGACCGACTCGTGGACGGTGCGCCGCTATTACGGCGAATGGATCGAGCGGAAAACTGCACCAGTCATCCGCGCATCGGCGGCCCGTGACTATCGAAGCCACTTCCGCAACTACATCCTCGGTCTCCTCGGCGAGGTCGCGCTGGAGGACTTGTCACTAGCTCACCTCGAAGACCTGCGCACCGAGATGCGCAAACGTGGACTGTCCGAGAAGACCATTCGCAATGTCATCGACGCCTCTTTCCGCGCCATGGTGCGTGACGCGGAGGGAGATGACCTCGCGGTGTCGTTCCCATTTCCGAAGATGCGCTGGCCCGAAAAGATCGTTCCGGGACCGTCGCCGTTCACCGAGGAAGAACGCGATAATATCCTTGGCTACTTTAGGGCCAGGCGCTGGAAAGTCGGTGGATTTAACGACACCCGGCCGCACTACCCATACTTCGCCTTCTTGTACACCTTATTCTTCACCGGTATGCGACCGTCGGAACTGGTCGCGGTCCGGGTCGGAAGCGTCAACCTCCACGCGCGCACTCTCCAGGTCGAGCGCTCGCGCCACCTTGGAGCTGAGGCGGCGCCCAAGACCCTGCGCGCGCGGAGGACCGTGCGCCTCACCAACGGTAACGTCGAAGTTTTGCAGCCGGCGATCGAACTCAAGGCGAAGCCGCAGGATTACCTGTTCAAGAATGTTTGGAACCAACCGATCGAGCCGGCGAACTTTTACGATCTGTTTCGTGATGCGCAGCGCGCGCTTGCGATCTCGCCGCTGCGCGATCTCTACTCGGCCAAAGACACTTACATTTCGCTCGCGCTCACCAATGACGTGAGTCTAACTTGGCTCTCGGAACAGACCGGCGTCGCGGTCGCGACACTGCTCAAACACTACGGAAGGTTCATTCATTCCTCGCAAGCTGACGATCTGGAGATGTCCAAGATCGAGGCGCCGAAACGGTCCAAAATGGTACAAATTGGACACCGAATTGGACACCGTAGGCCCGCTCGAGAAAAAGTGCCCTGATTTCCTAGGCTTTCTTGCGTCCCCAACGGGATTTGAACCCGTGTTACCGACGTGAAAGGCCGGTGTCCTAGGCCGAGCTAGACGATGGGGACGGGTATACTGGCGACGATCGGCGACACGCCCAAGATAGTGACCGTATCAGAGGCCAAAGAATCGGAGCAAGCATCTCGTGCGGTTGTGCCCGACTCGTGGGCATTGCCCGCCCCAGTTTCCTCCGGCTGTGTGCGAACGGGGGAGTCGGCAGCGGGAGAATTGCTAGACTTCCCGGCACGGAAAACTTACACTGCCGCAGATATGCTACGGGGCCGTTGGTCGCTCTCTTGGGCGTAAAAAAGCCATTTGACGCGGAGCCCCGATCAATCGTCCATTTTCAGGAGACCTGATTAAAGATGAGTGAAGCCAATATTGTACTGCCGGCGCTTTCCAGCGGGCAGGTGCTGATCCTCTGGTTGGTGCTCGTGTCCGCCGTCGTCGGGCTCGGTTACGGCTTGCTGCTGGTTCGCACCGTGCTGCGAGCCGATCCGGGGCCCAAGTCGATGACCGATGTCGCTGACGCGGTAGAGCAGGGTGCGATGGCGTACCTGCGTCGTCAGGTCGGCACCATGATCTTCTTTGTCGCCATAATTTTTGTGGCTCTTTTCCTCATGTATCGCAGCGTCTACCACGATCTCTGGCTCTCGCTCGGCATCGCGGTCGCCTTCCTTATGGGTGTGTCTGCATCATATGGCGCGGGCTTTGTCGGGATGTGGCTGGCGGTTAAGGGCAACGTGCGCAGCGCCAATGCCGCGTTGACCTCATTCAAAGACGCGATGGAGCTCGCGTTCAAAGCCGGCGGCGTGTCAGGCATGTTCACTGTCGGGTTGGGCCTGGTCGGTGCGACGATAATCTTCCTCGTCTATCAGCAGGATGCGATGAAGGTGCTGGTCGGATTTGGCTTCGGCGGCTCGCTGGCTGCGCTCTTCATGCGTATCGGAGGCGGAATCTACACCAAGGCCGCCGACGTCGGTGGTGACCTGGTCGGCAAAGTCGAGAAGGATCTGCCCGAAGACGATCCCCGTAACGCGGCGACCATTGCGGACAACGTGGGCGATAACGTTGGTGATTGTGCGGGGATGGCCGCCGACGTGTTTGAGTCCTACGAGGTCACCCTCGTCGCGGCAATCATCCTGGCTGCCTATGCGGTAAGCGAACCCGATTTCAAGGCAATCTACGGCGCGGCCAGTGGAATCTTCGCGATGAAGCTCATCATCTTCGCCCTGATCCTGCGCGGAGTAGGAGTGTTTTCCTCGATTCTCGGGATCATGGCAGTGCGCGTTCCGAGCGGTTCCGCGATGCGCGATCCAATGAGGCCGATAAACAACGGCTACATGGTTTCTGCGGCCGCCTCGGTCGTCGGGTTCTTCGTGGTGAATGCTCTGTACATGCATGACCCTCGCAGCGGGCAGGTCGATTGGCGCTTTGCCTGTTGCGCGACACTCGGAATTATTCTCGCGGTGGTCACCCTGTGGCTGACGAATTACTTTACCCATCCGGAAAAAGGGCCCACCACGGAGACCGCTGTGGCGGCCCGCACCGGCCCCGCGACCCTGATCCTTTCGGGCCTCGCGGAAGGCCTCGAATCATCGGTGTGGGCATTGGTGGTAATCGCGCTGGCAATCGTGGGTGCGATGCTGCTGTTCCACGAATCGCAGGCGCTGCAGTTCTACGGAATCGCGCTGACCGGCCTGGGTCTTTTGACTACTACCGGATTCATTTTGGCGATGGATACCTACGGCCCGATTACCGACAACGCGCACGGAATCTTCGAGATGGGAGGCATTCATCAGGAAGAAGCCTCGCGCACTCTTTCGTGGATGGATGCGATCGGCAACACCACCAAGGCGCTTACCAAGGGCCTCGCGATCGCCACTGCGGTCATCGCCGCGGTGTCGCTGTTCCGCTCGTTTATAGATGAGGCGCGCCTGGGTGCCCTCGGCGTGCAAATCAACATGCCGACCGTCTTCGTGGGCCTGATGATCGGCGGAGCGGTGCCCTTCCTGTTCAGCTCGTTTGCGATCAAGGCAGTCAGTCGCGCGGCCTTTCAGGTGGTTTTCGAAGTGCGCCGCCAGCTCCGCGAACATCCGGGAATCATGGAGGGCAAGGAAAAGCCCGACTATGGCCGGTGCGTCGACATCGTAACTGCGACCGCACAAAGAGAATTGCTCGGGCCTGGAATTCTCGCGGTATTTGCGCCTCTGCTGGTGGGCTTCGGCCTCGATGCGGGAGCACTCGGAGGATTTCTGGGCGGCACAATCCTGACCGGGCAGTTGCTCGCCGTCTTTATGTCGAATGCGGGCGCCAACTGGGATAACGCCAAAAAGAAGGTTGAGGATGGTTTCCTGGGCGGCAAGGGGACTGATATTCACAAGGCCGCCATAGTAGGCGATACGGTTGGGGATCCCTTCAAGGACACCGCCGGTCCTGCTCTGAACCCCATGATCAAGGTCATGAACCTCGTGGGAATTCTCGCGGCGCCGTTCTGCACGACTTCGCTCAACAACGTGACTGCCACCAGAATTCTGGTGGTCGTCACGTCCTTGGTCCTCCTCGGAGTCGCGGTTGCGCTTTCCAAGCGCGGCTCAATCGCCGAGGAAGGGGAGGGCGCCGGCTC
This sequence comes from Deltaproteobacteria bacterium, assembly GCA_019237115.1. Classification (GTDB taxonomy): domain Bacteria; phylum Desulfobacterota; class Binatia; order Binatales; family Binataceae; genus JAFAHS01. The sequence goes on from JAFAHS010000264.1 coordinate 5,595, forward strand.
CAAGATGGCGGCCTGATCTCTACTGACGATTTCGCCAAGCAGGGCCGGGCCCGAGCGTCCGCGCTGGTTTGCTGGGGGACGACCGCCACTTGGTCGTTCCCCGTGGGTTCAGGGCGAACAGTTGAAGCCGTCCAGATACTCCGCAAAGTCGCGACTCTCGGAAACTTTCGCGGAACCTATCGGCGGCCAGCCCAGCCTCGGCACGTACTAGTTCAGACTCATCACATTCATGAGTGCTGCCGCCGCCCGAAGGTTAGGTGCTAGTCGTTGCGGCATATCATAGAAATCTGGGTGCGTCCGACTTCAGTGAGAAGGTGTCGTCGTCGCAGCTGGGATATTTCCGGGACAAACAACTTCGAGCTCGCTAACGACGTGGTGCCTGGTCCATACGCAGCAGGTCCCGAACTGATCCGCGACCCGAAGACGATTTCCGGCCTTGAGGGGGCCATGGGTCCTCCCAAGTGGGTGACGCAGCGATGTCTTCATAGCGATAAAAAGGACGTTGCGTTTGCGTCGCAAGGATAGCAGTCTTGGTTGAACGAAAGCTGGGTCGCACTCACCGGATAAAACTAACGAGGTCATAGCTATGTGCGGTCGTGCGAGCTTGTTGCGTATGTTGGTGACGGCGAGCGTGATGTGTGCATTCACAGCGCCTGCCTCTGCAGCCGGAATGGGAGGGTCAATGGGCGGCATGGCAGTCGGGATGGCCGCCGCCGGCGGATTCGGTGGAATGGCGAGTTCCGCGATAGGGGCTGCCGGCACGGGCAACCCGTATGGCGGTTCGGCGGCCGCGAATGGGGATCACCTTCCGATCGGCGCCAGCGACGGACCCGCCGGCCTGTCCGCTTCAACGGGACGCAACCCGTTCGGCAGTTCCAAGGCCTCTTCAGCCTGGGCTTCTTTGCCTGCCGTGGATCCCGATCTGCTCGGAATAGTGGCCCCCGGGCTTCCGGCTCTGGCCAGGTCCGGGCCATCCGCTCCCGAGGCGAATGTCCAGGTACCGGTCACGGCCGAGGGTTTGAATAATTCCGTGGAGGTGACTTCTGGCTTGCCGGGGAGTTCGCGCGCTGTGCAGCAGAGTTCCTTGTCTTCAGAGACTTCGAGCGCTCCGAGACGTTGACCTTTTGACATCCAGCCTTACGGCCGCGCCGGGCCGGCAAGCCATGGCGGGTGACCGGGCGGGCTCAAGTCGTCGGACCGGCTGCCCCTGGTGGTCTTGCGCACCGCGATGAGTCGGCTAGATTAGGCCGTTCGAACAAGGGCGTCATCGCATGCGGCCGAACCCGGGTCCATTTGAACCGTTCTTTTATCTGCTACAAACGCCCTTGTCGTTCCGGGTTCTGGGTGTGGTGGGATTCGTGCTTTTCACACTCCTGTTCTTGAGGATCGCAGGTTCTCACGGAACCGCATATTTCATGATCGGACTCATGTTGCTCGGCGCCTTCTGGCTTGAGTCAACCACCAACGCCTGTCGGCGATGCCGCTTCTACGGCACCTGGCATTGCCTGGGCCAGGGCGTCCTAACCGCGCGCTTGTTCACGCCCGTCGAGAGCAAGCTCGGTGAGCCAGGCGTGATACTTCACGCGTCACTCGCTGCTGCCTATGTGGCCTACGGGCTTTTCTGGATTTGGCATCGCCCGGCCCTCGGCTTGCTATTTACTATCTGGCTTCCGCTCGCGTTTGTCAGCGCGACCTCCCCCTCGGGGTTTTCCTGGCGGGCGAAGCGATCCGAATCTCTGTAGTCCGCCGAAACCCGGGATTAGTCTCGCTTTCATTCAGCGAAGGAGTCTCTCGCATGGAGATAGCCTGGATTGGGACCGGAATAATGGGTGCGCCGATGGCTCGTCGGCTGCTGGTCGCGGGTCACCATCTGCGCGTGTTCAATCGCTCAGCCGAGAAGGCGATGCCGCTGCGCCAGTACGGAGCGACGGTCAGCCCCGATCCCGCTGCTGCCGCGTCCGGCACCGAAGCAGTCTTCACGATGGTTCCCGACACTCCAGATGTCGAGATGGTGGTTGCGAAGATTGAACCCGTGCTCGCACCCAATCAGCTGGTAATCGACATGAGCACTATCGCGCCCGGCTCGGAACGCGCCACTGCCGCCCGACTGGCGCCCCGCAACATTCACTTTCTCGATGCACCGGTCTCGGGCGGTGAGACCGGTGCAATCGAGGGTACCCTTACGATCATGGTCGGCGGCGAGGCTCCCGCCTTCGAGCGCGCCAAACCGCTCTTGGTTCATTTGGGAAGACAAATCACCTACATGGGCCCGGCGGGTTCGGGTCAACTGACCAAGCTCTGCAACCAGATAGCGGTTGCCGTGACACTCGAAGCAGCGGCCGAGGCGCTGCGGCTTGCGGCGAGCGGAGGACTCGACCCTTCAACCGTGCTCGAGGCGATTGGTGCCGGGGCAGCCTCGTCGTGGCAACTGAAGAACCTTGGGCCAAAAATCATTGCCCGCGATTGGCGGCCTGGTTTCTTCATCAAGCTTATCCGCAAGGACCTGCGCCTGGTGCAAGAAGCGGCGCGCGACAGCGGATTGGCCCTGCCAGGGCTCGCGATGATGACCTCCATGTTCAACAGCGCGTCCGCGCTGGGCCACGACCTGGATGGCACCCAGGCAGTTGCCGCCGCCCTCGACAGGATCGCGATGGTGAAGTAGTACGAAGGCAATCCTTGCGTCTGGAGGCCACGATGGCGAACGACCATTTGCTGACGGAACTTCGGGACCGGGTCCTCTACCTCACCCTCAACCGGCCCGACAAATTGAACGCGATGAGTGGAGACATGATGTCCGGGCTGCTGAACGGACTCGAACACGCAGCCACCGACCCAAAGGTCGGCGCCGTCGTGGTTACCGGTGCGGGGCGTGGATTCTGCGCGGGCGGTGACATATCGGCGATGCGCGATCGCAACCAAGGCGGGGGCGGAGGACCGGAGCCCAGCGTCGAGGAACGCGTCGCGACTCTTCGCCGCGGCGAAGAAGCATCGCGCCTCCTGCACGAAATGCCCAAGGTGACCATCGCGGCCATCAATGGTCCGGCAGCGGGTGCGGGCTTGTCGCTTGCGATGGCTGCCGACCTGCGCCTGGCAGCGGACAGTGCGCGAATCGGAACCGCTTTCGCGAGAGTCGGTTTCTCGGGCGACTACGGAGGAACCTGGTCATTGACGAGACTGGTCGGCTCGGCCAAAGCACGTGAACTCTACTTTCTCGCCGACATGATTGATGCGCCCGAGGCGCTGCGAATTGGTCTGGTCAATCGGGTTTTGCCCGCCGCCTCTTTCCGCGACGACGTTCACGTGATCGCCAGGCGCATCGCAAACGGCCCGACCGTTGCCTACAGCTACATGAAGGCCAATCTCAACCTCGCGATTACTCACGAGTTCCGCGAGCTGCTCGATCGCGAGGCCTGGGGCCAGACGATGACCGGTCGTACCGAGGACCATCGCGAAGCGGTAAAGGCATTTCTGGAAAAGCGCGAACCCACATTCAAGGGCAGGTGAGACCGTAGCCGTCAAGACAGCAGGAGCCACCAAACCTGGTCCGCCTCGAAGCTGGTGCCTTTGTGCCTTGTCGGTGAATTTCCTTTCCGAGAGAGCCATGGAATTCAGAACCATTCTCTATGACACACGCGATCACGTGGCGAAAATTACCATCAATCGCCCTGAGCGGATGAACGGGTACAGCGATCCGATGGTAAAGGAGCTGATTGCCGCTATCGATCTCGCGCGGCAAGACGACGAGGTTCGCGTCCTGATAATCACCGGCACCGGGCGCGCCTTCTGTGCGGGTGGCGACATCAGCGGGGCGGCGGATTCGCGCTCGCGCTTCCACGGGCATCCAATGGGGCATCTGCTGGAAATGCGCGAGGGCTTTCATCAGCTGGTGCTGTCGCTCAACCGCTTCGACAAGCCTGTCATTGCCGCGATCAACGGCGCAGCGGTAGCTGGCGGCCTCACTCTCGCTCTATGCTGCGACTTCCGGATCGCATCCGACCAGGCGCGGCTCGGAGACACGGCGCTAAAATTCGGTCTGCTCTGCGATGAAGGCGGTGCCTATGTCTTCCCCCGCGCGATGGGTCTTGACCGCGCTCTTAAGATGACCCTGCTGTCGGAAGTCTACGACGCGAAGACCGCCCTGGAGCTGGGTCTCGTAACCGAAGTGGTGCCGCACGCCAACCTGACGGAACGCGCCGAGGAATTGGCCCGCCGTCTGGCGGAGGGTCCTCCGCTTGCTATCCGCACCGCCAAACGCATGATGTACAAGCAGCAGGAAATGACCCTGGCGAACGCGCTTGAGGATGCGGCGCTTAACGTGATGATCACGAATCCGTCCGAAGACGTTCGCGAAGGCACCCGAGCTTTCAAGGAAAAGCGCAAACCAAATTTCAAGGGCCGTTAGAACTGAACCGACCCCGCAGTTTTGCGCTAGGTTTGCTGCTCGGGAGACAACCGTGCGCTGAGTCGAACTAACGGAACGTCAGGTTGGTTCTCGAATTCAAGTGCTTGCACCGGAGACCCGACTCCAATGCCGATGAAAAAACCTGCGATCGAAAAACTCCTGCGCGAACCCAATGTCGCGGTGGTCGCGGTGACCGCGCCCGACGGTGCCCCGCACGCGGTGCCGACCTGGTACGAGTACCGTGCTGGAGAGGTGGTGTTTCACACCGGCCCCGAGGCGTTCAAATTCAAGTGTCTGTCCAACAATCCGCGCGTGACTCTGGTAGTCGACACCAGAAGGCCGCCCTACAAGTGCGTGATCCTGAAGGGTACCGTCGCGATGACGGAAGATACCGATGACCTGCGGGTACGACGGATGGCGGTGTCGTATCTGGGCAAGAAGAATGGTCAGGCTTACGCGAAATCGCTGAAAGGCGAACGCCTGGTTATCGTTCGCTTCAAACCTAGTCGGGTGATTTCGTGGGACTATGGAGAAGAACCACCCTAGCAGACAGGGTCTCCCGTCTGTTCACGGAGACTCCGGCTGATGCTACACACCCGAATCTGTGATTTGCTCGGTATCGAGCTGCCGATCTCGAACGGGGGTATGGGCGGCGTGGCTCTGGCGCCCCTCGCCGCCGCGGTAAGCGAGGCGGGGGCAATCGGTACCGTCGCGCTCGCGGGTTTCTCACCCGAGGCGATGCTGGCCGAGATTTCGGCGGCGCGCGCGCTGACCAAGAAACCGCTGGGAGTGAATTTGCTGGTCCCGTTCCTGCGCGACGGCACTTTCGAACTCCTGGCGAATGAACCCATCGATGCCGTGACCCTGTTCTGGGGCGACCCTTCCGAGATAATTCCGCGCGCAAAAGCCGCCGGTCTCCGCCGGGTGGTCTGGCAATGCGGTTCCGCGGCGGAAGCCGAGGCAGCCAAGCGCGCCGGTCCGGCGCCGACGCGATCATCGCGCAGGGTTTCGAGGCGGGTGGCCATGTGCGCGGGACCGTCACCACGCTCGCACTGGTTCCCGAGGTTCGCGATGCGATCGGCGACCTGCCAATGCTCGCGGCCGGCGGCATTGCGGACGGGCGCGGCCTTGCGGCGGTCATTGCGCTCGGCGCGGACGGGGCTGTGTTCGGGACCCGGTTTCTTGCCTGACACGAGGCTGCCGCGCATCCGATTTTTAAACGGCGCGTGCTTACCGCACATGCGGCCGAGACCGTTCATACCACCTTGTTCGATGTCGGATGGCCCCGGGCACCCCATCGAGTGATCCGAACCAAAGTGGTCGATGAATGGGAACTTGCCGGATGCCCCGAGTCGGGCAAGCGCCCCGGCGAAGGCCAACCGATCGGCACGATGCGCGGCCGTGGAATCGAGGTACCACTCGTGAAATACACGGTCGCCGCCCCCACCGAATACATTGAGGGCGATCTCGAGAGCCTGCCATTTTATGCCGGCGAGTCGGTGAGCCTGGTCCGGGAAATCCTGCCTGCAAGGGAGATCGAGAAGAAAATCGCCGAAGAAGCCTGCGGAGCAATTTCCGATCGCCTGATCCCGCTTACAAAATAGCGCGTTACCCGACGCACGGTCCCGGGAATACTGGAGCCGTCCGCTAACTGGAGCCTAGCGAAGGACGCGCAGACGTCGAATCGTCTTCCCGGCTGCCAGCCAACGTGCTGACGCCGTCCCGGACTGAGGACGCGCGGCTGCCACCGGACCGTCAGGTGGCGAGCTTCTTCTTAAGAATTTCGTTGACGATCTTGGGATTTGCCTTGCCGCCCATTGCCTTCATCACTTGCCCGACGAAGAATCCGAACAGCTTGTCGCGCCCGCTCCGATACTCTGCCACCTTGTCCGGCTCTTCGGTGATAACCTTCGCGCATGCCGCGGCTATTGCGTCTTCGTCCGAGACCTGCGCAAGTCCCAGTTCGGCAACTGTAACTTCCGCCGATTTACGCGACACACACATCGCAGCGAAGGCGGTTTTGGCGGCATTGAGAGAGATCTTCTGCGCTTCGACCAGCCGCAGTAGAGCGCCGACCTCCGCTGCCGCAGGCGCTGCCTCCGCCGGCGCCTTTCCGCTTTCATTGGCGACGCGCAGGACTTCTGTCATCACCCAATTCGCCGCCGTTTTCACGTTTTTGAGCCCCGGCAGCACGGCTTCGAAATAGTCCCCAGTGTCTTTTTCCGCCGTCAGAACCGCGACCTCATATCCGCTGAGACCATAATCGCGCACGTAGCGTGCCCGCTTCACGGCCGGCAACTCGGGCATCGCCCGCCGCACGCTCTCGACCATCGCCGTGGGAACGACCAGGGGCGGCAGGTCGGGTTCGGGAAAATAGCGGTAGTCGTTGGCGAATTCCTTCGAGCGCATCGGACGCGTCTCTTCGCGCTCCGGATCCCACAGATGGGTCTCCTGCTGCACTTTGCCGCCCGCTTCGAGCAGCTCGATCTGGCGGCCGACTTCATGTTCGATCGCTTTTTCCACAAAGCGGAAGGAGTTGAGATTCTTGATCTCGGTCTTTACCCCGAATTCGGTGGCGCCTTTCTTTCGCACCGAGACGTTGACGTCACATCGAAAGCTGCCTTCCTCCATCCGTCCGTCCGATGCGCCGATATAACGGAGGATGGCGCGCAGTTCGCGCAGGTAGGCGACCGCCTCGTTGGCAGAACGCAGATCGGGTTCGCTGACGATTTCGACCAGCGGTACGCCTGAGCGATTGAAATCCACCAGGCTCGAGTTCATCTCGTGGATATTTTTGCCGGCGTCCTCTTCGATATGTATTCGCACCAGGCGCACGCGCTTGGATTGGCCATCGCCCGGCAGGTCGATGTATCCACCCTTTCCGATCGGCGTTTCGTACTGCGAGATTTGATAGTTCTTGGGCAGGTCGGGATAGAAGTAGCTTTTGCGATCAAAGATCGAGCGCGTCGCTATCTCGGAATTGGTCGCAACTCCGGTTCGTACCGCCAGCTCGACCGCGTGCCGATTCAATACCGGCAGCACCCCCGGCATTCCCATACAGACCGGGCATACATTTTCATTGGGCGCTTTGCCGAACTCGGTCGAACATCCGCAAAACAGTTTCGACCTGGTTTGCAGATGGGTGTGGACCTCGAGTCCGATCACCGCTTCGTATCCCTCAGGGCTCATGAGCGATTTCCACCTATAATGCCGGGCGTCGCAATGTAACGGCGCCGGATCTTTCGAGCGCGTCCCCGGTGCGCAATACCATCTCCTCGCTGAATGGCGGCCCGATTATTTGCATCCCGATCGGGAGGTCGTTCGCGTCATATCCGCACGGCATCGAGAGTCCCGGGAGTCCGGCCAGATTAACCGAGATGGTGAAGATGTCCGAAAGGTACATGGTGAGCGGGTCGGACATCTTTTCGCCCAACCGGAACGCGGTGGTCGGCGCGACCGGCGTGACAATAACGTCGCAGTTCTCGAACGCGCGCTCGAAATCGCGGCGAATCAAGGTGCGGACCTTCATCGCCTTCAGGTAATAGGCGTCGTAATAGCCGGCCGACAAGGCGAAGGTTCCCAGCATGATGCGGCGCTTTACTTCCGCGCCAAACCCGCGCTCCCGCGTCTTCTCGTTCAGTTCGATATTGTCTTCAGCCCGCTCGCGCAAACCGTAGCGAACTCCGTCATAGCGCGCGAGGTTTGCGCTCGCTTCCGCCGTCGCCACGATGTAGTAGCACGCGATCGCGTAACTGGAGTGCGGCAGCGAGATTTCCATCGTGGTTGCGCCCATCGACTCGTACTGCATCAACATCGCACGCACTGCTTTTTCGACTTCGGGTTGCATGCCTTCGACAAAAAATTCCTTGGGAACGCCGATGCTCAGACCCCTCACGTCGCCGGTGAGCGCGCGCTCATAATCGGGTACCGGTCGCGCGGAGCAAGTGGAATCCTGGGGATCCGCGCCCGCCAGGGTGCGCAACAGTATCGCCGCATCACGCACGCTCTTGGAGAAAGGGCCCACCTGGTCGAGCGATGAAGCATACGCAACCACGCCATAGCGGCTTACCCTGCTGTAGGTAGGTTTTATTCCCACCACCCCGCAAAACGCCGCGGGTTCCCGAATTGAACCTCCAGTGTCGGTGCCCAACGCACCCAGGCATTCGTCCGCAGCAACCGCCGCCGCCGAACCGCCCGACGATCCGCCCGCGACGCGGGTCAGGTCGTGCGGGTTGGTAGTCGGACCGAACGCCGAATTTTCAGTCGAGGAGCCCATCGCGAATTCGTCCATGTTGGTCTTCCCGACCAACACCGCCCCCTCGCGGCGCAGCTTTGCGATCACGGTGGCATCGAACGGGGGCACGAAGTTTTCCAGGATCTTCGATGCGCAGGTCGTCCTTACTCCGGCCGTGCAGTAAATGTCCTTTATCCCCAGCGGAATTCCACACAGCGTCGCGGCGCCGCCGGCTTTGAGGGCTCGGTCGGCTGCCTCGGCCTGTGCGATCGCCTCCTCTTCCGTCACCGTGATGAAGGCGTTTAGCTTTGGATCGACCGCACCGATGCGCTCGAGACACGCGCGCGTCAGCTCCAGCGCGGAAAATTCGCGCCGCCGCAGACGGTCTGCCGCGTCGGAAATGGTCAATCGGTTGAGCTCAGACGAGGGTGCCATGGGGAGAATCGCTCGATGGTCGCAGTCAATCGATAATCTTGGGGACTTTGAAGTATCCGCGCTCGCGCGCGGGCGCGTTGGCCAGCATCGCGTCGGCGTGCGGGTGGTTGGTGACCGCGTCGGCGCGGGTGGCGGTTCCGGCATCGCCAACTTGTGCCGTTGGCTCAATCCCGTCGGTTGAAAGCTCGTTGAGCTTGTCGATATAGCCCAGAATTTCGTCCATATTGGCTCTGATTCGGTCTTCTTCGTCGGGTGCGAGGCTGAGCCGTGCCAGCCGCGCGACGTGCCGCACTTGTTCGGGGGCTATCTTGCTGCTCGCCATAGTGACGGAATCGTAACATCCTCATCATTCTATGTCAGGAGAGCGCACCCGAACCGCGAGTGCCGGCGAATAAAGCAGGAATCATCCCGGCGCAGGTGTCGGGTGCGTATAATAGGACACGATGCGGCTTTGCGAGCGTGTGGAATTATGGAGACCTCACCCGTCGCGCGGATAAAGTAGAAAAATCGCGACCCGCCATCTCGTAGGGGACACACACTGAATGTTGGACATAAAGCTCATCCGGGAGCAGCCGGACTTCGTCAAGAGGGAGTTAGCCAAGACAGGGGTTGCTCCGGCAGAGCTGGACCGTGTGCTGGATATCGATGCTCGCCGCCGCAGGCTTCAGCACGAGCTCGATGAGCTGCGCGCGCGGCGAACCCGCGAATCGAGGGAACTCGGCAAGGCCTCCCCGCAGGAGCGCGAGCAGAAGCGCAGCGCAATGCGCGCACTTGGCGACGAGATCGCCGCGGGTGAGCACAATCTTGCCGATCTGGAGCGTGGTTTGTCAGACCTGATGCTGGGAATACGCAACCTTCCCCGACCATACGTGACGGTCGGTACCAGCGAAGCCGACAATCGCGTGATCAAATCGGTTGGTGCGCCACAGGAGTTCACCTCGTTTCAGCCGATTCCGCATTGGGATTTGGGCGCCAAGCTCGGCGTCATCGACTTCGATCGCGGCGTAAAACTGGCCGGCACGCGCTTTTACGTGATGGTCGGTGCCCTCGCGCGGCTCCAGCGCTCGCTCAT
>JAFAHS010000316.1 GCA_019237115.1 Deltaproteobacteria bacterium
GCGCGGACTTCCAGCCAGCATTGACGCCGAGCGATCAATCCTCGGCGCGGTCCTTCTCGAAAATGTCTGCTATAACGAGGCCGCTGAGCGGCTGCGGCCGGAGGACTTCGCCCTCGACTCGCACCAGCGCATCTTCGCCCGCATGGGCGAGCTGATCGACTTAGGACGCGCCGTCGACATCGTCACCCTGACCGAGGAGCTCGCCCGCCGCAAAGAGGTCGAAGCGGTCGGCGGGGTGGCCTACCTCTTCTCGCTTACCGAGGGTCTGCCGCGCCGGCTCAGCATCGAGGAGTACGTCCGCATCGTTAAGGACAAGTCGCTGCTGCGCCAGTTGATCGGGATCTGCTCGAATGCGATCACCCGCGCCGCCGACCAGAGCGACGATGCGCTCGACGTGCTGAACGCGGCCGAGTCAGCCCTGCTTCAGGTGACCGAAAGCGGCATCGTCAACGGCTTTGCTGGAATTCCAGAGATCGTCCGCAACTCCTTCGGCACGATTGACAATCTCTACAAGCAAGGCAAGGAGATCACTGGCCTGGCCACGCATTTCGATGAGTTCGACCGCATGACCAGCGGCCTGCAGCCCTCGGAGCTGACCATCATCGCCGCACGGCCCTCCATGGGCAAAACAGCATGGGCGATCAATATAGCCCAGAATGCCGCGATCCGGAGCGGTAAAACAGTCGCCATCTTTTCACTGGAGATGTCAAAAGAATCGCTGTTGCGCCGCATGTTGGCGTCGGAGGCGATCGTCGATTCGCAGAAGATCCAGAAAGGCTTCCTGATGCGCAAAGACCAGGAGGCTCTTACCAACGCCCTTGAGCGTCTGACTGAAGCGGGAATTTTCATCGACGACACGCCCGGCATCTCGCTCACCGAGATGCGCGCTAAGGCCCGGCGTCTGCGGCAGATTCAGGGCGGCCTCGACCTGGTCGTGATCGACTATCTGCAACTGATGTCGGCTACCCCGTCCGGCGCCTCGTCGAACAAGCGCTATGAGAACCGCACCCAGGAGGTCTCGGCCATCTCGCGCGGGCTGAAGTCGCTGGCCAAGGAGCTGAAGGTCCCGGTGATTGCTCTGTCCCAGTTGAGTCGCGCCTCGGAGCAGCGTGGCGGTGACAAGAAACCGATGCTCTCTGACCTGCGCGAGTCCGGGTCAATCGAACAGGACGCTGATGTCGTAGCTTTTATTCACCGCGAAAGCTATTACAACCGCGATGAAAACGGCGAGCCCGACCCGAACACTGCTAACAAAGCCGAGATCATCATCGCCAAGCAGCGTAACGGCCCAACGGGTTCGGTCTTCCTGGGCTTCATGTCGCAATGCACCCGTTTCGAGAACCTGGCCTATGGCCGCGAGGTCGAATACTAGAGAGCTTGTTTTGGCCGCAATGCCCGCAAGACCAGCGAAACCCCAAAGCAGATCAAGACGCAGCGCGTGAGCAGATCGGAGTCGTCGCGCCACGAAAAAATGATGAAACATAGCGCTATTCCGAGCGGGAAGAATTCGCCCATTGCGGCAGAAGACCAGGCTGGCTTCGCCTCCGACGCAGGCAGCCGCGAAGAGAAGCTCGGCAGCCATCGCGGAACGTGCTTGGAAAACTCGTCATAGGCGTCGCCCATCTTCGCTCTAAGAAATGACTCTTCGCCCAGCGCCAGCCGAACCACGAATAGGCAGAGCGCAACCAGAAAGAACGCCGCTCCGCTTACCGGCATCGAGATGCTGATTGCAAGCGCAGTGAGCATCGATCCCAGGTAGAGCGGGTTGCGAACGTAGCGATACGGTCCAGCAGCCACAACGCTATGAGCGTGCATCGCTTTGTCGAAGACAACTGATCGCCCAAGATAAGCAGTACCCCAGAAGCGCAAGGCCGCACCCAGAACTGCAAGAACGATCGCTCCCAGCGTGATCGTCTCATACGCAATCTGTATGGGGACTATCCCTGGGCGCGCCAATTCAATCGCCAGCCACGACCAGAGCTTTGCCGGGTTTGCCTCGGCGGAAGCTCCAAAGCGCAGCCAGGGCGCCCAGAATCCGAGCACATAGAGCACAGTGCTGATAGCAAGACG
>JAFAHS010000378.1 GCA_019237115.1 Deltaproteobacteria bacterium
GCGCAACAGCTTCTCGGGCGGGATCGACGGCCGGCCATGGCTGGCGTACATCGCATCGAACTTTGGTCCCAGCTCGCACAGCGCCGCGTCGGTCATCACCCGAATCGCTCGCAGCGGATGGTCCTTAGGGACCCGCTGCTCCGCCGAGATGTAGCTGAACATCGAAGACTGTTGGTGGTCCGTGCCCCGCATCCCCGCTTCCTCCTCTTCACCCTGCCAGCACTGACTACTCTACACGTTAGTCCAATGAGAAACGATCCTTTTTCAGCATCTTGCTAGAAGGCTATGGACCACGATTCTGGAGCTCGTCCTCCACAATCGCGTGACCCTGCTAGAAGAATGGGAAGTGAAAGTATGCAGATAGGTTCGGACCGCCGAACTTCAATCGCTGCGGTCTTGTGTGGAGACGGTAGAGATGCGGTTCCAGCCGGATTCCCGATACTCCGCTCACCGTCAACGCGGCACATGCACGAGCTTGCTCACCTGTTCGTTCTCTGTTCCGCCGCCCGGCTTCCTGGCGCATCTTCGCTCGTCACTGAAATAAACCGTCAGCACAAGTTGCAGGCTCTCTTCGTCAGAACCGACGCAGATCCACGGCTACTGCCGCAAATGTTGGAGCGAGCCAACCTTCGTGTGCTCCGAAACATACTCGTGCATTCTGATTCACGCCTTCCGCGCCGCGTGCTTTCGGCTTGGCTCCGCAACGCGCAGGGAGAGTTGATCGCGAACGCGGACATAGCGGACGGCCGACTAATTATGATCTCGTGTGAGCCTAAGATGTACGAGGTAGACTTCGATCAAATTCCCGCGCTGAAGAAAATTCCGAGGACGGAATGGCGTAATTTTGAGATCGACGAGGACGGGAGTTTCATCAGATGGCCCTCTGTCGACATTCACCTCGACTTAGATGCGATTAGAAGCGTCGTCGATCCGGCGTGGCGACGAAGATCAGAGCGTATGCGGCGGGCCCACGGGCGGGAGTACGGGGCAGCGATTTCAAAGCTCCGGCATGAGCGCGGCCTGAAACAGAACGAAATTCGTGGCATTTCAGAAAGGCAGCTTCGCCGGGTTGAAGGTACCGGTGAGATCTCAGTCCGAACCCTCAAGCTGCTCGCCCACGCCCATGGAATGAACCTTGATCGTTATTTAGACGAGCTTTCAGAAAGGACAGGTTCGCGGCGAGCCGCACAAGATATCAAAGAAGATCATGCTTGATCTCGGTCCTGGGAACGGTAGATGGTGGCGTCTCGCGGTAGACTCCCAAATCTGACTTTGGATGAGACGTTTGGTTCGAGGCTCAAATCTCTAAGATCGACTAGCCCCGGGGACAGACACTTTCGCTGAACACTTAGAGGCGGACCAAATACGTCACCGTAATTCCGAACCAGAGCACTAAGCTGAAGGGTCTACAGTTTTCATCCCGCCTTCCTTTGAGCCCGGACGGAGTCTCTCAATCGCGACGGATTGGAGTGCCAGCGCGTCATCGTTTTTGGCGAGAATCTAACTAATTGCGAATCGCGAAGTGCTTTTGTAATATGACCACAGTGGTTATTAGGTCATGAAGACCAAAGAGCTTCAGTTAAAGGACGCCAAGGCCACGCTGTCGGCGGCAGTCGATGAAGTCGCGCGCGGCCAAGCCTACGTGATTACCCGCCACGGCCGGCCGGAGGCCGTGCTGTTGGGCTACCGGCATTGGAAGCGCCTCTCGCGGGTGCCGTCTTTCGGTCGCCTGTTGATGGCCGCGCCAGTTGCCGAGGATGATCTTCCCCGGCGCAACCGAGGACCGCTGCGCCGAGTCAAGCTCTGAACGTGTATCTGGTCGATACAGACGTGATTTCCGCGGGAGCCCCATCAAGGGGGAGGGTTTCCGCTCCGCTCGCGCGTTGGATGGACGAGAACTCGGAACGACTGTTTCTTTCCAGCATTACCGTTGCGGAAATCGAGGATGGGATTGCTAAAGCGCGTCGGCAAGGCGCGCGGCACAAGGCGCAACAGCTCAACGGGTGGTTGGAGACTTTGCTCCATCTCTACCAAGAGCGGGTGTTGCCGTTCGACGTGCCCGCCGCCCGCATTGCGGGCCGGCTATCCGACCAGGCGCGAGCCAAAGGAATGGCTCCCGGCTTCGCGGATTTGGCGATCGCGGGAACGGCGGCGGCCAACCGGCTATCGGTGCTCACACGGAATTTGCGACACTTTGCTCCCCTGGAGATAGCAGCGCACAATCCGTTTGACTCGCTGCCCAGATAATCCCAGCATCGTGCACTCGCCTGTAGCACTGACTTTGGATCAAATGAGCTGCACCCCAAGTTACATCCGCTAGGAGTGAGTGGATCTCCGGTTGATTCATTCTCCTGATATAGCTTTTCGGCCCCAGCCTCCACCCCGATCCGAGGCTGGGGTCGAAAGGCTTATTGGCTCCTCGACCGAGGACGAGACGCCCTGCAGCGCGGCGGCCAGCTCCACTGGCCCAGCGGTGCGCGTCATGGCCTCGCTCCAATTGTTTTCCCACCGCGTTACGAACTCCGCCGGGGTTAGATAGTCCAGGCTCTGGTGCGGCCGTTCGCAGTTGTACAGCACCCGCCAGGTCTCGATCTTTTGCCGCGCATCGGCGAGATCGCTGAAGTAATTGACGTTGAGACATTCGTCGCGGAACTTGCCGTTGAAGCTCTCGATATAGCCGTTCTGCATTGGCTTGCCTGGATCGATGAAGTGCAGCTGCACTCGGTGCTGGTAGGCCCATTCATCCAGGGCTCGCCCGGTAAACTCCGGGCCATGGTCCATCACCATCCATTCCGGATACCCGCGTATCCCCGCGATCCGTTCCAATACTCTGACCACGCGCGCTCCGGGTAATGAGGTATCTACTTCGATGGCCGGACTCTCGCGACTCAGTTCGTCGACGATGTTCAGGGTGCGGAAGCGTCGTCCACTGGCGAGTTGGTCATGCGTGTAATCCAGCGCCCAGGCTTGATTGATCCGCACCGGCGCCGCCAGCGGTACCCGTGCCCACGCGCGCCGTTTGCGCCGGCGTCGTCTGACCAGCAGCCCTTCGCGGCGGTACAGCCGGTAAAAGCGTTTGCGATTCACTCTCCAGCCCTGCCGCACCATCACCACATGCAGCCGCCGATATCCGTACCGCGGCAGCTTCGCCGCCAGCGTCTTCATCATGGCGATCTGCTCGGCTGGTTCCCGTCGCTTACTCTGGTAGCGCAGCGTCGAGCGCCACACCCCGACCAGTGCGCACGCTCTCCGTTCGATCAGCCCGAACTCCTGCCGCATCCTGCCCACGGCCGCGCGTCGTGCCGTGGGCTCAGTTACTTTCGGTTGAGCAGCCCCTTGAGTGCCTGGTTGTCCAGTGTGAGGTCCGCGACCAGATGCTTAAGACGACGGTTCTCATCCTCGAGCTGCTTGAGCCGTCGCGCCTCTGAGACCTCCAGCCCGCCGTACTTCGCTTTCCACCGATAGAAAGTCTGCTCGGCGATGCCGTGCTCCCGGCAGATCTCCTTCGTCGGCTTTCCTGCCTCCGCTTCTTTCAGGACCCCGATGATCTGCTCCTCGGTGAACTGTCCTCTGCGCATGCCGTCCTCCTTAGCATATCCGGAGAATCCGACATCTCACGTGGACCGATTCGGGGTGCAGCTCACAAAAGGTCAGGAGTTCAAGTCTCTAAGGGCGACGCCTTCGATATCGACCTCTCAAAATTCGTTTCGGTGCGGCTAAAAAAACGTCTATGTGCCCGTGCCTGTCAGCCCGATGAGGTGGGGGCTACTCTGATCGGGACTGTCGCTAATTGTAAGACTAGCGCTGCGTGAGCCTTTCGCGCTCGGGGCGAAGGTTAAGGAATATTTACAACTGTTCTTCGCCGCAGGGGATGCTCTGATCAGAGCTTTCAGCACCGGTCCGACTTGCTTCGCAGCTGATGAGTTCATCAGGTAGCGCTGCCTGACCGGACTTGATCTAATTGTTGACATCGGCTCCAGTAAAACGGTCTTAACCTTGTCTCTTTATCGATGGTGCGGTGCATTCGACCAGGCCTGCTATTCTCAACGTTGTGACTCATTTGACCGGAAGGCTTTCATTGACATAGGTATTCACCAGCCACGTGACCGTCAAAAGTCATTAGTCTTGTGTGCTCTTTGGTATCTATACGGGAATCGATCATGACTAAGAATCTGCGCAAAGGGGTTGGCGCAAAAATGCAGAACAGCGTGTTGGTGGCATTGTTGGCGGTCGTCGCTGTATCTATCGCCGACGCATCTCAATTATCTAAATCACCCAATTACCCAACGGGCGAGATTGAATCGAGCTATTACAAACAAGGACCCTGGCCGGATGTGTGTGAGGTCAAGGGCGTGAATTGTGGTGATACATACAGGTGCGACCTCTATTACCCAAGAAATCTAGACGCGGGGTTTCAGCGCCCCGTGCTTACTTGGGGTAACGGGGCTCTTGCAAAACCTGACGACTATGAGTTCTTTCTTAAACATATGGCTTCTTGGGGATTTGTGATAATTGCCACAGAGGATAAGATGACTGGTACGGGGCAAACAATGGTGCATGCCGTTGAGTTTTTGAAAGAGAAAAATGACGATCCTGATCCTGCGAACGTCTTCTATCACAAGCTTGATCTCGGCCGAGTGGGATCCTTCGGACATTCTGAAGGAGCGTCGGGAGCTATTAACGCCATGATAAGATCGCCTGTAGTGAAGACGGCTGTGGCGATTGAGTTGCCCGCTGGTCGCGCGTGCTGGGGTTTCTACCCATTTTGTACCCGCACGAGCAAATTGACATCGGGATCTATTTTCCTGATCGACGGTTCCGCGGACGCTATTTCACCGCCGTTTCAGCCCTCGTGGCTCCCCGCTTTCATCTTTGGCCCGCAATCGATTGAAGCTTATTACGAGGAAGCGCCGAACACGGTAGAGAAGGTAAAGGCAACGCTTATCGGGCCCGACCACAACGACGTTCAGGGCCAGCCCTGCTGTTCGAAGAACACAAGGAAATGCGTGAACGGCGTGTTTGGCTACCTAGGTTACCCAACGGCTTGGATGGTGTATCGTCTTCAAGGTGATATCAAAGCGAAAGCGGCCTTTGTTCGCAGAACCGAACACGGACGCGCCGGAGAGATATTTTCTCAGCCCGCGAATTGGGAGTACGTAGCGAGTAATTTGGATTGACAATCAGTGGTCGAGGCACTCCGCATTCCATCGGGCTGGTTCCGAACCGCGTCCTTCGTGACTTCTTCCAGGCAAGAGCTACGCATTAAGGTCGAGGAACAAAAGGAGCAGAGCTGAGTAAGCAGTTTGTCGATTCATACAAACATCCACCCTCCACCTGGGCAGGTGAAAGGCCTCATCTTATTTGGACAAGACTCTCTCACTCTTTATCCACCGCAACCCATGGCCGCATGGAATCCTGAGCTTCCTTAGATTCTTGAAGCGTCAGAGCGCGGCCTCCTGGAAGTTGAAAACATAGGCACTGCCGATGCTGCTTTATCCTGAACGCTCGCAGATTCCTATCCGGAAAACCCCTGGATGTTGCTCCGACTCCTTTCAGATACTCAATGAGTTCTCTGACTGTTAACAGCGACGCGGCCCCAGACAAAACGGCTTCATGATTTTCCCCTGATCTTTGACGCGGAGGTTAGCCAACCAATTCGGAGTCACCCGCGATCGTGCGACACTGGCGACAAACTCCATTCATCAAGCAGTGCTTTGGCATCCTTTAGGTCAGCGGTATCGAAGCCTTCGGTGAAGCAGCCGTAAATTGCCGAGAGCACGCCACGTGCCTCTTCGAAACGTCCGATATCGGACAATAGCCGCGCGAGGCTCATGGTCGTGCGTAGCTCCCATGCCTTCGCG
This sequence comes from Deltaproteobacteria bacterium, assembly GCA_019237115.1. GTDB lineage: Bacteria > Desulfobacterota > Binatia > Binatales > Binataceae > JAFAHS01. The sequence continues at coordinate 5,862 of JAFAHS010000378.1, forward strand.
CCCATACTCCTGGCCAACGCGATCGAATTGCGGAAGTCCTCGTCGGCCAGGTTTAGTTCGCCCTGCTTGACCCGTATTTCGCCGCGTATCCGGAGTGTTTCGGGAACGTGCACGGATTCTTCGGGATTAAAATTGAGTGCGTGCCCGACGGTTTGAAGCGCGTCGCCGATAGTGCCAGCGCGAATCTGCGCGGCCGCCAATGACGTAATGCTAAGAGGGGCGCCAATCACACTTCCGACTTGGACCAGGGCATCTATTCCCTGGCTCATAAGCGCAATTCCTTCAGCGGTCCTGCCGAGCTGAGCTCGCGCTTCACCGAGAAGACATCGCGAAGACGCAGCTTCATTGGGGAATCGATGCTTTTCAGACTGCTCAAGCGCACGAGCCGCGAAGGCTTCCGCACTTTCGTTCTCTCTCATGTAGAAGTGGAGCCTTCCTGCGATAGAATCTGACAAGGCGGGATCGTGGGGATTGGCGAGGTTCACGGCTGCCTTCATCTTTGCGAGTCGTTCGCGGGCAACATGGGCGCTTCCGAGCATCCAGGCGTTAAAGCTTGCCCAACCGTGGATCGCAATCCCACCGCCGAGATGAGCTTGACTGAAATCGGCATCACCGAAGAACTTCAGTCCCGCGGCAAAATGCTTCTCAGCACCAGCGAGGTCGCCGCGGTAGAAGCGCACCAGCACTTCAATCATGTGCAGGTGGGCCACTATGAAAGAGTCCACGTCTCGTTGCGCCAGCTCAAGCGCTTCGTCGGCCAGCGCGTTGGCAGCGGTTAAGTGGCCCGCTATGAAGGCATGAAAGGATCTGATCGCCATCGACGAAACCAGCTGCTGTAAGTTGCCACTTCTTTCTGCCAGTACGCGGACTCGCGCAGCAGCATCGACTGCTTCGGGTGAGCCCCACCCTCGCGTCATGAGAAGCATGAAGGCGAGCTCTTTTCTCACTTCCAGTTCGAGAACGTCACGTTTGCTTGATTCTGGGAGCAGGGTTAGCAGCACTGTCGCCTGTTGAAATCTTCGACTACCATCACCAGCGCTTGCAGGCGCGCCGCCGCGAATACCCATCCCATCAGCACTGCAAACAAGCGGCGGCGCTTTTGTTCGGGCACAAACGCCAACGCGGGATAGCGCTCGCCCACCGGCAGTTCCAGTAGCTCCGCCACCAGCGGCACGGCTTCGTCCAGCTTTAGTCCCGCCCACGCCAGCACCCGCTCCAGCCGCTCCAGCATCTCGCCGGCATTCGCGCCACCGCCCTGCATTTGCAGCCATTGAGAGAGCATTTCGGTCAATGCATGAAATGGGGAGTTCTGAAAAAACTGTTCTCCCGCACTCTCCAGCCAGATGTGCGGAGTGTCGCGGATGTGGTAATGGAACTCAGCCACCAGGCGCGATTTGCCGATGCCGGCCTCGCCGACCACCAGCGCGAGCTGGCCTTCGCCTTCACACGCGCGCTGCCAGCGGCTCAGCAAAAGCCGGAGCTCCTCTTCGCGTCCAACAAATGGTGTGAGGCTGCGCGCAGCAGCCAGCCTGCCACGGACCCCCGTCGGACGCACCACCTGGAAGACTTCCAAGCGAGTCGCAACTCCCTTTAGCGCACGTGGCCCCATTGCTTCGACTATGAACAATCCCGAGATCAGGCGGTGCGTTGCCGCGGTTATCAGCACCGTGCCAGGAGCGGCGGTCGCCTGAAGCCGTGCTGCGATATTCGGAGTCTCGCCGAAGACCCCGGCGTCTTTGTCCACTCCCGCCCCGACCACTACCGCACCGGAATCAATGCCCACTCGTGCCGCCAGTTTTGGACTGGAGTCATGGTTGAGCTTCAGCACAGTGTCCAGAAGCGCGAGAGCGGCGCGGGCTGCGCGTTCGCCGTCATTGTCATGGGCCTCGGGCCACCCGAAAATATGCCATGACACCATCGCCGAGATACTGGGCGACGTGTCCCCCGAATCGAGTGATCGCCTCGGCGGCGGCGCGATGATAGCCAGCAACCACCTCACGCCATTCTTCGGGATCGAGCTGAGCAGCGATTTCAGTAGAGCCCACCAGGTCGCAGAATAACACCGTCAGATGCCGCCGCTCGCCGGTGGATGGCACCATGACCGGAGCGATTGCTTCAACTTTGATGGTGGCATCATTGGTTAAGGTGGCACCGCATTCGTCGCAGAATTTCGCCCCCGGCTGGTTGAGTGCGCCGCAAGCTGCGCACTTGTTACCTAATCTTGTCCCGCAGGCATTACAGAAATTCGCCCCGTCGCGATTATCGCTGCCACATTTTGAGCAACGCACAAATCCCCCATTCAGGTTTCAACGGTTTCGTCCCCTGCGGTTGATGGTCGTGTCGAGATCCTCGGTAAGCCGATTGTATCCTCACAGCACTGCGTTCGTCTTCTCATCGAAGGAGCCGGGCGGCGCCTTGTGGTTGTCCTGCTCCACCACAATGTGTGTCATCGATCCTCCTCGGGGATTGCGTAAAGGCTAGCCTTCAGCACCGCAATTGCAAGCACTGTTAGCACGTAATGTGCGGCCTTGGTCTTTGCTTCTCTTCTTCTGGGATTGGAGTCGCCCCGTCAAAGCGGCCGCGAGCGGCGGGTTGAGTTAGTACCAGTGTGAGTATCGGCCTCCGTGCCAGCCATCCGTCAAGTATTCACCGTTGAGCGGCCTGTGACTTTGGAAGCAGAGCGCTGAACTCGGCGAAGAATCGATCGTCGATATCTCAGTCCCATCTTTCAACTCGCAGACCATCGACACGCGCAAATTCTTCGCGATTCCGAGTTGCCAGCACCGCGCGGGCATGACTGGTGTGCGCCGCAATCAGCAAGTCCATCGCGCCGATCAGTCGGCCCTTGGCTTCCAGCGCGGTCCGAATTTCACTGTAAACCCGGGCGGCTTCGCTAGGCCAATCGAGAACCTCGATGAAGGCCAGGAAATCATTTAAAGCCTGCTCGTTGCGTTGGCGTTCACGCGACTTTATCACCCCCGTCCACAACTCCGCAGCGACGACGCCGGAAATCGCCACGTCGCGCGGCCGAGTCCTTTCGAGGCGGCGAACGATTTCAGGTTCGTTGCGCTTGATTGCGTGAATACAGATGTTGGTGTCCAGCATCAAACGCGGCATCAAAGATCCTCTCGCGGCTGGAGTGCGCGTTCGCCGATCTCTGCGGGATAATCCTCGGTAAAGCGACACCTCCCGTCCTCGTTCGATCAAACCAAAAAACGGAATGTTGTGCGTGAAGGTGAATGTGGGCAGATTGCCCCCCCGGCGGGTACGATCGGGATCGCCTACATCAACGATATCGAGCACGACCGCAGAAACCCGCCATCGCCCGATTTCGTAGCCCAACTGGCGGTAGCGTTGGGAGTACCACCAGAGGTTCTTCAGTACTACGCAGGTCGGCTCCCGTCGGACAAGAAAACAGGCGATCCTTCCTATGATCAGATTGTGGCAGCCTTCCCCGCTTTTCGGAGGGAAATAGACAAAAAGCGGAGGCACTGACGTGTGAGGGTGAGGTGGCGACCTTGTACGCCGCAGGTGATTTCAAGAATTTCGAAGCACTCAGCGAGCTTTTTTCCAGGGCGCGGCACGAAAGACACTACCTGAACTACGTGGGGCGGGGCCCGAAGGGGCGCTGACGTATACCAAACCGGCACGACTCGGATGCCCGTAAAGCCACGTTCCCGGTTGGTATCAGAATTTTGGAATTTAACAATTCCATGGTAATCACCCTATGATCGGATGGTGCGCGGTGCGATTCGATCCTTCTCATCAACGCCCCACGAAACACCAATTAATAGGTGATGTCATGGATCAGGAAAACAAGTTTCTGGCCCCCAAGTTCATTGGTGTTCCCAGCAGGAGTCGAACCCGCGTTCCCGACGTGAGAGGACAAATCGCGCCGAGGCGCCAGCCGCGTCCGATTTACTACACGCGCGAGCAGCTCGACGAACTGTGTGAACAGATCATCGTGGGCTTCTGCATGGAGCGCTACGGGCAGGAATTGGCCCCGATCCCGACCGAAGCGCTCCTACAGTTGCTCGAAGAATACGCCCACGACGTCGATCAAACGGCCGACCTGCCCGACGGAATAAACGGGGTCACGGAGTATTATTGGGACCGCAAGCCAACCGTGAAGATCGACGCGCGGCTGACCCTGCAACACTGGCGTGAAACCCGGCGCCGAACGACCCTCTGCCACGAATTTAGTCATTATGCCGACTCCGGATTATGCCGAGTAATGGTGGTAGAACGCGCAGAGGACTGATTCTGTCGGGAAAATTGTCGGCATAACTCGGGAGCGACCGAGAGCGGAGCAGAAGCCCGCGCTCCCCGACTCCGGTGATTACACTTCTTTCAGTTCGCCGCTGGCGAAGACGGTGCTCCTTCTTGGACAAAACCAAGCCGATCGCATTCATCATTCGCGGCAAGTCTTGGGTTAACAACATGCGCACGTTCTGCGCTCGCTTCAAACACTGACCTCGAATCAATTTCTGAAGCACTACCTCGATCGATTCGACTTCACGGAGTACGTGAACGGATCGACACGCCTGAAGCTGACGCAGTCAGCAATGGCCGCCATTCCGGTCCTTCTCCCGCCACTCGCGGAGCAGTGGAGGATCGTTGCGAAAATCAACGCGCTGATGGCGCGGGTGAATGCGGCGCGAGAGCGGCTCACTCAGGTTCCCACACTCCTGGAGCGCCTGCGCTTGGAATCGTCCGGTTGAGAAACAGAGTGGCGTTCAGGCACGCCTCCTCCTCGCCGTCAACGACGAGCTGAATTGGCACGTCGGCTGGGCGAGGTTCCGACACGCAACCCATTGTGGCCGTTTAGATGATGTGGCGCTCCGCATTTGACAATGCAGACAGGGTCGGTGTAAGAGCTTATTCAGAATATGAAGTTGAGTTTCATATATTGAAACCAGCCGCAGCCGCCCGCACATACTCGAGCCAAGTCCTCGATCGCGTGGTCGAGATCCTGGAGAGCTTCACACCGGACCGGACCGACCTGCGGCTGGTCGAGATCGCGGAGGCGACCGGATTGCACAAGAGCACGCTTTACCGGCTGCTCGAGGCGATGCGGGCGCATCGGCTGATCGGATTTGACGTCCAGACCGGGCGCTATCATCCGGGGCTGAAGCTGTTTGAGATTGGATCGCTTGCCGCCGGGCGGTTTGCACTAGAGCGGCATGCCCATCCTACTCTGGAGCATCTCGCGACCGTTTCAGGAGAGACTGCGCATCTGTGCGTGCTCGACGGGTCCGACGTCGTTTACGTTGCGAAGGTCGAGTGCACTCGCACGCTGAGGATCCCTTCCGCCCTTGGCCAGCGTAATCCTGCCTATTGCACCGGAGTTGGCAAGGCGATCCTCGCGTTTCTGACGCCGGCGCAACTCGAATCGTATCTCTCGAGCACCCGATTCAAGCCGTTCACGCGCAAGACTCTGACCTCTGTGGCAGAGCTTAAGGCGAATTTGCGACAAATTGCGGCGCGCGGTTACGCAATCGATGACCAGGAGCGCGAAGAGGGCGTGCGATGCGTCGCCGCGCCAGTCAGGGATCGTACGGGCGAGGTTATCGCGGGTATCAGCATTGCGGGACCGTCAACCCGGGTGACCAAGGAACGCATGGCAGAGCTGGCGAATCACGTGATGCGCGCCGCCGCCGAGGTTTCCGCGGGGATGGGGTTCCATGTTTCGTCCAACGGCACTCGGGCAGCGAATCCATTACCGAGAGGCTAAATCATGGCGTTGGCAACAAACGAAATAGACGAACTGGTCTCGCTCGAGCGCGGTGAGGTGGATCGCCGCATCTACAGCGACCAGGCAATTTTCGAACTCGAGATGGAGCGAATTTTCGCGCGGGCGTGGCTGTTCCTTTGTCACGAGTCGCAGATTCGCGAGCCCGGCGACTTTTTCCAGTCAGTGATGGGCCGCGACAACGTACTCGTGGTGCGGCAGAGGGACGGGTCGATAAGGGCGATGCTCAACACGTGCGCGCATCGGGGCAATGCGGTCTGCCGCGCCGAGGAAGGGAACGCGCGCAGCTTTCTCTGCACCTATCACGGCTGGTCATATGGGATTGACGGCCGGCTGAATGGCGTTCCGGGGTTGAACACTTTCTATAATGGAAACCTGGACAAATCGCGGCACGGGCTGGCTCAAGTCGGGCAGGTAGCCACCTACAAAGGGTTTATCTTCGGTACGCACGACATCTCCGCACCGCCATTGGAGGAGTACCTCGGTGCGACGGGAAGGCTTGGCCTGGATTTGATCGCTGAGCGCGGTGACATGGAGACCGTTCCTGGAATCCAGAAATTCATAATCGAATGCAATTGGAAGATCGCGGTCGATAATTTGTTCGACTGGTACCATCCACAGATAAGCCATGCGTCCGCATTCGAGCCCAACGTCCTCCCCTCTTTGGGAGAGACGCGGGATGGTGGAAAAATCGACATGAGCGGCGTCAACATGCAGAGCGGCGCCAACCTGGAGCTTTCCGGGGGCGGAATCATCGGGTCAAAGTTCGAGACAGTTGTGGTGCTCGGCGAGTACGGACACGCAATCAGCGGACCGTCGACCTCTTCACCTGGCTACTTCGACGTCGCACCCGGTTGGCGCGAGAGGCCGCAGGCCCAAGGCGCGCTCGGTCCGGTTGGGATCAGGGTGGCGGGCCATCCGAACATCTTTCCCAATACCTGGGTGACTACAGGTATGCCGCAGATTTCGTTGCGCATACCGCGCGACCCGGGCCACACAGAGATCTGGTGGTTTACCTTCATGGATCGCAACACGCCGCGCGAGACACGCGATTTCATGATTTCCTTCGCAAACAGGATTTTCGGACCCGCGGGACTGCTCGAGCAGGATGACGGCGAGAATTGGGCACAGGCCACCGCTCAGACCCGCGGCGTCGCGAGCCGGCGGATGAAGCATCTGCTCAACATGGGACTCGGCCGCGGCAGGATCATCAAGGAGGGCGGCCTTGCGCGAGTGGAGACGCTCACCAGCGAGTACGCCCAGCTGTGGACGTACAATTCGTGGGCGCAATGGATGAAGGGCCTCGACTGGAACGAATTGAAGAACGCCACCACCCCGGGCCATTGCATATGAGCGAGCAAATACAGACGTCTAACGAAACGCATGCGGCGCCGCGCGAGGACCGCATCGCCACGATGCTGCAACATTACGAAGTCGAGCGCTTCTACTACGACGAGGCCGCGCTGCTTGATGCGCACAGATACGAGGAATGGGTCGCGCTATTTAGCGATGATGCGCATTACTTCATGCCAATCCGGCGCACGCGCACTCAGCGCGAGCTGGACAAGGAGTTCACCCGGCCTGGAGAGATGGCATTCTTCGACGATACCAGGGCGCAGCTCGCGGCCCGGGTGACCAAGCTCAAGACCGGCCGCGCATGGGCGGAAGATCCTCCGTCGCGAACGCGACATATGATTACCAACGTTCGCATCGTGAAGGACGACGGCCGCACGCTCGAGGTTGAATCGAATTTTCATCTCTATCGCACGCGGCTCAATTCGGAAGAGACGTCGTGGATTGGTTCACGACGCGATGTACTGCGCCGAGTCGGAGGATCGTTTCAGATCGCCGATCGCAAAATCTTTCTCGAGCAAACTGTGCTGCTGTCGCGCAACCTGAGCAACTTCTTCTGATATGGGCTGGCTGGAAAACAAAGTCGCATTAGTCACCGGCGGTGCGTCCGGATTGGGCCGCGCGATCGTGGAGCGCTTTATCAATGAAGGCGCGAAGGTCGGAGTCCTGGACCGCGCGCGAGAGCGGAGCATCGAACTAGCCAAACAATTCGGCGATCGAGTCGAGGCAGTAGTAGGCGACGTCACGGTATTGGCTGACAACCATCGCGCGGTGGCGGAGACCGTCAAGCGCTTCGGCTGGCTCGATTGTTTCGTCGGCAACGCCGGGATCTGGGATTTCAACATTTCGCTGGTTGACCTACCCGAAGAGCGAATCGGCGCTGCAGTTGATGAGCTGTTCGGAGTCAACGTCAAGGGCTATCTGCTCGGCGCCAAAGCTGCGTATCGCGAGTTGGCGAAGACCCGCGGCAATATCATCTTCACGGTGTCGAACGCCGGCTTCTATCCTTGCGGCGGCGGCCCGCTTTACACCGCATCGAAGCACGCGGTGGTCGGTTTGATCCGCCAGCTCGCGTATGAGCTTGCGCCCAAGATTCGCGTTAATGGCGTTGCACCCGGAGCGATACCGACAGATTTGCGCGGGCCGGCTTCACTTGCGATGGCGCAGCGATCGATCGCCGAAATCCCCATGAAAGAAATGGTTGAGCGCGGCCTACCGCTCGGCAAGCTGCCGGAACCGCGAGACTACACGGGATCCTACGTACTGCTGGCATCGAGCGAGAACTCATCAACTGCGACGGGCGGCGTGATCATCTGCGAGGGTGGCATCGGGATCCGCGGCTTCGTCGACGCCGCAGGCGGGCGAAATCTGTAACCAAAGAAGTGAGACACCGGGAGAGGAAGCGATGAGCGCAATCACAAGCCTTGGCTATCTCGGATTAGGCGTGAAGGACCTCGGGGCGTGGGAGAATTTTGCCACGGAAATTCTCGGACTGCAGAGTGCAGCAAGCACCGACGACGGACGCCTGCTGCTGCGTATGGACGAGTATGCGTACCGCCTCGCGCTCCATCGCGACGACTCGGACGACGTCGCATACGCGGGATGGGAGGTCGCTGACGCGGCAGGTCTGCGCGAGGTTGCCGAGCGGCTGCGCGCGATTGGCGTGGAAGTGACCCAGGGCGGCGCAGAACAGGCGAAGCTTCGGAGTGTTACTGAATTGATCTCATTCAAGGACCCCAGCGGCGTCGCATGCGAAGCGTTCTATGGCCCTTCGATCCAGTTCGAGCGTCCTTTCCATTCGCCGCGCGCGATTTCGGGATTCGTTACGGGCCAACAGGGCTTGGGGCACATCGTGATGGCGGTCGGGGATATGGAAAAGAGCCTGCGCTTCTATCTCGACGGGCTGGGCTTTCGCGTCAGCGACACCATCGACATGAATTTCGGGCGGGGGATGCAGGTAACGATGGTGTTCATGCACTGCAACCCGCGCCACCATACGCTCGCCTTGGTGCCGGTCCCGGCACCCAAGCATCTTCATCACATCATGATGCAGGTGCGATCGATCGACGACGTCGGCTCGACGATGTACCTGGTTCAGGACCGCAAGATCGAGATCGCATCGACGCTCGGGCGTCATACCAATGACCACATGCTGTCCTTCTATCTGCGCACGCCATCGGGATTTGAGATCGAATACGGATGGGGCGGCCGCGAGGTGGATGATGCCACCTGGCATTTGCAGAAACATCACGCGCCTAGCATCTGGGGACATCGGCGGCCGGGAATGGAACGCTGACTCAATTCGCGATCGCGGAGGAAAATATGGCTCTCACGGAAGAAGCAACCAGCAAATTTGTAAAGGCCGGCAAGCTGAAGCTTCATTATCACGAGGCCGGCAGTGGCCCGGCCCTGATCATGATTCATGGTGGTGGTCCAGGCGCGGGTGGATGGAGCAACTACCGCCGGAACGTCGATCACTTCGCGCAGCGCTATCGTGTGATCCTTCCCGACCTGCCGGGCTTCGCGAAGAGCGACAAGCCGGCCGTCGAGGGGGGGATGCTCGCTTTCATGGCGAAGGCGATCAAGGACTTGATGGACGCGATCGACATTCCGCGGGCGCACTTCGTCGGTAATTCGCTGGGCGGAGCAACCACGATGAAGGTGGCTCTTGATTATCCCGATCGCATCCAGCGCATCGTGCTGATGGGTGCGCCATCGCTTCCGCTGTTCACGCCTCAGCCAGCGGAAGGCATCAAACACCTGTTGGGCTATTACGCGCCCCCGGGACCTTCGATCGAAAAGCTCCGCGGGTTTCTGAACGTGATGGTCTACGACTCGTCGCAGCTGACCGATCAGCTGATCAAAGAACGTTTCGAGGCGAGCACCCAGCCGGACCTCCTCGCGAATCCGATCATATCTCCTCGCAGCCGGGCCGTTTTCGAGCCCATCTGGAAGGACATCGGAAATATCAAGCACAAGACCCTCGTGATATGGGGACGTGATGACCGCACCGTAACGCTGGACCATTCGTTCTTCCTATTGAACCAGTTGGACGACGTGCGACTGCACGTGTTTGGGAAATGCGGGCATTGGGCGCAGTGGGAGAAAGCGGCGGAGTTCAACCGCCTCGTCGCGGATTTCCTGGCCAGCGAAGATTGAGATGGATGCATCCACGATGAGGGAAATCGCCGCGCGGCTTGAGCGCGCAGCGCGCGATCGCGTCGCGATCGATCCGCCCGCCGCCGGCTGCGCGATGACCGCCGAGGACGCGTATCGTATCCAGATAATCAACGTGGATCGACGCGTCGCCAGCGGTCGCAAGATCGTCGGCCGCAAGATCGGTCTCACCAGCCTCGCAATGCAGAAGATGCTTGGTGTCGATGAACCCGACTTCGGGCACCTGTTTGACGACATGATGCTCGTGAACGGCGGAGAATGCCGGGTAAATACACTGATCCTCCCTCGAGTAGAGCCTGAGATCGCTTTCGTGCTCGGACGCGAACTGCGCGGGCCCGGTATTACTTGCAACGACGTCCTCGCCGCGGCTGACTACGTGACGCCGGCGCTCGAGATAATCGACACACGTATCCGCGACTGGAAGATCACACTGGCGGACACGATCGCCGACAACGCGTCGTCGGCGCGAGTCGTACTCGGAGAGCGCAAGACCAAGCCGGCAGCTCTCGATCTCGCCGTGGTCGCGATGACACTGCAGAAGAACAACGCAGTCGTTGAACAGGGCGTCGGCTCGGCGGTGCTCGGACATCCGGCCGAACCAGTGGCGTGGTTGGCGAATAAACTTGCGGAGTTCAGCCAAACGCTTGCCGCGGGCAGCGTTGTCATCCCAGGAGCCTTGTGTCGCGCCATCGATGTCAGAGCGGGCGATTTGATCGTCGCGAACTTCGAAGGGCTGGGCTCCGTCAGCGTGAGGTTTGTGTAATGGGGACGGAAGGGCACTCCAACGGACGCATCGGATGCGCAATCCTTGGTTCCGGGAATATCGGCACCGATTTGATGGCGAAGCTGATGCGTAGCGCGGTGCTCGAACTTCGGGCTATCGCCGGAATCGAATCGGGCTCGGCGGGGCTCGCCCGCGCCCGCGAAGCCGGAATAATCGCCTGTGACAACGGTATCGAAGGCCTGCTGGCGCTCCGTCAGTTACCACGCATCGTCTTCGATGCGACCAGCGCTCATGCGCACAGGGAGCACGCATCGAAGCTGTCCGGCGCGGGAATTGTGGCGATCGATCTGACGCCAGCTGCGGTCGGCGACTATGTCGTGCCCGCGGTTAATCTCGACGAGCGGCTCGGCGCATCGAATCTCAATCTCGTAACCTGCGGCGGTCAGGCGACGATTCCGATCGTTGCGGCAGTGAATCGGGTCGCTCCAGTCGAGTATGCGGAGATCGTGGCGACGATTGCGTCGGCTAGTGCGGGTCCTGGAACCCGGCAGAATATCGATGAGTTCACCCAGACGACCGCGCGCGGCCTGGAACGCCTCGGCGGGGCGAGGCGCGGCAAGGCAATCATTGTCCTTAACCCTGCCGACCCGCCGATCGTGATGCGCGATACGATTTATATCTCCTTTCAGCCCGGCGCGTCACACGAAGAAATCACGGCCTCGATCAAACGAATGGTATACGACATTCAGCGATACGTTCCCGGTTATCGCCTGCGCACTGAACCGATCTTCGACGAGGACCGCGTGACGGTCATGGTAGAAGTCGAAGGCGCTGGCGACTTTCTGCCTCGCTACTCCGGCAATCTCGACATCATGACCGCCGCCGCGGTTCGCGTGGGCGAAGAGATCGCGCGCCGATTGCTTGCGGCAAATGCACCGGATCCTCAGGGTGTGGGAGAATCGATGTGAGTTCCAATCTCAGGATCTGCGACGTTTCGTTGCGGGACGGCTCGCACGTCGTGCGGCATCAATTTACTGCCGACCAGGTGGTTGCGATTGCCCGCGCCCTCGATGCGGCCGGAGTCGCGATGGTCGAAGTCTCGCACGGCGACGGATTGGGTGGATCATCGCTACAGTATGGTCTTTCGCACACCGACGAACTGGAATTGATCCGCGCCGCTCGCTCCGTGCTGTCACGAGCGAAGCTCACCGTCCTTTTGCTCCCGGGAATTGGTACTCGCGAGGACCTCAAGGCTGCTCGCGAACTCGGGGCCGAAGTCGTCCGCGTCGCCACCCATTGTACCGAGGCGGACATCGCACAGCAGCACATGACGCGCGCACGCGAATTGGGAATGGAAGTCGCCGGCTTCTTGATGATGGCTCACATGATCCCATCGGCACAGCTGGCGGCGCAGGCGCGGCTCATGGAGTCGTACGGCGCCCATGCGGTCTATGTCACGGATTCCGCGGGGGCGCTGACCGTGGACGGTGCGCGTCAACGCGTCCGCGCGCTTCGTGATGCGGTCCAGTGTGAGGTCGGATTCCATGGACATAACAATTTATCCCTCGCAGTCGCGAATACCCTGGCGGCAATCGAAGAAGGTGCGACCTGGATCGATGGTGCTGTACGCGGCTTTGGTGCTGGTGCCGGCAACACCGCGACCGAAGTGCTGGCAGCAGTGCTGGATCGCATCGGGTGTAATCCTGGCCTCGACGTATTCAAGCTGATGGATATCGCCGAAGAACTTGTGCCGCCGGTGATGGGAAAACCAGCGACGATCGATCGCGCCGCTCTGACGCTCGGCTACTGTGGTGTGTACTCGAGCTTTCTGCGGCACGCCGAGAAAGCGGCGGAAAAGTTCGGCGTAGACGCCCGAGAAATACTCGCCGAGGTTGGCAGACGCAAAGCGGTCGGAGGTCAGGAAGACATGATTATAGAGGTAGCTTTTGAACTCGCCCAGCGACGCAGGTCCGTTGCATGAACGGCGGGTGGCCCTAGGGCGGCTCTGCTCAGAAGCTGTTCGCTTTCGCATACCAAACCAAAAGATTGAAAAGGACAAGATGTGGCCATTCGAACAGGGTTGCAGTATCGCGAACGCCTTCGCGACGGACGGAGCATTTACGTCAACGGCGAGCGCGTCAAGGATGTAACGACCTATCCGGCTTTCACGCGTACCGTCCAGACGATTGCGTCACTCTATGACCTTCAACACGAAGCCCGCAATCTGCCCTTACTGACATATCCATCTCCAAAAACTGGCCAGCCGGCAGGCCTCTCTTTCCTCCGAGTCGAAAGCGTTGAAGATGTGATGCGCCTTATGCGCGCGGAGGAGTTTCGCGCCGAGGCGACCTTCGGGTTGATGGGCAGGATGCCGGATTTCATGAATGCGCTTGTCACCGATGCCGCAGAAGCAGCGCCCAATTTCGGTCGACGGGAGCCCCGTTTCGGCGAAAATGTCGTTCGTTACTACGAAGAGTGCAGAGAACAAGACCTCTGTCTGACTCACACCCTCATCGATCCTCAGATAGATCGTTCAAAGGGACCGGGCGAGCAGGTCGACCCGGAAGCAACTCTACACTTCGTACGCGAGAGCGATCGCGGGATCGTAGTTCGAGGAGCGCGCATGCTCTCGACGCTGGCACCGTTCGCCGATGAAATCTGGGTCGGACCGTTCTACCCTCGGAAACCAGGTGAAGAACGCTACGCACTTTGCTTCGCGATCCCAATCGACACTGAAGGTTTGAAATTCATCTGCCGCGAACCTTATGACGCGGGGCGTAGCGCCTTCGATCGGCCAGTGTCCTCCAGATTCGACGAAGAAGACGCACTGGCGGTGTTTGATGACGTGCTCGTGCCGTGGGAGCGCGTTTTCATCAACGGAGACATCGAGGCCTCAAATTCTTATCTCATGTACGGAGCGCGCCATGCCCTATTGCAGGGAGCTATTCGCGGAATAGTGAAGTTGCGCTTCATGACAGGCCTCGCCTGCCAGGTGGCAGAAGCGATCGGACGAGCCAGCGCGCCCCATGTGCAGGCCCAACTCGGTGAATTAGTAGCGAAAGTCGAATTGGGCAATGGTCTTTTACAAGCGGCTGCGCATGAAGTTGCTGCGGCCGCCGGAAAGGGTATGTCACTACGCATTCTGGCCTCGACCGTATGGGTGTTCATTCCCGAGGCACAGGTGCGGGCTGCCGAGCTCATTCGACAATTGAGCGGTAGCGGACTGATCCTTACTCCCTCTGAAAAGGATTTTCGTAATCCCGAAATATCACGCTACCTCGAGAAATATCTGCAGGGGACGAACCTCACAGCTCAAGAGCGAGTACGACTTTTCAAACTCGCGTGGGACATGCTGGGCGAACAATTCGGTAGCCGGCAACTACATTATGAATGGTTCTACGCGGGCGATCCGATGTTCACCCGTTCACGTTTTTACTATTCGCCCGCGGTAAACACTTACAAGGCCATGGTAGATCGGTTGCTCGACAGATGAATCGTTTAGAATTTACTGCGGGGCAGTTGCAGGCAATTACAGCCGCGACAGGAGGATCAGCATGAATATCGGTGTGAGTATATTCTTCCCAAACCAGAGCGATTGGCCCCGTTTCCTGGCAATGGAACGCGGCGAGGAAGTCCCGCCGCGCCCGAAGAAGGCCGACCATGAAGTCTGGGCGGAGAACCTGAAGAGCGCGCGTCTTGCTGAGGAGCTCGAGTTCAGCTCGCTCTGGACGATCGAGCACCGTGTCGCCCCCTATGCGATGACACCGAATCCTGTCCAGTTGCTTTCTTACTGGGCGGGCGCTCTCAAGGAGATCGACCTCGGCAGTATGGTGATCGTGCTGCCGTGGCACCATCCGCTGCGCGTGGCCGAGGAGCTGGTCGTTCTCGATAACTTGCTCGCCGGAAGCGGGCGCAAGGTCTCTATAGGGGTCGGCCGCGGCGCGGCACGGCGGGAGTTCAACGCTCTAGGTATCGATATGAACGAGTCGCGTCAGCGATTCAACGAATCCGTCGAGATAATCAAGCTCGCGCTCACGAATGACCGCTTCAGCTACGACGGCAAGCTGTACCACTTCTACAACGTTGAGCTGCGTCCCCAACCTCGAGACGGTCACGCGATACTCGACAGGCTGTACTGCGCGGCTGGGAGTCCCTCGACGGTGCCAATCGCTGCGGCTTACGGACTAAAGCCGCTCATCATTCCGCAGCGCCCTTATACGCAGTATGTGAATGAGTTGGAGGAATGGTCAGAGTCAATGATCGCAGCGGGATATCGTCCATCGCGCGCAAAGGTTTCAGTGTGGATGTATTGTGCGGAAACCGAGGAGGACGCACTTGAGGCCGCACGCAAGCACATGACCGAGTTCGGTGTGAGCTCGGTCGCGAACTACGAACTCAACAGCGACCACTTCAAGGACATCAAGGGCTACGAATATTACGCCGGGGCCGCCACTGCTTTCCGGGAAGCCGAAGCTCGGGGCTCGAACCTTATGGCAGAGGGGCTCCTGAGGGAGCACTGCTGGGGCACGCCGGAGATGTGCTACCAGCGAATCAAGGAAATAAACGAGATGCTCCACACGGAGGAAATCGTGCTTCAGGTCCATTATGGCACGATGACACCAGAACAAGCCGAGAAGAGCATGCGGCTGTTCGCGAAAGAAGTGCTGCCGGCCGCTCGCAAGCTGCCGACCCTTGAACCGTTGGTCCATGCCACGCCTGATGTTACCACCGAGGCGGCACGATGATTCCCAACACTTACCGTCTGCGTTGGGATGGGTCTGGCCCGACTGGAGGGCGGCGCGATTCTCACTGCCCTCGCAGAGCGGGTGCGGCAGATCGAAATAGCCGGCCCACCATCCAGAAAGCTGAATAACACACTCCGTGCGTTTGCGAGTCTACCAGTTCGTGTCATCGCCTAATCTCCAGGAGCGTTAGGCATCCACGGCGATGAACGAAGCTCGAAGATTCCGGAGGGCAGTATGAAAAAAGACTTGTTGCTTGTGGGTAGCATACCCTGCAACACCGTCGAGGAAGTCTTCAGGACCTGGGGCGTAACCTTTGCCGCCCACCTTGAGTGTATGCCCGACGGCGAGGTCGGGGACCGGCTGCATTGGATCGACGGCCAAGCATATCGCACCTTCAACGGCCACCCGAATATCGAGACACTCAAGCGCCCCGCACCCGACGACGGCGTCGAGCGGTGGAAGCCACGCGACTTCGCGGACGAATGGGAGTTCAAGGTCAAACCCGGCGTGAAGCGGGTCGGTTTCGGTGACCGGGGATGGCGGCTGGGTTACGCGCGCGATGCGATCAATTCCTACTTCGTCTTCAAGACACTCAAAAAAGAAGGTGTGCTTCCAAGCGATCTACGCTTCGTGGTCGCGTTGCCCACTCCTGAAAGCGCCACCCTCCTATACTTCCGTGACCCGTCACAGCACGACGCGATCGTCCCGCCATACGAAGAGGCGATGCTCGCGGAGGTGGCTACAATTGTCGAACATATCCCGCCGTCCGACCTTGCTATCCAGTGGGATGCGGCGGTCGAAACTTGTGATGGCGAGTTCGGGCTGCCCTGGCTGGGCGCGTTCACTGAAGAACGTTTTGAGCGCTACGTGGATCAGTTCGCGCGGCTGAGCGCTCCGATTCCAACCGACGTGCGCCTTGGTTATCACGTCTGCTACGGCACGCTCGGAGGAAAATGGCCCGCGGTAGAGTCGCAAACCCTTGTCAAAGGCGTCAGGTTCGCAAAAGAAGCCGTCGCGCGTTCGAAGCGCCGCGTCGATTTCATCCATTTGCCGATGATGAATCGTACCGATGCGGAATACTCATCCGATCTGAAGAATCTCCGCGTCGGTGATGCTGATGTTTACCTGGAAATCATCCACAACATGGAGACCTTCAGAGAGCGGCTTTCCCTAGCACGCCGCTATTTGAAGGATTTCAGAATTGCCGCGCCTTGCGGGTTTGGTCGTGTGACGCCAGCCCAGGCGGACGCGGAAATGAAGAACCATCAGCGCGCCCTCGAGATTTTCGCGGGCTGATGGGAACGTTGAGAGTGAAGGCGAAAAGCATCAGAACAGTAGTCTAACGGTCGGAGATCGTATGGGAATCAAAATTCAAGATGTCCGTACGTGCGGATTCAGCGCGCCCGACCTTGACGCGATGGAGGAATTTCTCGCCGAGTTTGGAATGGTCCGGTCGGAGCGCGCCGGCGACCGCCTCTACATGCGGGGCCTCAACGGCGATCCTTTCCTTCACATCACAGAAGTGGGTGCGCCGGGATTCCTCGCTGCCGGCTTCGAAGCCGCATCAGTCAGGGATCTCGAGACTCTCGGTCGCGAGGTGAAGACCTCGATCGTCGCGTCGATTCCGATCACCTGCAGTGCTCCAGCCATGTCAGGTTACTTTCCTACAATCTGTTCGCACTCAATTACCTATTTACCCTGTTGTGGGCTGGGCAGCGGCGACCGCTTGTCCGAGAGGCGATCGCCCACTCTCGCCGAGATTCTGAGTCTCAGCTGAAGGGGATCATGAAGGACACAGGCAAAGGCTCAATTGCGCTCGAATCAAAAGCAACGAAAAGAAGCCAGGGCCGGTCCTGAGCAGGGGCGCTAACAAAGTTGCAGATCTTGATGTCTCCGCCGGGCATCTAATCGACTGCCAGAGAGTCGAATCCTGATCCAAAAAGCAGCGGATTCAATGCGATGGTCGGGGCTGTGCCAAACGCATCAGTTCTCCCGCCGCGAGCCGGCGGCAGTGATTGATCCGGCGGCGGGCACCGGCTTGCGACCCCATTTGCGCAGTGTCGGAAGCACCTTACTGGCAAACAGCTCGAGCTGACCGGGCAAGATCGTCAACACGAGATGGGTATATGGAGACTTCTCGAACATTGGCGTCAGCGCTTCGACAACCTGCTCGGGTGTGCCGACAACTGGATCGGGGAAGGCGGACGCTGCGCCTCCTCTGCCGAAGGCGACGTCTCGCCCTTCGGCGCTGTATTCCCGAGACCGCACCTCGGCCAGCTTCCGGGCCAACTGGCGCTCAGAGGGTAGCTCCGCCTCGGTTGCGACAACGTGCAGCGGCGGTCCCCAACAGCCTACGTTTGTATCCTCGGGCGACCGACCGCCCGCGCGCAAGCCAGAGAAGTAGTGCTCGACGGGCGCTCCGGGACCGGCTTGTAGATGATAGCCCTCGCGTCCAGCGCGCTCCAGGTTCCTGGGACCGAATCCCCCATACCAAATCGGAAACGGATCCTGGAGGGGCTTGGTCGTCTGCCGGAGGTGCGGAATCTTGAAGTACTTTCCTCGGTGGTCGAATTCCTCTTCGCTGAAAGACCTGCGAACGATTTCCATCGTTTCCCACATTCGCCCAGTCCGTTCGCGAGGGTCTATACGGAAAGTCTCGAACTCGAATGTGATTGAGCCTGACCCAAATGCGACATCGAGCCGTCCATTGCTGAGGATGTCGAGCGTAGCGAGATCCTCCGAGAGATGTACCGGCTCGTAGAAAGGAGTAATCAGGATGTTGGTACCAAGACGGATCCGCGAGGTGTGCTGGGCAACCGCGGCCAACAGCAAAAGCGGCGACGGGTTCCATTGAGTCGGCATAAAATGGTGCTCACCGCTAAGAGCGAAATCGAAGCCGAGCTTCTCTGTGCGCACGATCAGATCGATCGCGTCACGGTAGAGCTCCGCCAGCGGTCGTTTGTCGCCGGGCAGGCGCCGGACGAGAAAGTTCAAGGTTCCTACATGCATAGGGGTCCCCTTCAGTCATCAGCATTGGCGCGCGTTGACGCTCAGACCGGATCATTGCTAGATACACTTGGAAACACAAGCATATACACTTGTTGGACAACCCGGAGCTTGCTCGATTGAGCAAACTGATAGACAAGGCAAAACGATTTCGGCCGAAGCCCGGACCACGTCTGAATTCGGTCAGGCAGATACACGCAGAGTAGCGAAGGTTGCTATTGAGGGGAACCTTCGGACCTGGGTCCGAACTTTCCCAGATGCGTCTCTGCAAGACGCTGGCCGCCGGGCGGACCCCGCTGCGCGAAGCTCTGCGGATGCTGCAGTAAGAAGGTCTCATCGTCGCGGAGGCTAACAAGCGGCCCCGCGTGATCATGCGGGATCAGAAGGGAACAATCGAAGACCTCATTGCCGAGAGCGACAAAGTCGCATGCCGTTTTTCGTGGCGGGACTCACCTAGGCGACATGATGGGCGTCGCAGCGACTGGTAAAGCGATCACGCTTACTGGAATAACTATCTACCGCATCGCGGGCGGCAAGATTCAGGAAGCGTGGGACTATTTCGATGTGCTGGGTCTCATGCAGCAGCTGGGTGTCGGTCCTCTGCAAGGTAGGAGATAGACTTTCAGCGAATGCGCAAGGCCAATCTTGATTCGAAGTCCTTGGATCGGATCCCTTTTCCCTCGCGGGTCCCCGCGAACCTTCTTGTCTCCATCAAGGACTAATTTTGACGACAAGCCTCCGATGGGGTCTTTGTCGCCTCGGCGGCGGGTCCTATTGGGTGCGACGACCTTCGTGTTCCGCCACCACGCCAGCTTGGCGCCAAGCCTTCGCTTGGGTCCTCTGCGAAATCCGGCGGCGGGCCCCAGCCCTCAAGCCGTACTCGGCGAAAGCAAGACAGTTCAACAACACGGTCCACCTGCTCGCATGGCAGAAACCGTTATCGGCAAGGGAGTTTAGGCCCTACTAAATTCTTCACCTCAGCTTGGGTCGTGCGATTGGCCAGCACCGAATGGGACCCATCATCACTAACAATCCGAGAGCGAGTCAGCAGTGCCGGGCTCGTGGACTACTTCCACTCCCAATAGGCGGTTCTAGTGTTTCCTTCCGCATCCACCTCGTACTCGAAGGCAAGCGCGATACCATTAAGCCGTTTCCAGACTTCGGACTGAGTCTCGTACTGGACCATTCCCCGGTAGCTCACAGAACCATCGCCCTTGAGCCGTCCGGCCCCATGTCCCTTCCACTTAGCGATCTCGCCGTTCCGGCCGGTCGCGATGCCCAGTCCTTCGCCGTGCGTGATACCATCGCCCGCTAGGGTTGCAGTGTAGGTACACATATTCCGGTGTTCGACGCCCAGCAGCTTCCCGCTAGACTGGAAGGAAACTTCTAGCTTCGGAAATCCATCATTCGGCAGAACCCTGCGGACGCTAACTTTCCCCGTCTCCTCTCCGACTTTCTCACCTAACATTGTCGTCTCTCCTTTGAAGGTGTTTTTGTTCGGAATTTCTACGATCGAAATAGTCTTGCGCCCAGTGGGACATCTTCAATGCCATTGGTAAAAAAGTAACCTAACGCTGTGCGGAGTTAAGTCAAATCACGATCCTAGTTTTAAGCCCGATGGCATTAGCGCACAGCGCAAGCTCCCTACAAAGTAGGGTCGCATCTTACCGTATCATCAAGGGTCGATTTGACGCCGAGCCTGGTTCCGGGTCCCTTCTTATTTCAGGCAGGTCCTCCCTTCTTGCGTTTTTGCAATTTCTACTGAAAGTGCTTACGCGCACAGAGACCGGCAGCCGGAATAGTTTCTCTATGACCGCGGACGAGCTCGCCAAATAAGCAGTCGATCTATCGCACCATCCCCGGGTCCAAGCAGTGCTTCAGGCCCAAAGTAATCCGGGCTGCAGGGATTCTCCTTCCATTGGAACGGTGCGCGTGGCTGCGGCTGGTGACCTGAAAGCTTCCAAGTCCAACGAAGCCCAGCGCGAGCGCCGCCACGCAAATCATCACCACCAGCATCCTCGCCTTATTCATCATGGATACCATGGCAGCGGAGCTTGGTTGGATCAGCCCGCGTATAGATGCCGGCGCTGGTGACCTCCCCGCAAAAGCAACACCTCTCGTCTTGCCGCTCCGACATCACCAGCCGTCGGAGGGTCCGTACATGCCGCTTGGGGTTGCGCGCATTCCAGCAGGGTGAGCAAATTGCGTGCATGTACTTGCTCAACGGGACACCCGATGCACTCGGCACGCCGGGGACGCGCACTCCCGGTGCTCGCAGTCCCGGTGTCTCGCGTTGCGGCAGAGGAAGCACCAGCCTACCGCGAACTTGTTTGGGCCGTTCTTTACTCATCGATTACGCTTGGAATCATCGTTTCTTGAGAAGATGCCTATGCGGCTTCGGTACCGAACGCCTGGCTATCGGCTGTGAACTGGGTCGTGGGTTTTTCGGGCTCGAGCGTTGAATGCTCTCTGATATGAGGGTTATGAGGGCCTTTGGCTGAAGCGCCAGTAAGCGCAACAACTCGCGAAATGCGCCATCAATCCTGACCTGCTCGCCGGTCGCGAGCATATCCAGTTGGAGCCCGCGTATCGCAGCCAGGATGAACGTGGCTACCGGTTTCACCCGCTCTGGTTCCACCCCGGCCGCCGCTACGGCCTGTTCGAAGAAAGGCAGCCAGTCCTTCACCAGCCGTTCCAGTAGTCCCGGGAACCGCTTTCGGTCGCGCATCGCAAGCGTAAAGGCCTCGAAGAACATCCAGGTAGACTTCTTGCTCTCCTTCGACGACCACACTTCCCAGGCGAGTTTCAACTGCTCTCCTCGGCTCCTCTTGGTCGACAGGGCCCGAGCGAACTCACGTTGTTGCCGGGCGCGGCCTCTGGTCAACGCCTCGGCCAAAAGCTGTTCCTTCGAACCAAAGAAGTAAAGCAACATGCGGGGACTCGTCCGTAGGGCCGCCGCTAGCGGACGCAGAGAGAGGTCGACGAGTCCGTGCTTCAGGACATATTCGACGACTTTCTCCAGCAGTTCGTCGCGATGCTCCGGTGATGCCGCTCGTGTCACTTGTGAAACAGGAGTGCCTGTAACGGTCGTTTAAGTCAATCCATGTGCGTTCACGATACGACTGCGTCCGACCCGATTCCTCGTTAAACGGCAAAGATCTGCCGCTTTGCCAGATGGAACGCGAGTTTTGATTGGAACGACTGTTTCATGTAACGAATGTTTCATCTCACGTGATTAATAACCACGATGGTGTGCGGCTCGGTCCATTTCAACATACGTCACAAGCGACAAATAGCTATAACTGCCCCCTTTGAGGAGGAAGAACATTGAACCTGAAGTTATTGTCCGCCTGTTGCGCTGCGGTACTACTGTTCGGCTGCGCGCTGTACAAAAAGAGTGGAATGTCGTGAACGGCAGTCGCAGCGACGGCACTGTCACCCTGGCCTATGAATACGGCCTTTTCGAGACGCCACAAGAGGACATGGCACAGGGCGGTCAGGCTGCCCAAACGGCCTGTACCAACTGGGGCTACGCAAACGCCACCCCTATGGCGGCAACCCGTCAATGCGAGCAGGCGAACGGCTATGGCAATTGCGTACGGTGGCTGGTGTCGCGTCGATATCAGTGCACCGGCCAGCCGGACGCCAAGTCGGTCGTCGCGGTCCCGCTACCTCTACCCGCCGCGCCGCCCGTCGGGAGCGAGTCGCCTCACACCCAGGACGTAAAATCGCTCTAGGAGAGGCACCCGCGGCACTTCCTGCACTGCGAGGAGTGCGCGTTACGTTCGAATCATTCGCCATCTTGGCCGCGGTTCTACGAGCTGAAACAGAAATATTGATGAAAGAAGGGAGAGTCTCAAAATTTCGCCCTTTACCCTCAACATGACCCGGAAGTTTTTTCGTTAATTTTGCAGGTTCCTTACTCATTCTCGCTCTGCTGGTTTCAGCAGCGCGGGCCCAATCCCGAGCGGCCCCGCGATATCCTGCGAGCCTGGGATATCCTGCGCACAACCCTGACGCTATGACGCGCGAGATATGGCTGGACTCGCATTGGCGTCCATCCCGAGACCGGCGAGGAAATGATCTGGGACGAGGACACTCGAGCTATTAATTTGGCTGGCCAGCCAGCAGGTGGTCCGACCCTATATGGGATACAGAATCCCTGGGGCATGACGTAAATCCCGCACCAATAAGAATTTAAATCTGGAAATTGGCAATTTCCGAAGGAGCATGAAATGAAAGAAAAACCCGAACCGCCAACCATTCTCGAATTTGAGAATAACGGCAAAGTCATGCGCATTGAGATGCCAGCCGAACAAGCGCGCGACTTCTTCGCCCGTTACGAGGAAGCTCTCAACACGGGCAAAGACGTCGCCGTGCAATTCTACTACGACGACAACGGCAACCCGACCAACTTCTCGGTCGAAGCTATCGAAAAGGAGGTCGAGCAATGATCTATTGCCTACTAAACCCTGAAGAACGCATCATTAAGTTCGGCTTCTCTGACTACCCAGAACGCCGCACCACCTACTTGATCAGGAAATACCGAGAGCGATGGAATCTGCGCTTTGAGCTAATGGGAGTCCTTGAAGGCTCGCGCGACCTCGAGCGTCTGCTCCATCGCGCTCTCAAACCGTTCCGCTGCAAAAACGACCCGGTTAAGCACCGCGAATGGTACCAGTTCGACCAGGCCGTCATCGACGCTTTCACTCGGTTCCTCGGTAATTACACCAAAAGAATTTAATTGCGGAAATTAATTTTCCGAAGGAGCAGGAAAGCCAACGAAGTAAATCGCGATAAAGCTGACTACCCAGATATCGTCGCGCACTTCCTTGATGCCGGTCGCCTAGCCGGCAGAGACAGTGCTGAAGTCAATCTTTTTGTGACCGAAGGAGATGCGGCCGCGATTGGTGACGACCACGACCTTGTCGTGGAACGGCCATCTTCGCCCGCCGCCGGATGTAGTCCCCGGCTCTTCGGTACGCCAGATGCCTGACGGACTGAACTGGTCGCCGGCCTGGCTCGTGAGCACCTATGAAGAGTGGGAGTGTGCGCACGATCTCGAGCCCTATGGCTTCTGGTCCCTTTCACGGACAATGGCTTCAAATTAAAGACGTATTTCTTTCGCCAACCATGGAATGGATTTGTGCTGGTGGCGCCAGAAGAGGTCCTCCCAAACGTAGTGGGTCGCCAAACCCGCGAACGTTCCATATCGCTTGTTGAGATCCGACAAGATTTTAGGCACAGGGACGAGCGGCTTCTCATAGAATATTCGCGAATAGATTTTTTGTTGCCATGGAGCGACGTGCCTAAGCCTCTCGTGCTGGTGGCATGCGGGATACAGCAGTATTCGCGCGGTTTCTGGTCCAACTCCGTAGAGCTTGGTCAGCTCCTTTCTCGCCCGATCCAAGTCCATCGTGCGCAGCTCGATCTCGTCTACTGTTCCGTTCGCGAAATCCAGCGAAAGGCGATTGAGGAATCGCGCGCGATATCCCAGTCTCAAAGCTCTGAGATCTCCCTCCGATACTCCTCTCATATGAGCGGGCTCCCACATCACGCACAAGTCCTTCGAATCGAACTGCACTCTCTTGCCGAACGCATCCAGCAGCGCTTGTAGCATCTGAACGCTCCGTCTGACAGTCGCATTTTGCAAAAGAACTGAAATCACAAGCAGCTCGTAAAGCGTCCCGTGCCACGAATCCCTAGTACCGCGCCACCTGCGGAACACCGGTCTGAACCGAGCATCAATCAGCGCGGCCTTTTCGAAGTCATTCAGGTCTGCGTCAAGGTCGAATCTCCAGGTCAGTTCCGTCTTGAGCGCCACCACTTCCGAGTGCAGTATTCGATGATCGCTGAACACCGAAACCTTGAGTGTCGGTTTGCGCTTGGACCCAGCATTTTCGATGCGCAGCCCGCAAATACTTGGCCCGAGGTGCAACGTCATCCAGTAGAAGCCTGGCTCCCAAGCGGTTATTGGCGCGGGAAAGTGTGATGGTTTATGAAAGGTCGCGTCGAAGTGAAACGGTGGCCTAGGGAATAGTTGGAATGACTCGCGCTTACGTAGATGCTTCGAGATCATCTTTCCGCTACGCGCCAACCAGAAAAGCGCGAACACTGTGCTCACAGAAACAGCTCCAAGGGGACTTCGTCATCGTAGGCATCGTCGATCGAGACCTATCTTGGAAGGCGACCATACTCCCGGAAGCCTGGGCCCGTGTGGAATCCCTGCGCCGCGTGATTCGAACCTGTTACCCCAATTATGTACAAGTCCTTGCCACTCCCGCTTAGGTCCAGCAGCGCCTCGAGCATCCCATCCGCGACGCTGAAGGGGTTCTTGTAGCCGCTTCGGTTGTGAGAGACGCGGAAATGCCAACATGTCGGTGTTTCGCGCATAGGACAAGCGTGATGTAGCATCCCTTGGGCCAGCAAAAGCTCGAGCGGGAGGGGCGAGCGCGATGCGCTGCGCGAAGTGCGGAGCTGAAAATCTGGAGGATGCCAAGTTCTGCAAAGGCTACGCTTCACCGATTCTGGTGAAGTGCCCCCGGTGCCGCGCTGGCAGCCAGCCGGGTTCGAGGTTTTGTGATGAGTGTGCTGCACCCCCAACCGCGCCGTCCCCAGGTTCAGACGACCGGCCTGCAGTATCGCCATCGGTTCGAGTGCTAACCGAGGCTGCAGCGGCTACTCCCGCTGACTGCGAGCGCAAGACGGTCGCGGCGCTCTTCGCGGGCATCAAAGGATCGATGGATCTGATCGAGGACCTCGATCCCGAAGAAGCGCGCGCCATCGTCGATCCGGCCCCCAACCTGATGATGAAGGCCGGGCAGCGTTACGGGGGTTACGTCGCCTGCTGCGTCATTGCTTGCCTGCTGACAAGGAGTTTCCGGGCGAGAGGAGAAGACCAAGATGTCCCCGGGGATGGGGATTTTTCGATTTGCGGACTTTGAACTCGACGTCAACGCTTACGAGCTGCGGCGCAAGAGCAATCCGCTAAAACTCGAACGTATTCCTCTCGACTTGCTTTTCCTGCTGATCGAGAAGCAAGGACAACTCGTGACGCGCGAGGAGATTCTGGAGCGCCTCTGGGGTAAAGGGGTGTTTCTCGATGTTGACAATGCCATCAACTCAGCGGTGCGTAAGCTCCGCCGCGCTCTAGGCGACAACCCTGAGGCACCCAGGTTCATCCTTACCGTGCCGGCCAG
>JAFAHS010000023.1 GCA_019237115.1 Deltaproteobacteria bacterium
CTTGTCGCCCTCCAGGAGCTTTGCGGTTTCGCGTTCAAGAATCGGCGGCTCCACCGTGTTGAGCGCGGCAAACATCCATGCGATCGCGCGCGCCCGGGCATTGGCATCGTCTGGCAGCAGGCCCGCATGGCGCTCGGCGATATGGAACACGATCGCCCCTGTCTCGAACAGGACGAGATCGCCCTCCTCATAGGTCGGGATCTGGCCGAAAGGCTGCAGCGACCGATGCGCGGGTTCCTTCATCGCACGGAACGAAACAAGGCGCACCTCGTATGGTTGGCCCACTTCTTCAAGCGCCCAGCGAACGCGCGTATCACGCGCCAGTCCCCTGCCCCCATCCGGTGACCGTTCAAAGGCGGTAATGGTGATGGTCATCGTGAGGCTCCTCCCTGGCCAAAGTCATCGGCTGCGGACTGGCAAGTTGTCAAGGCGGACTCACCGAAAATGAAGACGATCCTGTTTGGTGTCCGGTTTGTCTGCATTGCAGACCTTTGCAAACTCAAATGATGTGACATCGTGATTCAAGTGGGGCAGCACGACCTGCCAATGTCTGATCAATTCTGGCTGGTTGTTCATGGGTGAAGAAGCGGGTTTCCAAGATCGAATTATCGTCTGGCGCCGGCCAGTAGCTATTTCAGTCGCAAAGCAAGAGTCTCCTTTCGCCAGGATTCCTTCGGCCTTCCGCAGCTCCTTCGTTGAGAATAACCGGCATTCGATCGTGAATGGGTTCGATATCCGATTCGCTGCCGGAGGACCAGCCGGTTTAACGTGCCCCAGCAAAATGAGAGTCGCGCGGGGTTGGGAGTGCCGCTCCCAGACCGTTCTTAGGAAGCTTTAAGCCCTTCTTCAGTCTCGTCGCGCAGAGGTGAAAACTTCGTCGGCGTAGCGCGCGACCTCATCGGGTACATACGGCTCGCGCAGCATGAAAATGAAGTGCGTAATACCTGCCCGACGGTAAAGTTCGATCTTATCCAGACATTCCTGTTGGTCGCCGATCATCATCTGCTTGCGTGCTTGCTCCGCTGAAGTCCGCCCGATCATCGCTGTAAACTTCACCGCCTCTTCTTCCTGTTCGCGGCTTGGCCTGTAGCAGAGCGTGATCACCACCGTCTTCTCAATTTCGTCAGTGTCGCGCCGAATGCGATCCCCGTGGCGGCGTATTACTTCGATCAGACCCTTCATCTGTTCGGGATTTCCCTGCGTGTTCCACATATCCGCATGTTCGGCGACAATCTTGAGGAGCACGTTTTCGCCTCGCCCGGCGATCATCAGGGGAGGCCTCGGCCTCTGGATTGGTTTCGGGCTGCAAATCGCGTCAGCGATTTCATAGTGGCGGCCATGGAAAATCGCCCGGCCTTCGGCGAGCATCGCTTTGATGATTCGGCACGCCTCGTCGAGAGCGCGAAGGCGCTTCAGCGTCGGCTCAAACTCGAACCCAAGACTCCGATGCTCCTGTTCGAACCAGCCCGCACCCAAGCCGAGAATGAACCGGCCATCGCTGAGGTGATCGAGCGTGACGGCCATCTTGGCCGTCAGACAAGGATTCCTGAAACCGTTGCAGTTGACCAGACTGCCGATACGAACACGGCTGGTATGTTGGCTCAATGCGGCGAGCGTGGTCCAGCCCTCGAAGGTCGATTCCGAAGGGTCCGCCATGATCGCGTATAGATGATCGCCGGTCCACAGCGAATCATAGCCGGCGCGCTCCGCCACTTCCCACAAGTGTCTCAGTTGCGGCCATTCATAGCGCTGTTGACCGGTTGCAATTCCGAAACGAATCGGATGTCGGCTCACGTCACTGCTCCAATGAATATCAATTCGCGATGGAGACGGTCTCGTTTCCCGCCGCTGTTTTGTAGCCGTTCAGAACGTTCCGCATCACCTCCGCCCAATCCCGGTCCAGGAAGCTTAGGCGGAACAGAACGTCGCCGAGCCTGCCCAGATAACCGGGAAAACGGTCACGGTTCAGCGCGAAAGAGTAAGTCCATACGATTTGGGTCTTATCGGGACTGGGCGCCGTAAAGACGAATTCGCCGGTGGCGTAGCGGATGGCTCGCGCCGCTTTGCTGGTATAGTTCCAGACCTGATAACGAAAACGGTACGAGTGTTCGCCGTGCTCGCGGTTGAGCACTTGTTCCTCAGTCGAGGAACCGTCGGAAAGACACACCAACCGTCGCGAGCCCGGCCCCCCGAAATCCCCCTGAGTCAGAGGATAGGTCCCGGTCACTCCGGGCAAAGACCCGGTCGGATGAAGAGCATCCTCCAAGGGTCGATTGACGACCATCAGAACAGTGCCAAGAGGGCGATCGACGAGGATGGTTTCTGTGCGCGAGACCATCCTGTCGGATCGATCGATCGGAGGCGGCGACACGTCGACAAAGCCTTCCGCGGGAGCACATTCGGCTTTGGTGCCGGCGGCTGGCGCCGATGCGGGACGAAAGGCTGAAACCGCGACTACGAGAATAACGATACGGGCAATCGCCTGGCTCTTCATGGGGAATTCGTTGCCTCGGATATGGTTGACGTTGTCAACCTATCCAGCTGGGTTGACGTTGTCAACCAGGCAGGTTTTACTTGTCGTCAATGGATAGCGACACTCGAACGCTCCTCGTTGCGGCGGCCGCCCACCTGCTCGACCTCGGCGGGCCTGCCGCAGTCACCCTGCGCGAAGTGGGCCGCCGCGCGGGAGTCTCGCACAATGCGCCCTACAAGCATTTCAAGAGCAAGGAAGACCTTCTCGCGGCCATCGCAAGCCGCGAACTCGACCGACAGTCGCGAGCAATGGGTGCCGCCGCCTCCAGGACGGGCAGACCGATCGAGAAGCTGCGGCGGCTAATGCATGGCTATATCCGGTGGGCGCGCGCGTACCCACAGCGATTCGAGCTAACTTTCGGCACCTGGACGCGCGATTCCCAGGAACTCGGAGCGGCAGCCTCCCGATCTCGAGCACGCCTTATCGATCTCGCCCACGCAGCTCAGCGCGCAGGGGAATTGCCACCGGGCAATCCCGAGCGGATCGCTTATCTCATGCTCTCGCTCGCCCATGGCGCCGTCGATCTCGCCCTGGCCGGCCATCTGTCGGCGAAGGGCAAAGGTGCGGCTGATCCCGAGATGCTGATCGATGATCTATTCGCATTGCTGGGCTCCAAGGCACGCCGAGCGGGCCCTTCGCCGCCGTGAGGTCGCGGGTTGAAGCCTGCGTGAAAGTTCGGTCTCCGGCTCAGCACTCGAAGGGAATCGTAGTCACACCCCTCCGAACGCTCTTCAGAAACGCGCCTTTGGAACCGGCAACCCAGGAACATCGGAGCGCGCGCGGAACACCGAACCTTTGAGCGCGCGATCGTTAGTGTTGTTGGCGGTTACCGCGTACAGATCGCACATGTCGGGGCCGCCGAAGGCGACGCTGGTCACCGACTTGGCCGGGACCTTGACTCGCCGATCGACGGCGCCGTCGGGCTTGAAGCGCACGATCTCGCCCGGACCCATCACGATCGCTGCCCAGACGCAGCCCTCAGCGTCGACCGTCATGCCGTCGGGAGATCCTTCCGGAACCTTCGCGAATAACCTCCGGTCGCTGACAGTGCGATCAGGGCGCACGTCATAAACCCACACGCCCGAATTGGAATCGCAATGGTAGAGCAGTTTGCGATCGGGGCTGAACCCGAGCCCGTTTGTGATCTCGACGCCTTCGGCGAGCTTGCTGACCCGGCCCGGCGGATCGATGCGAAACAGCGAGCCAACCGGCGGCTTGCTCTTGAAGTCGAACCCAGCATGAAGGTCGAAGCCAAAGGTGCCGAACCACACGCTGCCCTGATCGTCGATGGTCAGGTCGTTGATACCGAAGAGCGGTTTGTTGTTCCATTCGGCGAAGAGGTCCCGAAGCGCGCCCGACTTCTCATCCCATTTCGCGAGGGTCCGGCCGCTGACTACAAGCCCGCCGCTCTCGTTGAGTGCAATGCCGCCGACGAAGGGGCGGCCCGAGATCAAGGTTTCGATTTTGCCGTCCGGACTGCGCCTGTAGACGCCGCCGCTGCGTATATCGCTGTAGTAGAGGCGATTCTGATCGTCGATGCGGGGTCCTTCGACCAGTCCGTAGCCGGTTGCAAGCGTTTCGAATTCCATGCGGTGCGCTCCTTGATGCGGCTTTGCGGCGAGCGAATCTGCGATTGGCTCACCGCCGCATGCGGTTTCGCGTTCGTGCGCTGCACGTACCTCAGGTGTAGAGCACTTGGTTTGGGTGGATCGTGGCGAGGTACTCCTTCACCCGCCGAATCTTGCCATCGCGACCGACAAAGAGGAAATGCTTTCAGGGTCCGATGCGGTGGTGATTTGCGTACAGTCCATCGCCAAGCCTTGCTCTTGCCGGCCCGGCACAGAGCGGTATCTTCGTCGACCCCGCTACTGCAGAACGGATGACACTCACTCTCGTTGAGAAGGCACATCGACGCCGCGGACCTTTTTTGGGCGTGACGATCCTTAAGTGCGACGATGCGTTTTGGCAGCAGGTTGTCGCAATCGCGATCGAACACTCGGACGCCGTGATTGTTGATGTTACCGAGCTCACCGAGAACGTGGCATGGGAACTCCGCACGTGCCTGGAGAAAAAGGCGCCGCGGGCGGTCGTGCTTGCCTATGCCGCCGAAGGTACCACCGCGCCAGACACGGGTGCTCTGCCCGCGGCAGTGCGAGCTAAACTGGATGCGGTCGTCGGCCTCAACCGTGTAGCCCAGTGTACGGTCCTGCTCTACCCGCCCGCGCAGCCATCCATTGGACCGAGCCGTGGGGTCGCGTAGCGCAAAGCCAGGGAACGCCTCCAAAGCGCCGTCGCCTCGGCACTTTCTGGCTAGCCGAGGCCAAGCTCGTTCCGGTCGCTGCTCGGGACGCCTAGCGCCGATCTCAAACCTCGGCCACTACCGCCCAGGAGTCGAGGGGCGGTCAGGTCGAACACTCGATGAAGGTCAACGGTGGGTGGTCGAGCAGGTCCGACCAGTAG
>JAFAHS010000044.1 GCA_019237115.1 Deltaproteobacteria bacterium
TTATGCCTGCTCAGCTCGTCCGTGCTGAGAATCGACCGCGGCTCAACCTTCCAGCCAGTGGTCGCCGCCAGATCGCTTGGCTCCACGCCTTGCGCGCCATCGAGCGGCTAAGGGCCTGAAATGACTATTTTTCACGCCGTTTTCAGGCTTAAATGATGTCCTCAATTCGCACGATAAAGGAACAGCAACGTGCTGCGATCGCACGCAAGGAACCACCATCCTTCATCCGCGCGAACACTAGAAGAATATAAGACGACAGACATGAGCGCGGCGGCGTGGCCGAGGTTCATTCTTCGTCCGGTTCGTTCTCACTAGGCCGAGCCTGCTTAATCCCGATTAGAGCCCGAGAAATATTCTCTATGCTCTCCTCGACCTCAATTCGGTCGCCGGTGCTCAAAACGATCATCGAGCCTTCTCCCGACGGTTCCACGTAAACGATGTGTTCCGGACCGATCAGAACGTGATTCCTATTTTTTCGCCTGAACTGCATCAAACCGGTCACTTCGACTCCTCCGCTTTTTCACCCGCTTCATCGCCGCCAATCACTTGACTATTTTCCACTTACACGACCCGTCGCGAATGATGACTCCACCCGTACGCGGAACCCTCGGCATCGAATTCCCGCTCCTGCCGGGTTGCATACACAGCAGCGCCAACACCTTACCTTGGTCGTTAAGCTTTACGCGCTCGTTCGACCTATAGTTCGTTTCTGGCTTCCATTCTGTCGGCATCGCTTTTTCCCTATCCCTCTAGCGTTTTGCGAACCTGTGCATTCCAGAAACTCCGAAAGCGGCGAAAAGTCTAGCGATTTATCGTGCCGCGCCGTGGTGTCGCCGGCATGCTTGCATTTATCTCGGCGTTCTTCTCCTGGCTCGCTGGCCGGTTCCGGAGCCGCGCGGAATTGGAGCTCGAGGTCTTTGCGCTCCGCCACCAACTGGCCATCCTGCGTCGCCAGCGGCCCGGCCGTCCCCGCCTCTGCTCCATCGATCGGCTCCTGTGGGTCAGGCTCTTCGGGTGTGGCCGCGCTGTCTGGATGTCATCGTGTTGGTGAAGTCAGCCACCGTGGTCAGTGGCACCGGCAAGGCTTTCGGCTCTACTGGCGCTGGCGGTCTCGGCCAGGGCGCAGAGCGGTAGATCACGACATTCGCAGGCTGATCCGCGAGATGTCCTATGCCAACCCGCTCTGGGGTACGCCGCGCATCCATGGCGAGTTGCTCAAGCTCGGTATCGAGATCAGTCAGGCGACTGTTGCCAAGTACATTTGCGCGCGACGGTCGTTTACAATTCAGCCTGCGGCCGTCGGTTCATCGCCACTATCAATAGTCGGTTTCCTCTTCTGCTGTTCCGTTTTTCGTTCGGAGATTTTCAGCAGGCACAGGCCAAGTTACCGAAACCACCCGATGGACGCACCTAAACCAGACATAGTGGTGATACAGTCCGCCAAGATTGGACTCGTCGCAAGGCGTCCTACCGTTCGCACCGACTATAAGAGGAAACTCTCTAAACGAAGACTATGTTTCCGTACCAGTTTTTCCGGGCGCTGGGGACTCTATTCGTATCGAGGTTGATAAACTCCGTGGAAACCGGGTGGACGCCAGCCATGGTTAGCGCACGCGAAGCACACCGAATAGTGCTTGAGCTTGCTATCTTCCGATCCCGCCAAACTGACCATCAACGCCGTCGGCGTCGATTTTTGGCAGGCGACGCAGATCGCTGCCAATGCCCTATTTTCCTTAGCGGAGAACGTACTAGGCAATTGCTTTCAACTTCAATGGAGATTCGGCGCATCGGGTAACAATTGGTCGCGAAGAGCAAATCCGCATTCAGTCCCGAGTTGAGTTGAGGAGTCTATCCGAGACCGACGAGTCTGACTTTATGCTCCTCAAGTCGACAATGATATGGCTCTGGGCTTCCACCGACCGTTCCCGCCTTGATTCAGCGGAGAATCCCGTCTTCTCGAGATTTCTCCGTCTTAGATGGCCTGAGGTTCCGTGACCGGACGACTTTCAATAGGGAAACCCTTGTGAAACAGTTCGTTTTCAGCGGCGGCAAACAACTCCCGTTCAACTGTGCTATGTTGAATGAAACATCCAGCAGAAAGCGGAGTGTGCGACGAATTACTAGATCTTGCGTACTTTGTCCGAAACCCGTGCTGTGCACCATTCCCAGGAGTGAGATTGAAAAGACTTGTGAACGAAAAAGCCAAGCGCTGGTCCGCAACCAACCGCCCGCAGCAACTAGAGTGACGCAACCTATGACCACCAACACTATTGACCTTGAACAGGAATACCGATCGGTTCGGCAGGCGCTGGTTCGTGCGGGCCTGATGATCGGTAGCATCGACGCGCTACATGCCGATTGGCAGCGCTGGGTAAATGATTCGAAATCAGCTGTGGGCCGCCGTCGTGCGGCATGGGATGTCAATCAATGGTGGGCTCACCACCTGTCCCTGTTCCGGTGCTTGATGGATCGAGCGCACCTGACGGCGCGCGCAATGCGTAAGCTTAAAGATAGCCAGGGTGATTCGGCAAGTCCTGCGCTGAACTCGATAAATTTATCCGAGGGGACCTAGGGAAGTGAACTAAGATCATGTCGTTCATCATTGCAATCGCTGCTTTGGGTCTGACCGTTGTATTTACCCTTGGCTCGCTTCTCCTGCTGGCGATCGTGATTTTGGCACCCGCTGCCTTTGTCGATTTGTTTCGCAGGAGTTCGAAGGGAGCAAAAGCCGAGCCTTCCGGTGCTGTGGCTGAGAGCCCGAAAGCAGCTCCATTGACGCTCAGTTAGCCTGCTGTCGGGCCGCATCAAAAGGTTGCGCCCTTTCGCTTTCAGGCCGTCCACGGCGCATTATGAGGCCCATTCGGAGTTCTCTGGCGTTTTATTCGCTGAGAAGTAACAAAGAGATTCGCCACAGGCGATGAGATGGCCAACGATTACATCGAAGCGACCCGTGTTTTCCACGAGATCACCAAGCATTCGTACACCAGCGTGCGCAGCTCACCTCACTTCCTTGATTGGGACACCAAGCCACTTCTCTACAAGATCTATCCCGATGCAGCGGCGATCTCGCTGCCGCACGATTTCAACCTCTCGCAAGCGCCAGCGCTGCATGCGATCGTACATGAGCCCTCGTCCCAGCCGGAAGCGAGGATTGGTCTCGAAAATCTCACAGGCCTGCTGTTTTCGGCCGGCGGCCTCACACGCAAAAATCGCGTTGACGGCGAGGAATACCACTTTCGTGCCGTAGCATCGGCAGGCGCCCTGTATCCGATCGAGATGTATCTTGCCGCCAGTGACGTCGATGGTCTCGAGCCAGCCCTCTATCACTTCTCGCCCGCCGACTTGAAGTTGCGCTTGCTCCGCCGCGGCGACTGGCGAGCGTTCATTGCCAATTCCGCTGCCAACCGACTGGAACTGTACAAAACGCCGGCCATCGTATTGCTCACCTCGATCTTCTGGCGTAGCACCTGGAAATACCGAGCGCGCGCATACCGGTATTGCTTCTGGGACGCGGGCATGGTGCTCGCTAACCTCGCTGCTGCCGCCTCCGTGGAAGAGATTCCTGTATCGCTCATCACTAACTTCGTAGACGAGGACATCGAATCGTTGCTCGGAGTAGACGGACGGCGCGAAGGCGTTGTCGCGCTGGCCGCGCTGGGAACTTGCGCGGATCTTATTGCTGATTCGCCGACCCTGGAGCCGTTCTACATCGAGTCGATCCCGTTATCGTCGCAGGAGACTGAGTACGACTCTCTCGTCAAGATGCACGCAGAGTCGCGCCTACTAGATCGCAACGAGGTGAAGACCGTCACCGCGGCGAGCCTCGAGCCGCCCGAGCTCTCCCCGTCACCAGCTCCCGGAGCTATTTCGCGATTCGAGTCCATAGCTCCACAAGAAGCGCTCACCATTGGCCAGACGATTCTGCGCCGCGGCTCGGCCCGGGTGTTCGCCCGCGCCCCACTTCCGGCGCGCGAACTCGCGACCATACTCGCGAGCTCGCGCGTTCACCCGCACGCCGACTTCCCTCCCCTGACCGATACCTATCTGATTGTCAATGCTGTCGAGGGCCTAGCAAGCGGAGCCTACCATTATCGCCGCGAGTCAGGGGACTTCGAGCTGCTGAAGCCTGGCGGATTTCGGGTAGAAGCGAGATATCTGTGTCTTGAGCAGCGGCTAGGTGCCGATTGCGCAGCGTTGGTCGTGTACATGACCGACCTCGAGCGCGTGCTTAGGGCACTTGGCAACCGTGGCTATCGCGATGCTCATCTTGAGGCCGGCGTTCTCGGCGGCCGAGCATATCTCGCCGCCTATGCGCTCGGGCGCGGCGCGACCGGACTGACGTTCTACGATGACGACACGACAGACTTCTTCGCCTCGCACGCTGCTGGCAAGAGCCCGCTATTGATGGTCGCGCTCGGTGTTCCACGCTCCCACCGAGTATGAAGAGGAAACTCGCTGAATGAACGCGGCCGTGAGGCGACTTAGGACGGAAAGGCTGTTGCCGCAGAGCGCGCGTCCACGGGCATATTGGGCTCGCTCTTACCGAAGAGGATCATCAAGGCGAGAGCGGTGAAGGGAAAGCGGGGAAACAATATGGCTACGCCAGAGTGGAAACCTAACAAAAGCTACAAGCTCGGCGACCGAGTTACGATTCGTTACAAGGGTCAGGCTTTCCTTCTGCTGTGCATGGAGCCTGGTTGGAGCGGGTTGAGGCCTCCTACAATTCTCCGGGGCGGCAGCAAGGCGCCAGGACATGAATACGAAACCGCAGTCGTTAGAGTCCATGATGGGACCTGCGTGTGGAAATGGAAAATTGTCTGATCAAGTCCGCCGGGTAACGGCCTACGCCGCCGCGCTTGCGGTGTAGGTTGGTACTTTTTGATCCTGGGTGTGGCGAACTACTGATTCTGTCAGAAGATGGCGCGGTCGCGCAGACTTGCGCATCGGTCGGGGAGCGTTAAAGTTCCTCGGCCGTGAGTTTACTGTTCATTCTAGTCGCCCACCTGTTGGTCACTCTCGCGCGGCTCGCCCGTCCTGGCGGGGTTCGTGCGGTGGCGGCTGAATCGCTGGCCGTAAAACACCTGTTGCTCATCATGAACAGTTCGCGGCTTCGGAGTCCTAACCTGACCCCATGGGATCGGGTGATTCTCGGATTCTGCACACTCAGGTGTCGCCCAGACGCTGGGGCCGGATAGCTGTTGATCTTGAAGACTTCGACCCTCCTGCGTCTTCACCGAGTCCTGGTGAAGCGAAAATATCGTTTGCTCTCCAGCTCTGGGCCACGGCGGCGCCCAAGGGCCCGTCGAGAGAGCTGATCGACGCGGTGGTCGAGATGAAACGGCGCAACCCGTACTTCGGCTGCCGCAAGATCGCCGAGCATCTTTAGCGCTCAAGAAGCATGTCGTCCGGCGCATTCTGGTTCGGCACTATCCACCGGAACCGGATGGCGGCGGTCCCTCCTGGATCGCGGCTATCGGACACGCCAAGGACCGCTTGTGGAGCGTCGATCTCTTCCGTGCCGAATCAATCCTGCTCAAGAGTCACTGGATTTTGGTGGTGATAGACGTTTACACCCGGCGGATCTCGGTTTCGGTGTCGCGGCTGCCCATCTCGACGGTATCCGTGTCTGCCGGATGTTCAATCGCGCGATCGTACGGCAGTCTCTACCCAGGCATCTTTCCTCGGACCACGATCCGCTCTTTCGCTTTCATCGCTGGCGAGCAAACCTTCGGGTACTTGAAGTCGATGAGATCAAGACCATTCCCGGTACGCCACGTTCGCATGGGTTCGTCGAGCGGGTGATCGGAACCATTCGGCGCGAGTATCTGGATCGGATCTGGTTTTGGAACCAGACCGATCTTGAGCGGAAGCTCGAAGACTACAAGGTGTTTTACAGCCAGTATCGGTGTCATACCGGGTTGGCCGGAGTGACACCGGCGCAGCGCAGTGGCGCACCCGCGTAGCCGCTCGCACACCTCGACTCATATCGGTGGCGAGCGCATTGCAATGGCTTATTTCAGACGCCAACTGCCGCGTGAATTGGAATTCGCCACACACAGGTTTTACTACCGCTAGATGCTTAGCGCCAAGCTCGCGAAAGCGTGCCGCCTAAGGTATCCCCAAGGAAGGATCCGGCGGTGGCCAAACCTCGTGGCCAACCTGTGGGGACACAGCTAAAGCGGCAACACCGCGTCGATCCGCGCCGGACCGCATTCAGTACCTGGCCCGCTGTCAAAGTAAAACAGCCTGTCAGCGGCGCGTGGTAATCCAGATCGAGTGTCGCGACAACATCGTCCATCCGTTCTGGAATCGGGACTACTGCGAGGCGCACGCGAAGCCAATCATCGAGAAGGCTGAGCGCCTCTAGATTCCCGTGCCCTGGTTCTAATCCCGTGCCCTGGTTCTAATCGAGAAGCCACCCGAAGGCGCTGTGCGTAACCCCGGCGCTTTGCTAAGCCGCGCTCATGACCCTTCACCGCGCCGCTGCTCAGGCGCTGGTAGTCTGGTCCCTGGTCGCTCCTGCGCAGGCTCCGGCAATGCGAGCGGTAAGGGCTTCTCCGTTACCGACCGTAGGCGTCTGGCATACTTACGGGTCGAAAGACCAACGCGAGCAGGACCGAAACTTCCTGCAGCGTGACCCAATCATCGGTCCACAAATGAAGTTGGCGACGTGTGTTCCCTCAACGCCGAGCCGGTAAGCTGATAGGCCGTCAGTGAGCCGCGCAATGACCTGGGCCGTCAGCCAAGTGTTTTCGCTATCTTTCGGTGAAAAAATTCACTCTTCCTTCGTTGATTCGTCGATCAGCGAGTTACGCAGTTAGTGGTAATCCTCTAATACAGAATTCGCGAGGTCGGCCGACGCTTGCTTGATGCAAGAACTATTACGGTGCGACCTTCACTATCCCGAACTTGATCAGGCTCTCAGCGTTTGCGATGATCGCGTCCTCGCGCGGCCGAGGTTTCCAACCCAGCAGTCGCTCAGCCTTAGCGCTCGTGGCGTTGCGGACCACCCCCAGCAGCGGAAGCAGCTGGCGCATGCTCGGATCAAACCGTGCCGCGATTCGCACCAGCCAGTTGGGTAGTCTTCGGGTCGGGACGTTCCTTGCCGCGCTCCCAAGGCGTGCGCGGAGCACCGTGGCGATGTCGAACATCCACATCGCCTTACCCGTCACCGCGATAAAGCGCTCGCCTTTTGCGGCCGGATTCGTCATCGCGCGAAGGTGAAGGTCGGCGACATCGCGCACGTCGACGACTCCGAAGTAGATCATCGGGCAGCCCGGCATCCCGTTCATCAGACGCTTGATAATCTCGATTGACGACGAAAAGTCTCGCCCGAGCACGGGTCCGAATATTCCCGAGGGATTTATGACCGCGAGTTCCATCGTGCCGCCCTCGGTGGCCATGAAATCCCAGAGCGCGCGCTCGGCGATCGCCTTTGATCGCACATACGCGCTCACTTCGCCGCCGATATCAGTCCAGCATGTCTCGTCGAAGGGTTCCGTCTGTGCCGGATGACCGTAGTAGATTGCGCCGCAGGTCGAGGTGAACACGACACGCTTTACGCCGGCATTACGCGCGGCCCTGAGAACGCGCAGCGCGCCGTCGCGCGCGGGCACTATCAATTCGTCTTCGGTTTTCGGTGCCGCTACCGGGATCGGCGATGCGACATGCATCACCAAGTCGCAGCCGCTCACAGCATCATCCCAACCATCATCGCGCTCCAGATTGGCAGCGAAGAACGAGAGTCGATTCGCCGCGCCGGCGTTGGTGAGCATTGCGCGAACGTCAGCCTCGCGCGAAAGCGATCGCACGGTGGTGCGGACGACGTGGTCGGCTTTCAGGAGCTGAAGGATAATATGGCTCCCGACGAAGCCGGAGCCGCCGGTGACAAGAACTGTACTCATCCGATCTTAACTAATTGCCTCTTATGCGGCTGTCAGTTGAGGTCTGAGCTTCGGCAAATCGTTGCGCCCATCGATCCGGCGCAGGACAATCTGGCCGCTGCGCAGTAAGCCGTAGAGCAACAACAGCACGGCGTCCTCGTCCCGTAATGAGGCCTGGGTCTTGATGCGGCGGCGAAATTTCTCGTTGATGCTCGGCCCCCGGTCCTGGAACGGAAAGCACCTGCATGCATCTAGCGATCGCGATGCCGTCCGGACCTGAGACAATCAGCCCGAACGCTTTGCGGCGTTTGCATATCTGCCGATGAGGAGCCCGTCGGCTGCGGCCGACGAGCTGGAGCGCGCCGTCGTGGAGTGTGGGCTCAAGGGGGCATTAATCAGTGGCACCATTGACGGCAAATTTCTGGACGCGCCCGAGTTCGCGCCAGTACTCGCCCGCGCCGAGCGCCTCGACGTTCCGCTGTACATTCACCCAGGTGTCCCGCCTGAAGGCGTTCGCGCCGCCTATTACGACGGACTCCCCGATGGAGCCTCATTCATGCTCGCCATCGCTGGGTGGGGCTGGCACGCGGAAGTGGCGGTCCACATCCTGCGTCTCCCTTGTCGGGCGCACTAGACCGGCACTCGCGGCTGAAGCTTCTGATCGGTCATATGGGAGAGGGCCTGCCTGCTATGATGGAACGCTTCGAGCGGGTATTTAGCGGTTACAGCAACACGCATCTTGAGCGTGACGCCGCACGCGCCATCGTCGACCAAGTCTGGGTATCGACCAGTGGGTTCTCACGCATGCCGGCATTCCTGGTAGCGCTCGAAGACCTTGTACCCGGTCTTGCGGGAGATACCGAACTCCCTGCAGAGCTCCGCCATTGATTCGCCGGCCAGTCGCCGAGCTACAAACTGCAGCCTCTCGTCCATCACCGAACACTCCCTCCACGGCATCCCACACCTCCTCCCGAAAAGACGAGAAAGTGTAACCTATGTGTCCGGTACGTTGTGTCACCTATGTGTCGGGTCGCTCAATCGGGCGTTTACGCGACCTTCGAAAACAGCGCCCCGGAGCCACATTGGCGCCAACTTTTTAGATTGGCGGCGGCGGTGCCGAGAAAACGTTTCAAACCCGGCTTTCCAAGTGCCTACATGGGGCCTACATGGTTGGGCTGAGACTTAAAAAAATGTAGCCTAGTCTCCTAAGGGCTTAATTACTTTGCCGAATTTGGCGCCCCCTG
Source organism: Deltaproteobacteria bacterium (assembly GCA_019237115.1). GTDB lineage: Bacteria > Desulfobacterota > Binatia > Binatales > Binataceae > JAFAHS01. The sequence continues at coordinate 9,128 of JAFAHS010000044.1, forward strand.
CGGGATTCGAACCCACGGCCCCAGGATTAGGAATC
>JAFAHS010000184.1 GCA_019237115.1 Deltaproteobacteria bacterium
AGCGCGGCAACGCGATTCACGACTGTGCCGACTGCCAGCTTTCGTTCGTGCAGCAGATACGCCTGCCACTGACGGATGTGGTCAGGGCCGAGCCGATCCGGCGGTTTTGCGAAGTAGTTTGCGAACTGCTCGACCGCGCCAACGTAACCACGCGTAGTGTCTGCGGAGAAGTTACGACGCTGGAGTTCCTCCAGCATCAGTTTGCGAAGGCGGGTCATAAGGACCTCCTTGTGACCCGTACACTACTCCCCCTCGCAGGCTTCTGCCTCCGCTATACACTACGCGTAGCGTCCGCCGCGCAGCGGCTTCGTTGTGTGCTGGGCATGCTCAGCAGTTTGGAGGTGAAAGTCCTCTGCCCAACCTGATGGAGGTGAAGGGCTAGTGATGATGCAAGGGCCGCCGCCGCGAGGTGGGGTCTGAAAGAAGCATGGATCAAAAGTGCGAGTCGATGGACAAGAACCGGATACAAGGCGCGAGCGTCGGACGAGCGGGCAACTTACCGCGAAGTCCATATCCATCAAAGATGCGAAGCGTAGATCCGGCGGCTGTGCACCGAAGACGGTTGAGCTTACCCCAGGAGATCTGCTCTGTGTCGCTTTGGCGACTGAGGTTGCCGAAAGGCGGCCTGACCGCAGGGCAGAAGTCAGCAGAGGGCGTATTAGGCCATGATGCCGGCAAAGCTAGTGAGGCACTCCGATGCCGAAAGGCGGAGTCAACAGATAGGCCGAGCCGTAACGGTGGTTGAAGGCCCGAACGAGAGGAGAGGCAAGTAGGACATGAATCTCGGGAGCGACATGCAGCAGAATATTCAGACCGAACTGAACTTCTCTTCCGTGCCAGCGGGTGAAGCCCGCGAAGCGGGAAGGGAAGAGACTGAATCGCTATCGACGGTGAATGACCCCGAAGGCCCAGCCAGCACGAATGGATGGATGGAGGAGGTATGTGAGCGAGAAAACCTGAAGGAAGCATTGCGGCGGGTGAAGGCTAATAAAGGTAGTGCGGGCGTCGACAGGATGACTGTCGGCGGCATCGCTGACTACTTGAAACAGCACTGGCCAGCCATCCGGGAACAGCTATTGAGTGGGACCTACGAACCGAAGCCGGTGCGGCGGGTGGAAATCCCCAAGCCGGACGGAGGGGTGCGAAAGCTTGGCATCCCGACGGTGTTGGATCGATTTATCCAGCAAGCGGTGATGCAGGTTCTGCAGAGGCACTGGGACCGGACGTTTTCCAATCACAGTTACGGGTTCCGGCCGGGACGGTCGGCTCATCAAGCCGTGGCACAGGCGCAGCAGTACATAGCTGAAGGCTACGGCTGGTGCGTTGATTTGGATCTGGAGAAGTTTTTGGATCGGGTTCCATACTGCCCCCTGGTTATTGAAAAAGTTGTGGCTGCGGATCGATGACTTTGATTCGCAAGCCCTTATGCCGACCTTGCCGCACGAGCATCGCCTTCAACTCGCCGCGTTTTACACGCTGCAACACGGTCTGACGCGAAACACCCAGTTTCGCTGTGGCAACGATCATGGGCACGTACTCGGGTGGTGCCTGCTGCACGATGCGCGACCGCAGTTCATCGGTCATGCGAATCTGCCACGGCGCGCCCGGCGTGAGTTGCTCGCCAGCGATGAAACCATCAGACAGCCAGCGATGAATGCTGCTGGTGTTCATACCGAGAATCTGAGCTGCTTTGCGGATCGAAACTAACTCCCCATCCAGTGGCGTCGCGGGCGGCTGGTACCGCGGGATGCCGCGATACCGTCGTAAACTGCCCACTTGATTGGCGGTGAAGCGTTCACCGGTGGCCGTCTTGCGTCCCTGCCGATTTAGAATTCCGGCGATCACTTCATCTGGGTAGAGCGTGGCCAAGCGCTGCAGCAGAGAAATCGTGTCTTCATCCGTGCGAGGACCCATCGGCTTGAACTTGGGGACGGGCACATCCAACGTGGTGAACGCGCCACCGCGCCAATGCAGAGTCAGGTGGGCGCGGCCCTCAGCCCGCTTGAGATTGAGAATCACTTCTCCCAGTAATGTGTGCAGAAGTTCCTTGCGATCCCGGTCGGTAGTTGTCGGGGCAGTCCACACCTGCCGAATATCGGCACCGAGTCTCTGAAGCGTCTGCAGTTGCGCGGGGGTGATGGTGATCGGCCGCTGCTGCTCCCGTCGTT
>JAFAHS010000260.1 GCA_019237115.1 Deltaproteobacteria bacterium
TAAACACAGGAGCACGCGAAAAAATGCTGTCAGGGCGGGACAATCACTGTCAATTAGAAGCGACGATAATTTGCGGGCAAGCACGAAAGCACGTGAGGCGACCAATCGTGCGCGCGTGCTAACGTGCTAGGGGCCAAACAAGAGAACACGCAAGCACGACGATAGACCGGAAAGGGCAGGGCAGAAAGCCCGGGGACTCATTGCGTCTGTAGGAGCCGAATTGCGTGCAAGCACGAAAGAACGAATACGTGTTGGCGTGTTCGCGTGCTTCAAGCGGTCCGGCGAAACGGCTGGCGAAACCGCGACCTTGTTGTGTTTGCGTGCTGGCGTGCTAATTTGTTTGCACGAGATGCGGTGTGGAGGTGGTGGGGATGGCGGCTCTCATCGTCTTGGTTGCCCGGAAAACTTGCGGACCTGCTTCTCCTTGATGGCGACCCGACCGCAGATATTACCGCGCTGCGCAAAGTTGCCATGGTTCTGAAGAACGGCGCAATTTTGATCGACAAGATGTGACCCCTTCGCAAAGGGGCGGGGCGCGGTGCTTTCGCAGAGGAGGTTAAAGCCCAGCTCGGGCGCCCGCGGGGGCCGGCACAGAATCGAACCGAGGCTCAACCTCGAAGCGCGACGGGTCACTTCTTCTTCTGCTCGTCGAAGGTCGCGTCGATGCGTTGAAAGCGGCGCCGGATGAGATCGCGGCTGTCGTCGTGCGGGAGGACGTAGAGCCGATTGGCCAGAACGGCCTCGACCACGACCGTCGCGACATCCGCGGGCTTCATCACCTCGCCGGCCATCACGATGTTGCTCGAGGCCTGCGGCTCGCGCCGAGGCGAAGCCGCTGCACCGCCGAAATCCGCCGTGCGATTTCGTTCCGAGGTTCCGATGTTGGTATCGACTCGTAGTGGACAGAGTACCGAGACGCCGATGTTATGCTGCCGCACCTCGCGCCGGAGGGTCTCGGCGAGCGCGACCACGCCGTACTTTGCAACCGAATACACGCCGAGGCCTTCGGTCGGCACCAGTCCCGCAATCGAAGAAGTGAAAAGGATCTGTCCGCCCTGCTTCTGCTCAATCATCCGCGGCAGAAACGCCTCGACGCCGTGAATCGGTCCCCACAGGTCAACCTTCATGATCCATTCCCAATCGGAATGTTTCATGTCGACGAGATGGCCGTTGAGCGCGACGCCCGCGTTGTTGAACAAGATATGCACCGCGCCCATTTTCGAGAATGCCTGCTGGGCGAGGTTCTGCACGGACGCGAGATCAGCCACGTCGCACACGACACCCTCGGCCTTGGCGCCCGAGGATGATAGTTCGGCCACCGCCTTGTTGAGCGCGGACGCTTCGATGTCGGCGATGACGAGCTTGGCACCCCTGGCGGCGAGCGCTTTCGCAGTGGCGAATCCGATCCCGCTGGCGCCTCCGGTGATGACCGCAACCTTTCCGCTGATGGTATCCATCCCGCAATTCTAGTGTCTGCTCTATTCCCAGGGCCAACGAAAAAATCAGCCCATTCAAGATCGCTTCGGCACGCTTACTTCGGCGAAACAGGTCGGGGCGGTCTCGCAGGTCCGCCGAAGACGCGGGTGAAATTCTCGCACCAGCTGGTTTATTTGTCTTCGTTTGCCAACTCAGACCATTGCGGCCCGAGGGAAGATCGGAGGCTACTTCTTAAGCTCGGAATTCGTTCCGGTGACCGGGTGTAGCAGATTGGAAGCCGGCATTGCCTTCGCCGCGTGCAGGTTGTCGAGGCCCGTGATGTTGCCCACCAGGTTCGCATACTGACTTGGTATCCGGGGCTCGTTCAGGATTCCAAACCGGGAGCCGTCGGGGGAGAACATCATGACGGAGGTGTCAAATGCGCGGCCGATGGTTAATGTGCTGCCGCTGAACTTGATAAAACCATCTGCCGGCGAGCCGCCGGTCAGCTGAAATCCCTCGCTCCCCAGCCAGTCGGATACCTGGTTGAATTCGGGTTGCGTGACGCCAAAGCGGCTCGCGTACTCCTGCGGGTTGAGCCACTTGTGATACTGAGGCGACCCGGGGTCCTGCTGGCCCGCGAGCAGCGCGTTCAGTTGTCCCGGATTGCGCGGCTTGAACCAGATTTGCAGTTGGAGGGTCCGGGTTGCCGGTAGCTCGCCATAGGTCGGGAGCTTCAGCGCTTCCGGAGAAACCGTACCGCTCAACCGGACAGTCTGAGCGTCGGTTTGTGCAGAGCCGGCAATCACGCACAAAGCCAGCGTGGTCGCGCAGATGACCAGTTGATCGGTTGTCATCCAATTCTCCCCTCGCTCGGGTCCGCAAAACTTCCGGAAAACTAGTCGCCTCGAGCTACTCCTGTTAACCTGAGCTCTTCTGTCTTTACCCGAACCACTCGGCCGGAGTGGCGTGACGGTTCTCCTGCCCGATTGGCGAGCGGCGGGTAGTACCTGTCAATCTTGCCCATCAAAGTTTTTGACCCGACCACCCCGCGAGGCTTTAAGCGTCCGACGACTACCCGTATCATCCGCAAACCATGCCACGTTCACGAACCAAGCTGCCCCGAACAGCTGCCTTAAGCCAACTGGAGCTGCCGAACCTTCGCCCCCTGCGCGTGCTGGTCGTCGGCGAGGTAATCCTGGATCGCTACCTGTGGGGCGACGTCGCGCGCATCTCGCCGGAAGCTCCTATTCCGGTACTCCGGGTCGAGCGTCGCGAGGAAAAACCCGGCAACGCCGGTTTCGTGGCCTCTAATCTGCGCGCGCTTGGTGCCGAGGCCTCGATAGTCAGTCTGGTGGGGCGCGATCGCGGCGGACTGATGCTCCGCGAGATTCTTGGCGGGATGGGGGTTCGCACGCGCTCGCTGATTGAAGATTCCGATCGCGGCACCATCGTAAAGGAGCGGATGCTCGGTTCGGTACAGGCCGCGCATCGCGGTACCCAGCAGCTTCTTCGGGTCGACGAGGAGGATGCTTCCCCGTTGCGCACCGCGCGCGAACGTCAGCTTATCGCGCGGGTCGCGGTCGAACTTCCGCGCGTCGACGGGGTGCTCATCAGCGACATCAACAAGGGCCTCCTGACCGCGAGGTTGCTGCGCGCGACCATCGAGGGCGCACGCCGACGGAAGATCCCGGTGGTTATCGATCCGCGCCTGACCGACGATTTCTCCATCTATCGCGGAGCAACCGCGATCACGCCCAACCGTTACGAGACCGAGCTGGCCAGCGGCATGAAACTGACCGACCGTGACGCGTGGCGGCGCGCGGCGGAGCTGATGGTGCGCAAGCACAACCTCGATGCGTGCCTGATTACCCTCGATCGCGACGGGATGTACCTGGCGGAGCGTGGGGGAGCCGATACCTACGTAGCGACGATTCCGCGCGACGTGTACGACGTCACCGGGGCGGGCGACGTGGTGCTGACCGTGTTCGGCTTGTTTGCAATCGCCGGGCTCGGTTTTTCGTCGGCGGCGCGAATTGCCAACGTGGCTGCCAGTATCGAAGTGACCCGTATCGGCACCGAAGTGATCACACGCGAGGATCTCGCGCGGGCACTCAGACCGGGCAATGGCCACGAGCGCAAGATTCTTTCGGTGGAAGAACTGCGGGTTGCGCTCGATCGCGAGCGGCGTGCCGGCCACCGGGTATCATTCACTAACGGGTGTTTCGACCTGCTGCACGCCGGCCATATCCAGATCCTGAATTTCGCGCGCGCACAGGCCGATTGCCTGGTCGTAGGCCTCAACAGCGATCGCTCCGTGAAAGCCCTCAAAGGCAAGCATCGCCCGATCTATCCGGCCGCCGACCGAGCGCGCATCCTGGCCGCGCTTGAGTGTGTCAGCTACGTGGTGGTGTTTGATGACACCCGCGCGGAAAAAACCATCCGCGCGGTGCGCCCTGATGTCCTGGTCAAAGGCGAGGATTGGAAAGGCCAGACCGTCGACGGACAGGAGTTTGTCGAAGCACGCGGTGGCCGCGTGGTCCTCGCACCGCTGCTGCAGGGCCACAGTACCACCGGCACCATCGATCGAATGAAACAAAGGTAACCAGCCGCCACACACACTCACACTTGAAGGATAGGAACCCGCGGGACTCCTCGCTGACCGGCGGATGGGGGCTTCCTTATCGTCCACCGAACCGACGCCGCACCATCGCGACAAAAGCGTCGAATTCGGGCAGCCGCAGCATTTTCGCCATCGCCAGGTAAATCGCGCCATAGACTGGCAGCACGATTAAACCCTGCGGGCGCGGCCCGAGTCCGGCGGTTTCACGCTTGAGCGCAAATCCGATCAGGCCCGCCACGATTGCTATCGACCAAAGCTTGGTCACCAGCGCGCGATCCAGCCCGGTTGGTCCGATTCGCTGATTCATCCGCCATCTGCAGAGCACGAACTCGATCCAACCCGACACCCCTGCCGATGCGGTGAGACCGGCAACCCCCCAGCGCGGTGGGATGCCCAGCAGCGGAGGCAGCAGAATGGCACACCCGTAGCCGAGCGCGAGGGTAAGCGAGACGCGTACCACGGCAAAGCGAAACGGCGTGCGCGCGTCGAGCAGCGAGTAGAATGCGGCGTTGTACAGCTGCACCATCGTGGTCGCGAGCAGCCCGACTCCGGAGCCCGCCAGCACCGCCCACAGGTAAACCGCATCCGCGTGCGAGAAATGCCCCGATTGATAGACAAACGCCGCGATTACGTCGCCGAGAAAAATGAATCCGGCAGCCGAGGGCACTATCAGGAACGCGATCTGACGAAGTCCGGCGTTGAGACGCGGGCGCAAGGCCGCGCCGATTTCCTCGACCGTGCCCGAAGCGCGCGACATGGTCGGCAGCTCCGATGCCGCGACCGACGATCCGAACAGGCTGACCGGCAGCATGTAGAAGATCTGCCCGAAGTTGATAGCGGCGACCGCGCCGGTCGGCAACAAGCTGGCCAGCAGCTGGTCGACATAGGCGCTGATTTGCGCGACGCCCTTGGTGCCGACCACCGCGAACATGTTGCGGAACACCGTCCACAGCGCCTCGCTGACCCGCCCGAAACTGAGCCGACGACGACGCATCAACGCCAGGACCTGCGGGACCTGCACCCCGAGCTGGACCGCGGCACCAACCACCGAGCCCCACGCCACATCGATGGCGAGCGCATCCTGCGCGCGGCGCGGCCCAAACCACAGCATGGTCGCGATAATCACCAGATTCCAAAACACCGGCGCGAGATACGAGGCGAAGAAGCGATGATGGCTGTTCAGAACGCCCAGGCACCATGCCGACATCACCAGGATCCCGGTGCCGGGAAATACGATGCGCACGATCGCGATGGTCAACTCGCGCTTCTCGGCCGCGAACCCGGGCGCGATCACAGTAATCAGGTAGGGAGCGAAGGCGACCCCCAGCGCGACCAGAACCGAGGTGGTGAGCGCGAGTACCGCCCCAACCGCCCATGCCAGCAGGTCCGCGTCCTGGTCGCCGTCGCCAAGCATTTTGCTGTAGACGGGAATAAACGATGCGGACAGCACACCTTCGCCGAGCAGGTTCTGGAGGATGTTCGGGATGCGCAGACCCGCGGTGAGCGCATCGGCCACCGCCGAGGTGCCGAAGTAGTGTGCAAGCACGCTCTGGCGCACGAATCCGGAAAGGCGACTGAGGAAAATTCCCGATGCGACAGTCGCGGCAGCGCTGCCAGGCGGCCGCAAAGTGGTGTCCGCACCGCTTAAGGACTCCGTTGCGACGGGTTTTGAAACGCTCTCAGCCAACGGTCTCTGAAGTATAGCGGCGCGAGGCCACCCCTTGCAGCGGGTGGCAATCGCAAGAGTTCCGGAATTCAAAACCCCCGGTTGCAGGACAATGGCACAGGTTCTACCCTGTGCTCTGCCTCCGGCACGCCGACCCCCAGGCGGTGAGATCGTGAGCTTTTCTCTCTACGTTCATATTCCATACTGCCAGGCGAAGTGCCCTTACTGCGACTTCAACTCCTACGCGGCAGCAACCTGGCCGGAGGCCGATTACACGCGTGCGCTGACCGCGGAGCTGGAACATCGACGAAAGCAGGCTCCGTTCGCGGGCGAGTCACTGCGCACGGTCTTCTTCGGGGGTGGCACGCCGTCGCTGTTCGCCCCGGAATCGATCGGCGCAATTCTCAAGGCGGCCGGGCGCTGCTTCCCTATAGAGCGCGATGCGGAAATAACCCTGGAGGCGAACCCCGGCACGCTCTGTGAAGCAAAACTCGCCGGGTTGCGCGCGGCCGGGGTCAATCGCCTGAGCCTGGGCGCCCAATCGTTCACCAACGAGACCCTGAGATTTCTCGGCCGGATTCACGACGCCGACCAGACCCGACAGGCCGTCGCCATGGCGCGGCGCGCGGGTTTCGAGCGCCTCAACCTCGACCTGATTTTCGCGGTGCCCGGACAGACCCTGGAAAGCGTGCTCAACGACCTCGCGCAGGCCGCCGCGCTCGGACCCGATCATATCTCCGCGTACAACCTGACTTTCGAGGAGGGGACCGCGTTCTTCACCGATCTGAAACGGGGGCGAATCAGGGCACTGGCCAACGACGAGCAGGCGGCCATGTATACAGCCGTGCGCACGGAACTGCCGCGACGCGGCTACGCGATGTATGAAATTTCGAACTATGCGCGCCCCGGCCACGAGGCGCGCCACAACCTGACCTACTGGCGCGGGCAGACTTACCTCGGCATCGGTGCCGGCGCGCACAGCTTTGCGCTGGCCGCGTCAGACTCGCGCGCAGCACCCGGCCCCTACGGCCGACGCTGGTGGAACGAGCGTAACCCGGGGCGCTATATCGAGCTGGCGCGGCGGGACGGCGGTGCGGAATCAGGCGGCGAACAAATCGACGCGGCGACCGCCGCCGGCGAATTCGTATTTCTGAATCTGCGCCTGCGCGAGGGTTTTGCGGAGCAGGAGTTCGCCGCGCGGCTGGGACGGCGCTTCGACGATGTCTTCGGAGCGCGCGCCGCGCGATTGGTGGAAGGCGGTTTGTTGGTGCGAAGCGCCGAACGGATCTTTCTGAGCGATCGGGGGCTGGAACTCGCCGATTCGGTCTTCGCGGAATTCGTATAAGGTTGCTCCGCCACGACACCGGCCGGGAAAGGAACTCGAAAGTTCTGCCGGGCCGAGCTCCGAATCGTGTTTGGTCGAGACGAGCCGCGGCTGCCCTCTAGGCACGTAGCATAGCGGTGTCGAGCAACTGAGCTACCTGGACCGGTGTCGCCAGGCGGATGAATGCGCCCAACCGCGGGCCGCGTTCCTGCGCGAGGATCGTCCGGTAGAGCATGGGGAAAATCTTGCCGGGCTTGTCATAGTACTGGCGCCCGAAGTCGTAGATCTTTTTTTCAATTTCTTCGGCACTGGCCGCAGTATTGCTGCGCAGCCACTCGGCAACAGCCGCCAGCTGCGCGCGCTCGGCCGCGTTCGGAATGTAGGGCTTCTTGGTCGGCTCGATGAAGTCCTGATAGAAGTTCTGGGCCGACTGCATCAGAGTAAGCGCGAGGGCCTTGGTGTCCGGGTCATTCTCGACCGCGGGGTCATAGCGCTTGAGATATTCCCAGAGGTAGTCGCGCTCCAGGGCGCCCACCGCCGGCACCAGATTCATCATCATCGCGAAAGTCAGCTGTGAGTCGAAGCGGCGCGGGCTCTGGCCCTGCAGCACGAACACCAGCGGCGAGTTGTTACGCGCCTCTTGGGTGGGAGCCGCGGCGTATTCCCTGAGCGCGTCGAGGTATTCATCCACGTATTGGGGGATAGTCGCAAGGAACAGTTTGCGGGCGCGGCGCGGATTGGTGAGGAGAAAAAACTTGAGGACTTCAATCGGTGCATAGCGTTCCCATTGCTCCACGGTCACGCCGCGGCCGATCGACTTGGAGACCTTGTGCCCCTCGTCGTCGAGGAACATCTCGAACGGGAATCCGAGCGGCGCGTGGCCACCCAGCACGCGGAGGATCTGCGCGGAGAGCCGCGCCGAGTCGGTCAGATCCTTGCCGTAGAGCTCGTAGTCAACCGCCAGCGTGAACCAGCGGAGCGCCCAATCGACCTTCCATTGCGCCTTGGCGTGGCCCCCGAACACGGTCTGCTCGCCGCTCCATCCGCAGCCAGCGGTCCCGGCTGCGCTCCGCTGGCAGGTGAACCCGATGGTGCCGCGATCCGGATGATATGCGGTCACGGTGCGTTCGATCATTTTTCCGCACCTGGGGCACAGCGGCATTAACGGCGACCACCCGGCCCGATTTTCCTCGCGCAGCGTCGGCGTGACGATCGCGACTATCTCGGCGTGCCTGGCCAGGATGCGCTTGAGTCCCTCGTCGAATTCGCCGTCTCGATACATCTCGGCCGATCGCCGCAGCGCGTACTCCACGTCCACCGGGGCCAGGAACTCGCGCAGCAGGCCAATCATGTGATCGGCGAAGCTGGCGCAACATCCGAACGGGTCGGGAATCCGCGAGACCGGTACCCCCAGGAATTGCCCCAGCTCCTCGCGCCGCGGGACATTCTCGGGCACCTTGCGAAGGCCGTCCATGTCGTCGATGAAGACGATGAGGCGCGATGCGCGCACCGGCTCGATCATCGCGAAAGCCTTGCGCACGTAGGCCGGGCGCAGCACCTCGCACATCGTACCGAGGTGGGGCAGCCCCGACGGTCCGAAGCCACTCTCGAAGATGACCGGACGCTTAAGCGGGTAGTCGCGAATGCGCTCCTGAAGCCGCCGCGCTTCTTCGTGCGGCCACGCATCGCTGCTGGTGGGCAGGGTGTCGAGTGGTTGAGCGCCTGTGGGCATTGCCGGTCTATTCCTCGCCCTCCCCGCGCAGTACCCGCGCAACCGCGTCGTGAATCCAGGGATCGATTTGCAGATCGCGATTCTTGGCGGAGGCAAGACGAAGCTTAACCGCGCAATTCGCACAGATAAAGGCCCGCTGGGAAAACCCCGCCGCATCCTCGACGCTGATGCGCAAAAGCCAGTCACCCACCGGCCTGCGGCACAGTACACATTTTTCCGGCGGTGATGAGGAATCCTGATGTTCCATTCCGGTCGCTATTGTACATCATTGCTTCGTGGCAGGATGCTGTGGTAACTCCCGATTCGCATGAAGCCCGACCCGGGCGCTATTATTCATCCAACCCACTTCGCACCGGCGCGCGAGCTGTGCGCGTGTTTAAGCCTCGAGCTCAGCGCCGCGGCACGCGCGACGTGAGCGACTTTTCCCGCACGCTGAATGGATCAGGCATACACCAAACAGAAACTCAAGGAACTCCGCGCCCTGGTCGACGAGGGCGATCGGGTGGCGATCGTGTTGCAGGACGATCCCGATCCCGACGCGATGGCCAGCGCGATGGCTCTGCGCACCCTGCTCGGCCGCAACAAGCTCACCACTCCCTTGTTCAGCTTCAAGCCGGTCACCCGCCCGGAAAACCGCACCATGGTCCATCTGCTCGAGATCGATATCGAGCCCGCCGAGAGCGCGGAACTGGACGAATATGACAAGATTGCGATGGTCGATGTGCAGCCCGCGTTCTTCGGCGACAAGCTGACGCGTGCCCACATCGTGATCGACCACCATCCGAACTACGAGCCGAGTGACGCACCGTTTGTGGACGTCCGCACCAAGTATGGAGCGACCTCCACGATCATGACCGAGTACCTGATTACCGCCAACGAGCGCATCAGCGAACGCCTGGCGACCGCGCTGCTGTACGGAATCCGCAGCGATACGCTGGCGCTCTCGCGACGCGTTACCGACGACGATTTGCAGGCGTTCGTGACGCTCTATCCGATCGCGAACTACAACATGCTCAAGCAGATCGAGCGTCCCGAGCTGCCAGCCGAATTCGCCCGAATTCTCTCGCGCGCCCTGGGGCGAATAGAAGTGATCGACGGACTTGCGGTGCTGAACCTGGGCCAGGTCGAGCGTGACGACATCATCGTGCAGGTCGCGGACTTCTGCCTTCAGTTCGAGGGCGTGGAATGGGTTGCGGTGGCAGGAAAACTGGGGAGCGACCTGGTGATCGCGGTCCGCAACTATGGCATGAGCGGCGACAACGCGGGCGAGGCAGTGCAAAACCTGTTTGGCGACATCGGCAGCGCCGGTGGCCATCGCAACATGGCGAAGGCGGTAATCAAGCAGACCGCGTGGCGCAGGCGTGAAGGCAGCACGCGCGACCGGTTCGTCGAGGAACGTCTGCGCGAGCTGTTCCTCGCCGAAATTTCCGGCGAGCGCAAGAGCCACGAGTCGCGGCTTGCCTCGCGCAACGGTGGATAAGCCTGCCCGATAGCAAACGCCGCGATGAGACCGCGCGTGCTGCTCGCCGACAACTACCTCACCGGGGGCTTCGATACCGCCGGCCCGAAGCACGAGCGGCTCAAGGAGTTGAGCAATTCAACGCGATACAATTCCTTTCTGGGGGTTTACTTTAAACCGATCAGTTTACCCGCGTCCTCGCAGCCCGTATCGTATACGCCGTGAGCGTTGTGGAGGCGACGGTAGAGGTCAAAAATCGGCTGGGGCTGCATCTTCGTGCCGCGTCGACGCTGGCGCAGGCCGCCGGTCGCTTTGCTTCCAAGATCACGGTCGCGCGTGGCAAGAACCAGGTCAGTGCCAAGAGTGTGACCGCCCTGATGATGCTTGGTGCGGAGAAGGGCGTGAAGGTGAAAATTCGTGCCGAGGGTGAAGATGCGCGCGACGCGTTGAGGGCGGTCGAGACGTTGTTCGAGGAGCGTTTTGGCGAGGAGTGAGGTTCGCAAAAAAGATTTGCTCATTCAGCCGAGAGATTGTTTATTTATGTTTGGGAGAGGGTCAGGTCGAGCTGGTTCGGCAAGGCTGCGCTTGCGTCGAGCGCACGAAGTTTACGGAATCGCGCCTTGATTCCACCTGACCGGTCGGTTATTAGATCGGCAACCAAACTCAGACTAGAATCCGCAGAATTGCCAGATTTCCCAGGGTTTTCCGTTCTGATCATCGCGTATCTGCGAATTCCCTGATTCTCGTCGTGCCGTTTCAAGGAGCCATCGCGCATGCCGCTTAAGGACTTCCTGTTTACTTCAGAGTCAGTCTCCGAAGGTCACCCCGACAAGATGTGTGACCAGATTTCCGATGCCGTTCTCGATGCGCTGCTCAGGGAGGATCCGGGTTCACGCGTTGCGCTCGAGTCGCTGGCCAAGACCGGGCTTATCGTGCTGGCCGGAGAAATCACCAGCCGCGCACGCCCTGACTTCGTGAGCCTCGCCCGCCAGGTCGCGCTCGACATCGGTTACGACTGCGCGGCCAGCGGGTTCGATGGACACACCTGCGCGGTGCTGACCGCTATCGAGCCGCAATCCGTCGATATTTCGCAGGGAGTCACCGAGGGAGAAGGCCTCCACAAGGAACAGGGCGCCGGCGACCAGGGGCTGATGTTTGGTTTTGCCTGCGATGAGACCGATGAACTGATGCCGCTGCCGATCGCGATGGCGCATCGGCTGATGGAAAATCTCGCGAGCATGCGCAAGCAGAAAAAAGTTGATTGGCTGCGTCCCGATTCCAAGAGCCAGGTCACGGTGCGTTATGCGGACGGCAAGCCGGCCGAAATCACCGCGGTCGTAATCTCGACCCAGCACACCCCCGAGGTGAAGCAGGAAACCATCCGCGAGTGCATGATCGAGGAACTCATCAAGAACACCATTCCCAAAAAATATCTGACCCGCTCGACCGTCTATCACGTAAACCCGACCGGTAGATTCGAAATCGGCGGACCGCACGGCGATTGCGGCCTGACCGGTCGCAAAATCATCGTCGATACCTACGGCGGTTATGGACGCCACGGCGGCGGGGCTTTCTCGGGCAAGGATCCGAGCAAGGTCGATCGCTCGGCGTGCTACATGGCGCGCTACGTTGCCAAGAACGTGGTCGCCTCCGGCCTGGCCAGGAAGTGCGAGATCCAGGTCGCGTACGCAATCGGCGTTGCCGAGCCGGTCTCGCTTCTGGTCGATACCTTCGACACCGGTGTGGTACCGGACGCGAAACTCTCTTCCCAGCTGCGCGAGCTGTTTGACTTTCGCCCCGCGGGAATCATCCGCAAGCTTGACTTGAAACGGCCCATCTATCAGAAGACCGCCGCTTACGGGCATTTCGGTCGCACGCCCCACGACGGGTGGTTTCCGTGGGAGCGCACCGACATGAAAGAAAAGCTGCGCAGCGCTTTCTAGACGGCCCGGCGCGAAGCTTCAGCCCAGGTCAGCGCTAAACTCTGGAGAAACGACCCCGATGCCATCGACTGCAACCAAAAGAAAACCTGTGTCCAAGGCCCGCCCCGCCGCGCACGCCGTGCCGGAATATGACGTCCACGATCTCGGTCTGGCCGCAGCAGGTTTCAAACGAATCGAATGGGCCGAGCGCCAGATGCCGGTTCTGCGCGGTATTCGCGAGCGCTTTTCCAAGGAGCTCACGCTCAAGGGCCAGCGCCTCGGCGCGTGCCTGCACATCACCTGCGAAACCGCCAACCTGTTGCGCACGCTCAAGGCCGGCGGCGCGGAAGTATTCTGCTGTGCATCGAACCCGCTCTCGACCCAGGATGATGTTGCCGCGGCGCTGGTGAAGGAATACGACATTCCGACCTACGCCATTCACAACGAGGATCGGGACTCCTACTACAGCCACCTCCGCGCGGTACTCGAGCGCCGGCCCACCATCACCATGGATGACGGTGCCGACCTGGTGAGCCTCCTGCACACCGAATACAAGGATCGCGCCGAGGAAGTGCGCGCCAGCATGGAGGAGACCACCACCGGGGTTATTCGGTTGCGCGCGATGGAGAAGGACCGGGCCCTGCGCATTCCGGTGGTCGCGGTCAACGATGCGCAGACCAAGCATATGTTCGACAACCGCTACGGCACCGGCCAATCAACCCTCGATGGCATCATCCGCGCCAGCGGACTGCTCATCGCCGGATCTGTGGTCGTAGTCGGCGGCTACGGGTGGTGCGGAAGAGGAATCGCCACGCGCGCCCGCGGGCTGGGCGCCGACGTAATCGTCACCGAGGTCGATCCGGTGCGCGCGCTCGAAGCGGCCATGGACGGCCTGCGCGTGATGAAGATGGCCGACGCGGCCAGGATTGGCGATATTTTTGTCACCGCCACCGGCGACAAGCACGTGCTGACTTCCCAACATTTCAGCGTGATGAAGGACGGCGCGATGCTCTGCAATTCCGGCCACTTCGACGTGGAAATCGATATGGCCTACCTGAACGACACCGCCAAGAAAATCGAACACGAGATTACCGGGAACGTGGATGCGTATCATCTCTCAAACGGGCGTGTGCTCTACGTGCTGGGACAGGGGCGGCTGGTGAACCTGGCCTGCGCTGAGGGGCATCCCGCGCAGGT
>JAFAHS010000273.1 GCA_019237115.1 Deltaproteobacteria bacterium
TAAACAATTCGAGCAGCTTCAGGAGCAAACATCCAAATCGGAGAAAGAAGGTTTCATCGAGCCAGACCCGAAGCCCATGAAATGGTGTTCTTTTCGGTCGATGAAACACGAGAATTTCGAAAAGCGGAAGGAAGTCCCCGTCGATCCGAGTCTCTTCGATAGATACGTGGGCCGGTATGAGCTGCGCCCGAACTTCATTCTGACTATCACGCGTGAAGGCGATCGCTTCTTTGGGCAAGCTACAGGCCAGTCGAAATTCGAGTTATTCGCGGAAGGTGAGAGGGATTACTTTTTTAAAATTACGGATGCCCAAATCACGTTTGAAATAGATGCTGCCGGTACCGCGAGCCAACTTACACTCCACCAGTTGGGACGGGACATGCCAGCGAGACGGATTATGTAGAACTGAGGTTTTGGGCCCGCAAGCGCCGCTCATCAGAAAAAAGCGGCTCCTTTTGGTATTTGCCTCGATCAGCACCTTCTGCGCCGAGTCGGCTGTGATCCTGGTCGTGCGGTCATGCTGGCGCGAACTTCTCGGTTGGCTGCTGGGCCGGTTCAAGAAATCGACTTGGGGTGCAAAAGCCCTTAGACCCAGAACCGGGCCCTTAGAAGTGATCGGTTGTTATGGCATTGCTATCAGGGCAATAATTATCGCTCCTGCTGTTCCGTTTGACCGCAAGCCGATTCGCTTAAAAGTTGAACTCAAGCTTACCAAAATCGGAAGGGCCGACGTTCGGTTCGTTGCTGATGATTGGCGGTGGAAGAATCGGTCAACCGATCGGGCGACTGGCTGTTGCCTTGAGCGGTGGCTCGAAGGCGCGATGGGTCACAATACCTACCGCTGCGGAGGACAGGCATTTCAAGTGGGCAGTGAATCAATGGAACCTTCCCATGATGTTAGGTCATACATTTAGCGTTCTGCACACGCGTAACCGGGATGAAGCAAACGCTGACGCCTTCCTCGAACCCCTGCTAGGTGCGACCGCAGTTTGGTTCACCGGAGGAAGGCAGTGGCGACTGGTAGACGCCTATGCCGGAACCCGGACTGAGCGCGAGATCCGGGGAGTTCTCGACCGGGGCGGACTGATCGCTGGAGCATCGGCTGGGGCAACTATTCAAGGGTCTTACCTGGTACGCGGCGCGCCGGCGGGCAACACCATCATGATGGCCCCCGGACACGAGCGGGGATTCGCTTATGTCTGCAATGTCGCGATCGACCAACACATCGATACGCGTGGCCGCGACTTCGATCTTGCTCAGGTGGTCGCACGCTATCCGAATCTGCTCGGCCTCGGGATCGACGAACATACCGCGGTACTAGTGCAGAAGAACGTTGCAACCGTGATTGGGAACGGAAGAGTATTGGTCACCGACGGGCAAGACCACGGCGGTGTTCCCTTTTACGCGCTACTGGAGGGAGATCGTCTTGATCTTGCGACTTGGACGACGATTTCGTGACTATTCCAATCGTCCTAAATCGCCTTGCCAGGCTCAATGACTCACAACCTTAAAACGGGGCGAGCAAACTCCTGTTTCTAATTCTGAGAAATGAGCAAACCGCATTCTCGCAGGCGCCTGCCTCCTCTTGGCTGTACGGCGACAATATACATCAACGCGGCGTAGGGATTGACGGAGGTGCTGTAAGTAGTCTTCCTGCTAGTGTCGGTGACGATTAGCTCGGAATCGGTGGCGTAACTTGCAGCGTCAGGGGCTTGCTCTTCCGCACGATCTCAATCGATACGGTCGTACCGGGTTCTAGCCGCGCAAGGATACGGGCGACCCGGGCTTGGGTCGGTCGTTTTTTCATCGGCAAAAGCGACCTCCTCGTCACCGGTGTGAAGTCCCGGATGACCTGCCGTCGAGTCTTTCCTAATTCCCAGAGGGCGCCAATCCACTAGTAAGACGGGGGTCGTCAATGGCGACACATTGCGATAGTGCGCGTTGTGCCTGGAGCCCTTTGTAACTTTGGTTAGTTGGGTCCTGCGCCGACCGTTTCTGATCGAACGTCATAGAGGTACCCCGAAAGTTCTCACATTCGGCAGCAGTGTCGAAAGCATTCGTGACCGTCCACTTCGACAGCGGGGCGTTGTGGTCCACCACCCCATGCTTCCCCTGGACGAAGGGCGGCATCATCAGGCACCAACCCGCGAGCACAAGGGCAGCCACGTGGCAAATCTTCATTGTGATTCCCGCCTCCTGGATTCCGATCTACGCGAGTTCAGCCGCGAGCCCGACAACCTTGAACCCTCCCAGATTGTCATTGTTAAGTGAACACCCATTAGAGCGCGCGACCCTGCTATCCTTAGCGCCAAGGGGATGCCTAGACGGAGAGGATCAGATCCGGGGAACGTTCTGCCGTTCTCACGCCCGCCCAACCGCGAGCGAACACTGGAGAGGCCGGTCTGGATCATCTCAGAGCACATTTCATACGCCGACTGCGAGGCGAACATGAGAATCCTGCGGGACGCCGGGGTGCCGATCCTCGCGGGCACGGATTCGGACGGAAGCAGTGCTGTAGGCGCCACGCTCCTTGAGGAATTGCAACTCATGGTCAAAGAATCGAACGGAGCCCATTCGCGGAGATATGTCGGGACGGGATGGCGCTATGGCTGAGCCAGTCCATGCCATCATCAAAGTCGGCGTGCCAACCCCTCTCGCCGAGGACCTGGTACGGGATGCCCGCGTATGCCAAGGACAGTAACGTCGGCTGCTTCTTCCAAAGCGCGCAAAAGTTCAAAACGAGGTATGCGACGTTGGGCTTCAGGGACAAGGCGAACCCCGACGAAGGCCATGTGGCCGACCGCCTTCGCACTGAAGGACTCAAGGGTCGCCGACGAGGCAAGGATCATTGCACTCTGTGAAGAAAGCGGTGAGCTGTGGTGTGACTCTCAGAGATATTTGGCGTAGATTCATCAACTTTATTTGGCGTATCCTGCCTCAATGGACGACTTGGCGCGCCTGCCCGAATCAATCCGAAAGCAAGTGGCGCTGGCCGCCGCAAGCCGGGCGGATTATTGCGTCGCCGTACACGCAACCCTAGCCGGCAAAGTTTGGCGCCGCTGCGGATGTTGTTGAAGCACTTCGTAACGGTGGAGCGCTCAAAGATGCCAAACTCGAGGTGGTTCGCCCTTTTGCGGCTGCCATCGCCTCCGAACGTACGCAGGTTTTCCGACAGCGACGTGAACGAGCTGACGGGGGGCGGGCTATGACCGCCGCGCGGCTGTCGCAATAGCGTTGGCGGCAGGTGCCAAGCCTCTCGTCAACACGGTCGCACACCGTTCAAAACTCGGCCGCAGAGCGGATGGGAAGCCTGACCCGCATCGAATCCGTCATTCGTGCGGGTAGAGGTTCAACTGAGTGCAGCGAAAGAGTGCTATGGTTCGGTTGCTGTCAATATGTTTTACCTCGGCGTCCCATACTTGGGTCGTGCGGCCGCCATGAACGAGCTTAGCGACGCATTCAATGATCCCTTCCCTTGCAGTGCCAAGCAGGTTCGCCTTGAGCTCCACCGTTGTGAAACTCTCGGCGCCAGGGGGCAGGTGCTCGAGTGCGCCGAAGCCGCATAAAGTATCTGCAAGCGCGACGACGGTTGCCGCGTGCAGATATCCGTTTGCTGCGAACAGGCGAGGCTCTGCCCTCAGCCGACCGACCAGCCGCCTTTGCCGCACCTCGGTAATTTCGACTCCGACCAAACCGGAGAGTGTATCACGTATTCGTTCATTTAATTCTGCTACTCCAGACATCAAGTTGACGCCCCCTGGGCCGCCACGTGTTTCGCTCAAGTTTAAGCGCTTGATACGCTGGCGCGAAGACTCTCGTCAACACAGTCGCACACCTGTCGCGGCCAGAAATCGACGCTGGGTTTCGCTCCACGCAGACGGCGATCGCAGCTGATTAAGGCTTTTCGGGTTGGCAAGTCCAGCCAACCGACCGAAGGTCACAACTGTGACACCTTTGCCGAAAAGTTAGCAGAGCCGGACCCGGAAGGGAGATGAGAGGAGGAAAAATATGAAAGCGTGGCTATGGGATGGATTACGAGGGATTGACCATCTGCGCTTGACCGAGGTGTCAGACCCGGTGGCGAAAGATGGCGAAGTCGTTATGGAAGTCCACTACGCGGCTCTAAACCCGGCCGATCGGTATCTGGCGGAGAAGCGATATCCATATCCGGTGAACCCTCCCTTGCCCCACGTGCTGGGGCGAGATGGCATGGGAACGATCATTCAGGTCGGTAAAGGCGTCAAGGATGTGCGCGTGGGAGACCGGCGCGCCATTCTGCGCGGCGATGTGGGAGTTTTTCGGTGGGGCACCTTTGCCGAGCGAGTGTCGGTGTCGGCAGTTAACCTAGTAGAAATCCCCGCCGGTTGGAGCGAAGAGGAGTCCGCGGGCGCAACGCTCGTTTATATGGCGGCTTACCGTGCACTGACGATGTGGGGGCAGCTCAAGCCGAACGCGGTGGTGCTGGTCACCGGCGCCTCGGGCGGGGTTGGCGTCGCGACTGTGCAACTGGCGGCGGCTATGGGCCACACCGTTGTGGCGCTCTCGCGGAGCGAGGAAAAGCACCGACGCCTGAAGGAACTCGGGGCAACGCTCACGTTCAATCCCGAGAACTCACGGTGGTCAACGGACGCCAAGGCAGCCTTGGCCCCGCGCGGGGTGGACCTGGCAGTCGATAACATCGGCGGCAAGCTGTTGCCAGAAGTTATCGATACTATGGGCGAGTTGGGCAAGGTCAGTCTGGTAGGGGAGCTGGCGGGTCCGGTTCCCAACTTCAACACGGCCACGCTCTTCTCTCGCCGGCTCCGGATTGGCGCAATGGCGTTGGGCTACTACACGCCGGAGGAAGGACACGCTGCCTGGCAGGAGGTTTTGTGCCAACTGGCGCGGTCCGGGGCGCGGCCGTTAGTGGATCGCATGTTTCCGTTCGAGCAGTTGCCGCAAGCCTTTGAGCGCCTGGGGGAGGGGCCGATGGGCAAAGTGCTGCTCAACGTAAAACGTTGAAGCCGCGAATCATCTCCCGCTCGACCCGCCGGCGATGCCTGGCTCTCCCGGCCCGCGTATCAGCCTCGGCTTCTTCCTGCTCCCGCTGGACGCGGCGAACGTAGCGTTCCGCGATAGCCGAAGCCAAACTCCTACCAGTCTTGGGCCGTGACGCTGATGAATGAATCGGGCGCGAGCGGTGTCTACTGCGACGACCAGGGCGATCCGATGCTCGGATCTATGAATCTTTCCCAACCGACCAGGCCGCACTAGCCGAGGCCTTGAATACGATTGCAAGAGAAGGAATCGCGTCAGTGATTGGCTCCCCGCCCAACACTACTGTGCGCCATTGACCGTCATTGCAAATCAATCGGCACCGAGATCCACTCGGAGCCGAGACCCTGAGATTTCCTCCATCAAAAGAGCGACCGGCCTTCCTCACACGGTTCTCAGCCGACTTAGGCGTCGAGTCCACAGTAAATTACTGACGTCACCCGAACTTCTATTGTAAGGCTGGCGAATAAAAACATCGCCCACTTGCCTAAAATTTTAGACCGATAGCTGCCACGCTACTGGTCGCTCGAAAATCAGATCCTGATGCGCCCGATTTCCTCGGCGGTGAGCTCCTCTCGGGTGCGATCGTAGAGCTTGGTAGTTCGCGGCGATTCGTGATTCGCGATGGTCTGCGCGTGCTCCAGGGTCCCGCCGTTTTCGAGATAGGTTGTGATACCGGTCGCTCGAAAGGTATGGCAGCAGGCGAGTAGGGCAGGCCAGCTTGTTTCGCACGGCGCTTCCAGACCATGACTGAACACGATCGGCTGGCCCGAACCCCAGTCCTTATAGAAGATCTCAACGCCGTCTCTGGTCGTGATGGCAGGCATAGCGTTGTCTCCTTGCTTGAGTAGATCGCGCTATTATGCTGGGATAACGGAGCCGATGTTTGCGCCGCTCCACAAAGGCCGGGTACTATTTATTAAGACAGTGGCTTATCGTAGGTAA
>JAFAHS010000426.1 GCA_019237115.1 Deltaproteobacteria bacterium
ACTGGTACTCGATGGGCCGCCTCGAGCACAAATTCAGCGACACTCGGTGGGTTAGAAATCGGCGCTATGTAGCGGACGATTCAGTGATAACCACGACCGGAGTGACCGCATCGATTCCAGTGTCGCTCGCGCTGGTCGAGGCGATCGCCGGCCGCGCCCGCGCAACCGAGGTAGCGAGCCAACTGGGAGCTCAAGATTGGTCAGCGGCTCACAACAGCCATGACTTTGCACTCAATTACGGCTACGTGCTCACCGCGGCGCACAATGAGCTGTCTTTTTGGTCATACGAGAGGGTCGGCGTTCCGGTGTCCACCGGGGTCGACGAAATCGCTCTTGCCCTGATTACCGATGCCTATTCGAGGACGTATCGATCCCTGGCCCTCAGCGTATCCCAGTCCCCGATTCGGACACGGCGCGGCTTGCTACTGTTGCCCGACGTAGCGGCAGGCACTTCAAAAGTCACCGACCGGATGCTCCCCAGCTTTGACTCCATTGCGCCCGTGCGTACGCTTAACTGGGCGCTCGACGGGATCGGAGAGGCCTACGGGGAGCCTACCGCGGCCTTTGTGGCGCTGCAGATTGAGTATCCGGAGGGGTCAGTGAATAAAAGCGCCTCTCGCTGAGGGCAGACATTTCGTCCTCCGCGCCGCGCCCAGCGGGAACTGCACTTGCACCTGATTCACTGGGCGTGGAGGCCTCGGCGATGCTCAGAAGGGATAGTCGATGCCGGTAAAGATCGAAAGGCCGTGACCCGCGTAGCCAAGATCCAGGTAGCCAACCACGAAAGGCTCCGCGATGGCACGCAATCCAATACCACCGGCAGGATGGTAGTTGATGAATGGATTTGACGCGACATCGTGACTAACCTTGCCGCAGTCGAAAAAAGGCGCCAACTCGGCGGTGCCCTGGGTATCGAAAACCCGCGCGCTGAAAACCCTCGTGCGCATCTCGGCGCTGAAGCCGATAATGTTGTTGTCGGTGAAACGCGCGGTCCCCCAGCCCCGTTGGGTGCTGCGATCGACGAAAAAGTCGCTGCTCTGCCCGCCCAGACGTGCCAGCGACCAGAACGGGGCCTCGTTGCCGGCCGGCATCTCCTCGATGAGCGCGTGGGTCGCCAGCACTATGCGTTTGCTGAGCGGGAAATAGTGACTCAATTCCGTGCCAAAGCGGAAGTAGGAAAACGAACTGCCAAATCCCCGCTGGGTCATCCCCACAAAAAGGCGATACAGCCCGCCCTGTGTAGGGAGATCGACGTGGTCGCGGTCGTCATATTTGGCCACCAATTCGTTGAAGAACTCGCTGCCACCGTCGAGGCCCTTGAGATGAGGAAACTCGGTACCGGTGTACGGGAGCGAATCGTACGCACCCGTCGCGATCCGCACGTACCGCGCCCGAGTCTCCACCCCCACCTGAAGCTCTTCTGAGATATTAAGGGCGAGGATCGTTTTCAGGTAGGTCTGCTCGATAGTGTAGTTCGATTCCGCGGTGCTTGAAGTGTTGTTGCCGATACCGTAGAAGCGCTCGGTGGGATCGTGTTCCCATACGAATTCGCCGTCGAACGACCACCAGTTCTGGCGGTCGCGGCCGGTCGAGTAAGAAAGATCGACGTTGCGAGCCTTGTGCTCGGTGCCGCCGGCGATGACGTACCAGTGAGTGTCCGACGAAGGGTAGCCGAGAAACCGAAAGGTGCCGCCCGGCCCCAGGGTCGCATTGTTGGTGACGTCGGGTGCGAAGATGGTGCTGATGCTGCCATCCGGCTTGTGATTAAGAAACACTGTCATCAAGCCGTAGGTGGTACCGCCGTTGGGATCGGTTGCTACTTCCGGAATCGGAAAGAAGGGCCAGGTGTTAGGGTCGGTAAGCTGGAAGGCGTACACCGCGCGCGGGGACCAAAGCGCGAGAGTGAGTATAAGGCCAAACGCTAGAAGCGGGCGTGCCGGCATTCGGAACTGTGTGCCTCGCCTGATCTTCTCCACTCCTCTCCCTCCGCGTGGCGAGCCGCGTTTAATTTGGTGGGTCATGGCCGCGTTTTTAGTCTCTACAATCGCTACAGGCGCTTGTATATAACACGTTGCGCATACAGGATTGTAGAATTTGGGTGCGAAAAAATAAGTGGGTAAAACCATCCATCCCATGGCGCTCGATGCTGGCGGGAATGCCAGCGGCAGGCTCCCCAGTCGAACTCCTTCAGTCGCCTTGAGTTCCTGATCGCGGATCGACGATGCTCCGGGCGGGACTGAGGCTGTTGCTGAGCATCGTAAGCATTCTGCTCGCTCTCAGCGTCGCGGAAATCGGCCTTCGATTCGCAGGCATCGCCCCACCCGAAGTACGCTCCTACGACCCGGTGCGCGGCTGGCAGCTAAGGCCGGGGGCCATCGGCCTCCAGCGTTCCGAGGGACATGCGCGGGTCACCATCAACGAGGGCGGATTTCGCGGCCCCGAGGTTCCAATCGCCAAGCCTCCCGGAGTGCTGCGCGTCGCGGTTCTGGGCGACTCGTTCACCGAGGCTATGCACGTTCCTTATGACGAAACCTTTTGCGCGGTTATCGAGCGCCGCCTCGTTTCCTGTCCGCTGGGCGGTCAACGGGTACAAGTGCTCGATTTCGGCGTCAGCGGATACGGTACTGCGCAGGAACTGTTGACGCTCCGCCACCAGGCGTTGCGCTACGCGCCCGATGTGGTGATTTTGGCATTCTTTGCAGGCAATGACGTGAGTGACAATTCGGCCGCTCTCGACTCCGAGTCGTGGCTCAACGGCGAAAAATGTCGGCCTCACTACGAGCTGCGCAACGGAACACTGGCGGAGGACGACCAGTTTCGCGAACGCGCGGCGGCGCGCTGGTGGTGCCACAGCGTCTTTGCGTTAAACCGGATCGTAATCATGGACTACCTTGGAGAACCTGCCGTGATGCTGCACCGGATCGCGAGCGGATCGAAACCCGCCGCGCAGATTGCAGGTCATGAGCCCGGACTCGATGACGAGATCTATGGTCC
>JAFAHS010000466.1 GCA_019237115.1 Deltaproteobacteria bacterium
AGGCGCGCCGCTTCTCGAGGATGCGGCGCGCATCGATGAGATCAGGGGTGTTCTTCCCCTCGGTGAACCAATTGTAAACGTCCGCCAGCATACGCTGGGCCTCTGGACGCTTGCCCAGCTTGCTCCAGAGGCGATAAAGGCTGACTGTTGCGCGGAGTTCTAGTGATTTTGCGTCGATTTCACGCGCTTTCTCGATAGCTATCACTAAGTATCGTTCGGCTTTTTGCAGCTCTGCGACACGCTGGTGGTTCCTGCGCCCAAGGCTGTGGAGAAGAAGCTCCCCCTTCAGGCGATAAAGTTCCGGCTCGAAAGATCCTTCATGATGTTCGCGCACAAACTCGAGAGCATCGTCTACGGCGCGCAGCCCCTCGGTTGTTTTTCCGAGTTGAAGACAAACGTCGGCGAGGATCGTCGCTGCGCCGCTGCGGGTGAAAGGGGCGAAGGGAAGGGCGGCTCGGATCTCACGAATTGCTGCTGCTCCTCGGCCCTGCATCGCCATCGCCCACCCTTTGTCGAGCGATGCTTGCATTCGCAAAAATTGGAATCCGTGCTGCTCGCAGATAACGATCGCGGCCTCCGCTTCTTCGACTACTGCCGCGGTATTTCGCAGCCACCGCATGATCGTCGCACGAAAACGTCGCGCGTATGCGGTAGTAAAGGGGCCGCCCAGCTTGACCGCACGATCTACTGCTTGTCTTGCGAGTCTGGTTGCCTGATCGGGGTAACCAAGCATCCAGTGAATGAGTCCAAGTACTGAGGTGCACGTCGCGCGAATGTCTTCAATGAATGCGGTGGGCCAATGACTTCTCTCCGATCCCCTGGAAGCGGCAACCGCTCTTGTTAGTGTATCTCTCGCCTCTGCCAGACGGCCGAGGCCCATAACGGCGTACCCGCGCAGACGTAGCGCCTCCGCAGCCGCGTATGGATCCGGGTCATTTTGCGCCACCCGGTCCATCTTGTCGCAGAGCTCAAGCGCTGCGTGGTAATCAGGTTTCCCGACCAGAATCATATAGAGTCCACGCACAGCCGCGAAAGTCTGGTCTCCATCGCCAAGCCTTGCGTTGAGCTCGCTCGCGCGGGAGACCGCCGCCGCGCCGTCGTCGGTCTCGTAACCCTGGCTGTAGATGAGGATGGGAGCCAAGCCTACCTGCAGGCGCAACTCGGCAGCGTCACGCTCCTTAGATTCGGGAACGCCCTTCAACAATTCGATTCCGCGCCCAAACTGCGCGCGTGCCTCCGAGTCTGCGAATCGACGCGCTGCTCGGTCTCCGGCAAGTGCGCAATATCGAGCCGCCTCCAGTGGCATGCAGGCATGCTCGAAGTAGAAGGCCAGTTCCGTCCCGGCCTCGTCGGCTCGATCTCCTAGGTCGTTTGCCAGCTTCACGGCGATTCCCTTGTACCAATGGCGGCGGCGGCCCGGAGAACTACGGTCGAAGGCCGCAGTGCGATACAAATCGTGCAGAAATTCATACCGCGAACGTTGGTCCGCTCTTTCCCCGAAGCCGTCCAGGGCCGGACGAAGGACCTGATGCCGGCGGACCAAGGCATCAAATTGTTCTTCTACTTCAACGGGATCGATTTCGAGCGCCACCGCCACCAGGTCCGCCGCGAACTGGCTGCCAAGGACGGCGGCTACTTCGAGAAGCCGCTGCTCGCCGGTGGACAGGCGTGAGAGCTGTCCTTCGATCAATTGCCGCAGGCTACGGGATTTTCCGAGGTTCAGTTTTTCAACCTCGATCGTGAGATGCCATCGGCCTTCCCGGCTCTCGATCGACTTGTCGCGCACCAGCTCGTCAACGACTGCAGTGAGGAAGAGCGGGTTTCCGGCGGTATTGCGATGAATCCGTCGCTTCAAACTTGTGGGAAACTCGTGATCCGGGAATCGACGAGCCAAGTAAGTCTCCACCCCGGTCTCGGTCAGGTAGTCGGGCCACAACTCGGTACATTGCTGGTGAGCCTGCAGATCGTGAAGGACCGCTCGCAACGGGTGCTCGGATACGATCACATCCGCGGGCCTGTAGGTTCCGACTACCATCAGCCGCGCCCGATGCTCTCTGCGTGCGAGGATCGAGAGCAAGTCGAGAGTAGCAAGATCGGTCCATTGCAGGTCTTCGAGTCCGAGTATTAAAAGTTGCTCGCCGGCGAGCGCTTCCAATGCTTCGCAGAATTCTCCCAACATTCGCGACTGCGTCGTGCCCTGCGCCCTCTTTTGGAGCGTCTGATATTGATCTTCAGAGAGTAGACCTGGCATCTGCACCAACCACGAGGGCGCGTACTGTCCCAGGACTGCGACAGCGGCACTGGCGTGTTCGCCGCTGCAGAGCCGGCCAAGCGCATCGAAGATCGGCAAGTACGCTTCGCGGGTTCCGTATTGCTCAACACATTGTCCGCATGCGATTCGAGCGGCGCCGGCTTGCGCAGCCTGTTCGAGAAACGCGTTCAGCAACGCGGTCTTGCCGATACCGGCTTCCCCGGCGATGAGAACCACCTGCCGCTTTCCCCCAAGAGCAAGACTCAGAAGCTGATGGAGGCTGCCTAATTCCTGATTGCGACCAATCAACCCCGGTGCGTGTGGCGATTTAGTCAAGGTCGACGCAGCGAGGTTTTCAACCCCGCCTGTATCGATCGTGACCTTCGACAAAAAGCGGAAACCGCGGCGCGGCAGGGTTTCTATGAAGCGTGGATTCTCTGCGTGGTCGCCCAGGGCTTGCCGAAGATCCCGGATATATCCCCGCAACAGGCCTTCGCCAACCGCGGTCGGACCCCATACCGCTTTCAGTAATTCTTCTTGGGTGATGAGGCGGGCGGGATTTTCGGCCAGGTATTGCAGCACCGCGAACGTTTTGGGACGTAGTGCGACGAGGCCGGAGTCACGGCGCAGTTCCTGGTTGCGGCGATCGAGCCGAAAGCCCTCAAACAGGAGAGCTTGCCTGGAGTTCATCGGGCGGGAGCCCTTCGGTCCTCCACAAAAATTCCACGGAGCCTTCGGTCCTCCACGAAAATTCCACGGAAATTAAACGCCAATCGCACGCGGGCATTGTCGCTCTACGGGGCCTGTGACGCTACCGTTGCGAACTATGGCAGGGAAGAAAAAAAGCGGACGGGCAACAAGGACGAACAATCCCGCCGACGGCGCGACCGCGCAAGGGTTGTTCTCAACCCATCGGGCGTTCGTCGTTCAATTTCGGTCGGGGGATGCCGGATCGGGTGGGCGTGTGGAACACATGCATTCCGGAGACGCTGTTCTCTTCGAGGATCAACATGAATTATTCAAATTCTTCAGCCGCGTCCTTAGAAACACAGACCGGGAGAGAAACGAGAATGACTAGCTCAAAGCTCGTAGTCCGCCGCAAGCAGGAAACCGGGGGGACCGTGATACGCAGCGTGCCGGCGCGCCAGGGTTCGACTGCCCTAACGCCGCTACCAGCCCCGGCGTCTCCGGCGATTTTCCGCCAGGACGGAGAATTCTGGACCGTCTCGTATGACGGAAAAACCGTGCGCCTCAAAGACGTGAAGGGCTTTGCCTATATCGGGCGTTTGCTGAGCCAGCCCGATGTCGAGATTCACGCCATTGAGCTCGCACGTGTAGGAGTCGCCGGGGAAGAGTCCAGCGATCTAGCGTCGCACACAGTTGAACTCGAAAACGACGGCCTCCACGTCGGACATCCTGGCGATGCGGGAGAGATGCTCGACAGTCAAGCCAAAGCTGCGTACCGGCGCCGCCTCTGTGAACTTCGCGAGGAGCTGGCCGAAGCGAGTGCTGCCGGACAGGTACAGCACGCCGAAGCAATTGAGGACGAGATTGATGCCCTGGTTGGGGAACTTTCGAGGGCCACGGGGTTGGGAGGCCGCGACCGAATGGCGGCGTCCAGCTCGGAGCGCGCGCGCCAAAGTGTCACACGCGCAATCAGAAAAGCCTTGAGCAGGATCGCCGACTACCATCCTGCGCTCGGCGAGATACTCGAACGGCAGATCAAGACGGGGACGTATTGCAGCTACCAGCCCGACCCGAACTGCGAAATCCGATGGTCGCTGACTCCGGCCTCCGGCGATGAAGCCTCTTGCGGAGCGAGTGGTGGGCCAGTAGCGCGTGCGGTGCCGGCTCAGGCGAAGGGCGAGTTTGATCACTGCCTTTTCCTCGCGGACGTTCTGGGCTTGATTCTGGAGGCCTCGCGGAAGGCTCAGATCGCCCAAACCGGAGATGCCCTCGTCACGGAGAATCAGATCGGGCGCGCATTCCACGGCTCTGCTGGTCCGTGGTCACTGCCGTCGAGCTCATCAAAAGCGAACGCGGCGGTCGGAAACATAATTGTGTTGGCTATCAATTCAGCTTCTCTGCTCGAGCGCATGGCCGTTTCGATCTGGGAATCCAAAGTGGGACTAAGGGTCTGATTTGATTGAGATCGCAAGCCACACGCCACTATTGGGAGGAACCAACCACTTGCACTACTCGTCACTGCAATTCGTGTCTGTGCTCGCGACTTTCCTGGTTACTTGGAATTCTTTCGGCCCCCCGCGAAACGAACTAGACTGAAGCATCGTGCAGCGGGCTAAAGAACCTGCGGAGGTCCTCGATAATATTCCGGGCCTCGTAGTGGTCCTGACGGCGGATGGCACGCTCGAGTTCATCAACCGTCGAGTACAGGAATACTTTGGCCTTTCGCTGGAACAACTGAAGGGATGGATTACCAGTGATGCGATCCATCCCGACGATTTGTCGCCCACGATCTCGACCTTGAGGAATGCGATCAAGACCGGCCAGCCTTACCAACTGGATCACCGATTGCTGGGCCGCGACGGCGCTTATCGCTGGTTTCACGATGACGGCATACCGATCTGTGATGCCGACGGTCGCATCGTCAATTGGTATGTTCTGTTCACCGACATTCACGATCGCAAAACAGCGGACGAGAAGCTTCGCCTGGGGGCACGAGAGCTGGAATCGATTCTCGATAACATTCCCGGCTTCGTGGGCGTCCTCTCGGCGGACGGCAAACTTGTTTTCATCAATCGGCAAGGGCGAGAGCAGTTCGGCAGAACTCTGGAACAATTACAGGATTGGGCGGTAGTCGATTCGACCCATCCCGATGATGTTTCGCGCGTTGTTTCAACATTGGGCACTGGAATTCAGGCGGGAAGGCGATTCGAGTCGGATCACCGATTGCGAGGTATTGAAGGTGACAGCTACCGCTGGTTTCATCATGAGTACGTACCCATCAACGATGCTAACGGTCGGATCGCCAATTGGTACATCCTGGCGACGGATATTCATCAGCGCAAAATAGCGGAGGAGATGCTTCGCCAAGGGGCCAGAGAGTTGGCGTCGATCATCGATACTATTCCCGGACTAGTAATGACCGCGACGCCAGAAGGTGAAGTGGAGTTCGTTAACAAAGGAACACTGGAATATTTTGGCAAGACACTCGAGGAAATAAAGCGATGGTTCGTTAACGATTCGATCCATCCAGATGATCTGATCTACGCGGTTCCCGAGTGGAGGCGCTGCGTCGAATCGGGAGAGCACTTCGATCTTGACCACAGGTGCCGCCGTGCGGACGGTGAGTACCGTTGGTTCCACTCGTCGGCTTTACCGATGCGTGATGCCGACGGTCACCTTACTCGGTGGTACGTATTGCTTACCGACATTAACGAACGCAAGGCCGCGGAGCAGGAGTTGCGGCGCAGTGAGGAATCCCTGCTTGAGGCCCAAAAACTGAGTCACACTGGCAGCTGGAAGTATGTTTTGTCGGGCGCTATCACCATTACGCCCGAGATGGGGCGAATATTCGGCATCGATTCCGGCGACCATACTTCGGGTACCGAATTTTTCTTCAAAGTCTTCCACCCCGAAGACCGCCAACGAGTTGAGGACCTTTTCCGACAGAGCGTGACAGAAAAAACCGACTTTCAAGCCGATTACCGCATCATTCGGCCAGATCGGGAAATCCGGCATCTTCATACCGTGGGCCATCCGATTGTGAACGAGAGGAGCGATTTGGTCGAATTCGTCGGTACCACGGTGGACGTTACCGAAACCCGGGAAGCTAGAGCCAAGTTGGAAAGAGCGCTGGAAGAAATCCAACGGCTGAAAGATCGGCTTCAGGATGAGAATATTGCGCTGCGGGAAGAGATCATTCGCTCTTCAATGTTCGAGGAAATCGTCGGCTCCTCTCAGCCGCTCCGAAAAGTTCTGGAGCAGGTCGCCAGAGTCGCCCCTACCGATTCGACGGTATTGATCTTGGGCGAAACCGGGACCGGGAAGGAACTCATCGCGCGCGCAATTCACAAGCGGTCGAATAGGTCCTCGCGGGCTTTTATTAGCGTGAACTGCGGGGCGATTCCGCAATCGCTCATCGCCTCCGAACTGTTCGGTTACGAGAAAGGTGCGTTCACCGGCGCCATGCAGCGGCGGATCGGCCGCTTCGAAGCTGCCAATGGAGGAACGATTTTTCTCGACGAAGTCGGTGAGCTTCCGATGGAGACCCAGGTAGCCCTGCTGAGAGTGCTGCAAGAGCGGGAGTTCGAGCGAATTGGAGGCAGCGAGCGCCTTCAGGTAGACGTCCGAGTTCTGGCCGCGACAAATCGCGATCTGAGAGGCGCCGTAAGCTCCGGGGCTTTTCGAGCGGACCTCTTCTACCGGTTAAATGTTTTCCCGATCAAGATGCCTCCGCTACGCGAGCGAGCAGACGATATTGCGATGCTCGTTCAATACTTAGTTGATCGCTACGGCAAAAGGATCGGCAAGAAATTTGCCGATATCTCGATGAAGACGCTGCAGGTGTTTCAGAACTACGATTGGCCGGGAAATATCCGGGAGCTTCAGAACGTCGTGGAGCGCGCGGTTATCGTCTGTGACGGACCCTCGTTTTCGATTGACGAGACGTGGCTGAAAACGGAGCTAAGCCCCGCCGCGACGGCAGTATCGCCGCTCTCTGCAACCGCAAGCGATGGTGAAAAGGAACTGATCGAGAGAGCACTGGCACAATGCCGAGGCCGAGTGTCGGGCACATTCGGCGCAGCCGCAAAGCTCGGGATTCCTCGCCAGACGCTGGAATCGAAAATTCTCCGCCTCGGAATCAACAAGCATCAATTCAGGAACTGACCGGCGACAATTCTGCGGACTGTTGAAGGTCCCGCCTTCGGCGAACTGTTCACCGACAGCCTTTGCCATGGTTCGGCAATTGCTCGGCAAATGCCGAAATGCCGCGATCTCGTCTGACGCTGCCCTCAAGTCGATCCAGCTATTTTTCGATGGCCCGCTCATTGCTTTTCATTCCGTCGAGTTGCTGAAGATTGAAAGAATTTCGCGACCGGGCTGCACGGCCATCAAACTAACCGGTCGGCTGGATGGCGAGTTTCTTCCGGAGCTGGCGCCCCAAATTCCGGCGGACGGGCGGGGAATCGTTCTGGAGATGGACGAACTGAGGCTGGTGGATGGCGATGCGGTCAGGTTCCTCATCGATTGTGAATCACGGGGCATCCAGCTTCGCGGCTGTTCGGCATATATACGCGAATGGATCACCCGAGAACGCGAAAGTGACAAATGACCAATCCGGGGGGGCGTCGAGGCTTAAAATGAATTCTTCGAATTTTGCCGCAGTTTCCTCGAATTCAGCGACCGAGGTCGAAGTCAGAAGGACGGGTCCAAGGCAGCTGGTCCGCCACGCTCGGGAAACTGTGCACCCGGTGATGCGGAGGAGACCGGCGTCTCAGGCCACAACCGCCCTACCTCCCGCGCCAGACTCCGGGTATTCCGCGATTTTTCGCTGCGACGGAGAATTCTGGACCCTTTCCTACGATCAGAAAACGGTGTGCCTGAGAGACATCAAAGGATTCACTTATATCGCCAGGCTGCTAAGCCAACCGGACACTGAGTTTCACGCAATCGAGCTCGCTCGAGAGGCAGAGGTCACCGGCGTACCAGGAGACGCGGCGATGCAGACCGCGGAGTTCGAAAATATCGGCGTTCACTTCGGAGATCTCGGGGACGCTGGAGAGATGCTCGACAATCAGGCCAAGGCAGCCTATCGGCGCAGGCTCTCCGAGCTTCGCGATGAGCAGGCGGAGGCGAAAGCACTCGGACAGATCGATCGCGCTGAAGCGGCGGAAAACGAGATCGAGGCGTTGATCGCGGAGCTGTCCAGGGCCACCGGCTTGGGAGGGCGTAACCGGACAGCGGCCTCAAGTTCCGAGCGCGCCCGCCAGAGTGTAACCCGCGCTATCAAAAACGCGCTCGGCAGGATTGCGGACCACCACTCAGCACTCGCGCAGATGCTGACTCGTCAGATCAAAACTGGAACCTATTGCAGCTACCAACCCGATCCGAATTGCATAGTCCATTGGGCGCTGGCTGCAACAGATGCTGATGAAGCGTCGCCTCCACCAGATCAGCAGGCTGCCGAGGTCGCGCTGGGTCCAGTGGCCGAAGAACGTGATCGTAGGCTTCCTTTAGCGGAGGTGGTCAGCCTGATTCTGGACGCCTCGCGGAATGCTCCTGAAACCATGGAAGTTGAGAGGGGCGCTGCGCACGTCACCCCCATATTGCAGCGCTCTTTCGTCAGATTGGCGCAGCAGCTGCAATCCACAGAATCCAAAGCGCCGATCGGAAACATAATTGTGTTGGCGATTGATTCAGCTCCACTGCTCGAAAGCCTGAACTCGTCGATCAAACACTTCAGGGGAAAGTCCTCCAACGCATAATCCTTCGTGGACATTCAACACGATCGAAGAGTGGGGCGAACGATCTCCACATAGCTTCTAATCTCGTTCGGGTCTCCGGCTTTGTCTTCCTGAGCCCCTTCCATGTCTCTCTGAGGCTGGTCCGTCGTGACCGCCGTATTCACAATAAAGTGCGGGCGACTGTCACGCCCAAATGGCGAAACGCATCTCTCCCCGGAGAATGATCGCCATGTCTACCGCGACTCTCGTTAGAATGGTTCGAGACCCGCGCAGCGGGCAAGTCCACCTTCCCAACGAAACAGTTAGCGTCCTGGCGGTCTTGCAAAACATCGATCGCACGCTTCTCAAAGTGAGATGGCAGGCGGGCGGCGATTGCGTGGTCTTTCCCGAAGACCTGGAGAGCCCCGACGTGGCGCCTCTGATGAAAGAGGCTACGGAACGCCAACCGCAAGCGAGGTCTCTCGCCGACGTGGCGCGCTTCTGTACGGAGTTGTGACCAGGATTGTCACGCCGCTTGAGTGAACCGTGAGGCACACTAAACTGATCGCCGCCGCCCTCAAAAACAGGCTCCTCCCCCGAGCAAGGTGCCGGGAAGCAGCGCTGGACTCCCCCGACAGCGCGATGCTCCCGGCACCGCCTTTCCTTCGGACGCTGCGTGGCGAACGAGGAGTAGTGAAATCGATGGTTCTAACGACTGGAGCAGCGTTCCGGTCGCTGATCGTCAGAACGGCCATGAGCTTGCTGCTAAAGATCGTCGCGCGCTCGCTGGTTGGCACCACGACTTTTTCATGCGCCATTAGCGTCGGAAGGTAATCCGGACGTTTCGATGAAAAGGAAATTGTGGCCATGAATTCTGTCAAAATTGTTGCGGAGTTCTGGGAGTGCGTCTGGAAAGCACGTAACCCAGCCGCCATCGACGACTTCGTAGTCGATGACTTTGTGATAACCACCGGCGGTGTCGACGTTGTTTCCCGGGCAAAATTCAAGGAGTGGGCCGCTGGCTTTATGGCAAAAATCACCGATCTTCAATTTGAAGTAATTGAAACCTTCCAGAATGAGGATGGAAGCCGGGTCGCTTCGCGATGGCGAATCACAGGCAAGAACAATGGAATTGTCGGCACTCCCGCGGACCAGCAGCCGATTTCATTCACCGGCAACGCCATCTGGGCGGTGCGAGAGGATGGAAAGCTCTGTCACAACTGGGTTGAACGAAGCGCGTTTGAACTTTTCCAAAAGTTACACAAGACGGGTTGACCCCATGAGCGCGCCGGAATCCGGTGAACCTCGAGTTGATTCAACGGCTAATCGATCAAATATCGCGATATTTGTGCACTCTTTCGATTGGTTCGATCGTCTCAAGTCGTTGCTTGCTCGGGAACTTGCTCCTACCTCAGACAAGCTCTGGAGAGCCTTTCGCCTGGCTATCATCGGAGCCATCGGCGGCGGCTTGGTCGCCGCCTGTCACGTGGACAACGAGCTCGGCCTATACCAGACCTGGGCCTTAGTAGGAGCGGGGCCAATGATGTCTCCCCGCAGCGCAGGATCACTCTTAATCGCGCAAGCGTTCGTACTTGCTTCATCTGTGGTGGCGGCTCGAGCATTAGCGGAAACGCCGTGGCTGACAATCCCATTTCTGTTCGCTTTGGTTTCGTTGTCGACCTATTGGGGAACAATTTATAAGGTTGGCGCGCCGCTCGTCCTGAGCCAGGTCCCAAGTCTGATCATCTTCTACCTCCTGGTATTTACTCCGCAGCGGATCGGATGGTTTGCCTCTGGCGCCTTTGGCGGGTTTGTCATTGCGTTTGGCGTTCTCGCCTTGTTTGATAACTGGCTGTGGCCCGACCGTGCCGAGGCAACACTGGCGGATTCGCTGGGAGCAAGCCTTGCGCGCACGAGCTCCCGGTTCCGCCAGGCGTCAAACTACTATTTGAACGAGGACGTCGCGGGGCGTCCACCGGTCCCGCCCCCGACCTCGGATTTACCAACACACATGACTCTTCTGGATCGCGCGATGGCAGAAGGCGTACCCGAGTTTCGCCACGCGGCCCTGCTTAGTGCGATTACTCGCGTCGCCCGCATCAACCTTGAGGTAGATCGGCTTACGGTTGCAGCACGGGAGACAGTTTCGCGACAAATTCGCAGTTTGCTGCTTCCCGAACTTGGCGCCGCAGTCAAAGCGATCACTGTTGCCTTGGACGAGCTCGCTCACGAACTACCCACTCACATCGCGATGGGTGTGCAAAAGCCCCATCCGGCCGCAGAAAAAACCGCGAAATTGGCAATGGATGCTCTCGGTGCACGTGTTCTCCAAGTGAGACCGACCTTCTTGAAAGCTGCGAGCTCTGCGGATATCGCAAACTTCGCCTCCTTCATAGATTCGCTCGCAGCGTTGACTGCGTATATCGAGCGCTTGCTCGATGAACCTCCGCGGCTGCCACGTTTGGCTGTGGCGGCGGCAAGTAATATTGTCCCCGAATCACCTGGCGTCACCGATCCTTCAATCACGCGTTACTCTTTGAAGGTCGGCCTGTGCGTGGTACTGGGCTATGTGATCGGGCTGACTACCCACCGGGCCGAACTATCTACAATAGTGATCACGGCCCTTCTAACTGCTCTTCCAACGTATGGCGCTGCGCTGCATAAGATAGTCCTCCGCGTCGTCGGTGCGATAGTCGGCGGGGCGGCTGCGCTTTTAGCGATAGTGATTGTTTCTCCTAACTTTGACACGCTACCAGTGTATCTGGTCGTGCTGTTCATAGTCTTCTACATCTCGGCTTACTCAACGCTCACCAGTGGCCGCGTCTCGTACGCAGGAAAACAGACCGGCATTACATTTGCGATTGTGTTTGCAGGCTTAAGTCCCGCGCTCGATGTCTACGAACCACTCTGGCGCATCTGGGGCATTTTGCTCGGCAGCTTCGTCGTGGCTCTGGTATTTGTGACGGTCGCGCCTGAATACGCCGCTGATTCACTTCTACCAAGGCTACGAAAGGCTATTCGCGGTACGCTGGCGTTGGTACCTGGCTCGGTCTCGCGCACTGCGGAGGAAATTCAACATACGAACTCGGAGATGATGCGCGTACTCGCCGAAATCCTCGAGGTGGCTAATGATGCGGAGATCGAGGGCCGATCCTGTTTGGTAAATTACCATGCTGTCGTTGATGCGGCCGGGACGCTTCGTGCCATAGCTAATCGATTGTTCTCGATCGCGAGTGAACGCATAGTAACTTTTTTGCCTCAACTCGATCCGACGACGGAATCAGCGCGCCAAGAGGCATTAAACGGGACCAGTCGGCAACTCGAGACTTGGCTGGATTTCTTCAGCGGCCCTGAAAGCATTAATGCTTCTCGTGCCCGAGCAATTGCCCGAACACATCCATCGAACGATCTGAGGAAGCCCATCGACGAGTTCAGCTCGCGCCTAGAGGAAGGATCGTTCGCACGAATGGCATCATGGACACTTGAGCAGCGCCGCGTGATGCTTGCGGAACTACAGTCCATGCGCCGACTTGCGGTTCTAGTGTCCGAATTGAATCGATATCTCGCGCAGATTCCTGGTTCTTCCCGCGATATCTGAAGAACGAAGAATCCTGGTCAAATGGCGCCTCTGAGCCGCGCCATGACTCTTGAGCCAGGCGATCCGTTTGTTTTCGGTACGCCGATTGGGTGGACTCGCCATGCGGCCGCCGCAATGGCTGAAGGCAGGCGACGGGGTGCGAGTGGAAATTGGCCGCATCGGCGCGATTGAAGCACTCGTCCGGCTCGAGGCCAGCGGCGATTACTCTCCTCAAGGTCAGATGGCAGGCG
Source organism: Deltaproteobacteria bacterium (assembly GCA_019237115.1). GTDB lineage: Bacteria > Desulfobacterota > Binatia > Binatales > Binataceae > JAFAHS01. Next base: position 12,487 of record JAFAHS010000466.1, read on the forward strand.
GGCGGCGATTGCGTGGTTTTTCCGGAAGACCTGGAGAAATTTGAGATAGCGCCTCCGGTGAGAGGGGTTGCGGAAAGACCGGGAGAGACGAGGTCTTTCGCCGATGTGACGCGTTTCTGTACAGAGTTGTGACCAGGATTGTCACGCCACTTAGGTGAACCGTGAGGCACACTGAATGATCGCCGCCCCTAAAAACAAGCTCCTCCCCCGAGCAAGGTGCCGGGAAGCAGCGCTGGACTCCCCCGACAGCGCGATTCGCCCGGCACCGCCCTTCCTTCGGATGTTGGGTGGCGAACGAGGAGTAGTGAAATCGATGGTTCTAACGACTAGCGCGGCATTCCGGTCGCTGATCGTTGGAAAGGCTATGGCCATGCTGCTGAAGATCGTCGCGCGCTTGCTGGTTAGTACCACGACCTTCGCGTTGCCGGCGGCAGGGTTCTTCCTGCCGTCCTGGTTTCAAACCGGAGGTGCTCGTGGGCTACTCTCCGGCGCCTACTCAACTACCGAAATAGGGAGGTTTGATCATGAAGAAGGCAAATGTGAGCAGCACCGGTGGACGATTCGAACTGAAGGAACAGCCGATCCCCGAACCCGGCAGAGGGTGTGTCCGGGTGAAGGTCCAGGCCTGCGGCGTCTGTCACAGCGACGCTCTGACCAAGGACGGCATCTTTCCCGGAATCGTTTTTCCACGCTCGCCAGGTCACGAGATCGCAGGAACGGTGGACGAACTCGGTCCCGGCACTGATCCGTGGAAGATCGGCGATCGGGTCGGAGTCGGGTGGCACGGTGGTCATTGTGGACAATGCGATTCATGTCGGCGCGGCGATTTCATAACCTGCATCAAACTCCAGATCCCCGGAATCAGCTATGACGGCGGCTATTCCGAGTACGTTTGTGTACCTGTCGAAGCGCTGGCCCACATTCCCGATGGAATGCGGGCGGAAGATGCTGCCCCTCTGATGTGCGCGGGCATCACGACTTTCAATGCTCTGCGCCACAGCGGCGCCAAGCCAGGAGACCTGGTCGCAATCCAGGGCATCGGAGGCCTGGGCCATCTAGGCGTTCAATTCGCAACCAAGTTTGGTTTTGAAACAGTCGCCATTGGCCGAGCAGCGGACACCAAAGAACTCGCGATGAAACTGGGAGCACACAGCTACATCGATGCAGGGACGCAGGATGTCTCGAAGGAACTGACCGCTTTAGGTGGCGCTCGCGTCATTCTCGCCACCGCGCCGGACGGCAAGGCGATGGGCTCACTTATCGATGGACTCGGCGTGAACGGCAAGCTGATACTCATCGGCGCGACGACCGAGCCCTTCGCGCTGTCGTCTTTGCAACTGCTCACGGCGCGCAAGTCTCTCCAGGGCTGGCCCTCCGGAACCTCAAAGGAATCTGAGGACACGCTCAAGTTTGCAGCGGCCAGGGGCGTGCGACCGATGATCGAAACGTTTCCACTTGACCGCGTCGCAGATGCTTATGAGCACATGATCTCGGGTAAGGTGCGCTTTCGCTCGGTTCTGAAAATGTAGGGGTGTGAGAACCTACACAGGGTTTTTGGCCATGAACACACGATCACGGATGGCCTTTGAGTCAGGTTCGACGGTCTGGGTGTGGGATTCGACCTGGCTGCCTGCGATCGTTGTCAACTACGGGGTGGACTGGGTGAGGGTGAGGCTGGCGCATGGCGTCACTTTCAATGTTGACGCCGAGAAGTTGGTCGCCCGAGATTCCGTGGGCGGCGGAAAGGACGCGCCGCGCGCGTGCTGGCGGGATGAGGGAGTCATTCACAAACAGATGATGGGCAGTGCTGATCTGGCGCACTATGAGGGGAAACAGGCACCAACAAAGGTGAAACCAAAGAGTATCTCGATAAACGGAAAGTAGAGAGTGAAAAAAATGGGCGCGCTAATTCAGACCAATTCGTGGCGATTTGGATCGTTCAAAGTAATCCCATCATCGGCGCACAGTAGGGCTACGTCATCGCAGGCAGTTTCAGCTCGTGAGCCCCGCGCGTTCCCCGAAGGACACAGGACACCCAGGTTGCCCCCGATGATTCGCGACGAGATGCTGGAACTCTATGCCTTCATCTTCCATCAAGGGGGTTTTCATCAATTGGGTATGACTTTCGAACAGTTCCTACTCGTAGCCGCAGCGATTAAACCTGGCGACCTTGTAGACGCTTATAAGGATGCATCGGTCCTGTGGGGGGACGCGAAGGCAGAAGGGATAGAGAGGCTGCTGAGATGAGAAAGTCGCCAATCGATTTCCCAAAGATTCAGTTTGGAAGGAGCAGAGACTAGCAATGAACGCGCGATCCTCATTGGCGGAACGAGATTTCCCGCCCAATTCAGCCAGCGAACGCGGCCTGACACTGGTGGGCGCGAGCCGCGACCAGGGAAAAATCACGTTGCGCGTCCAGGCACTGAGTAAGCGTTACGGCGCGACCGAAGCGGTGGTAGGTGTGAGCTTCGATGTGCGGCAGGGCGAGGTCTTTGGCCTGCTCGGGCTCAACGGCGCCGGCAAGACGACACTGATTTCAATGCTTGCCACCGAGCGCCGTCCATCGGACGGTGACGCACTGCTATTGGGTCACAGTATCCGCAAAGAGCAGCGCGCAGTTCGGCAGATGATCGGCGTGGCACCCCAAGAGAGCGCGCTTTACCCAAAGCTGACAGCGGCCGAGAATCTGCGGTTTTTCGGCCGCATCTACGGCCTCAGGCGAATGGAACTGGAAGATCGTGTCGAGCAGCTACTTGACTTCGTCGGGCTGCAAGGGCGCGGCAACGATCCCGTCGCGACATATTCCGGCGGCATGAAGCGCCGCCTGAACCTGGCCGTCGCCCTCGTGCACCGGCCGAAACTCATTTTGCTGGACGAGCCGACCGCGGGTGTGGATCCGCAATCGCGCGAGCAAATTCTGAACCTCGTGCGCTGTCTGCGCGATGAGGGCAATGCCATCCTGTACACGACGCATTACATGGAAGAGGCGGAAGGACTGTGCGATCGACTGTGCTTTCTTAACCAGGGAAGAGTCGTGGCAGTCGGCACCTTTGAAGCGCTTCTCCGCAAGCTCGCCTTCTCGGAAGTGATCGAGTTAAGGGGACTGTCGGCACCGGCTGATCTCGCGCCAATTCGCGCGTTGGCTGGAGTTTGTTGCGTAGAACGAGGCGACGGCCTGGTTCGTCTTTTCGTGCGGCGCGCCGCGGATCTTCTGGCGCCATTGCAGCGGATCATGGGTCGCGACAAATTCGCGCGCCTGCAGATCACGCGGATCAGCCTCGAGGATCTGTTCCTGCATTTGACCGGCAGGTAGGTGCGAGAATGATCCACAAATTGTGTCGCTGGTGGTCTGGTTTCTGTTGATTGCGCCTGCGAGCGCACTATCACGGAACAGCGTCTCACACCTTCCATCGGCGAGAACAAACCCAATGAGGTGGTTTACTTCCCGAAGAGAGGTACCGTTAGGATTCGTGCCACGGGCGAGGTGCTGAGGATCCCCAAGAGCTAGTGCTTTGGGACTGGCGACCGGCGTCCGGGACTTTTGATAGGAGAGCAACCTTTGTAACAACTACAAGCTGCGCACAGCAACCAGTTCGCCCTGGAAGAAGATACCGTTAAGCCAAACGAGGCTCTTACTTGCATCTTGTATTTAGACAAATTTTCAGGTGTCTGGAGGCCTTCGGCACATACTTTGCTCCAGCCGCCTTCCCGATTCAAAGGACTGACGTGTTTCTCGAAACATGCCCGTCCGACCATCTTCCCACCTTGGGCGATTACCTGCGACCTGATTGGCACCGGCCGTTGGCTTCGCAAGAACTCGCTTTACCCGCCGCCCGCCTGCTTCGAGATAACCAACGATTGTTCGATCTAATAGCTCGCCAGATCCAGAACAAAGTGGTGCTGTATCTGGAGTTCGGAGTATTTGAAGGCAATTCAGTCAGGTACTGGTCCAAGCTGCTTGAGAACCCAGGCTCGATGCTACACGGATTTGATTCCTTTGAAGGACTGCCGTGACGTTTAAGGATGATCATCCCAAGGGCCGCTTCGCGCTGGGCGACAAGCTTCCCAAAATTTTCGGACCCCAGGGTCAGGCTATTCCAGGGATGGTTTCATGAAACGCTTCCGCTCTACACGACGTCGCCACACGAAGCCCTGGTGATCAATATCGATTGCGATCTCTACTCATCCACGAGTTTCGTTTTGAATCACTTCAGAGAGGCAATGCCCATCGGTACGTGGCTCTACTTCGACGAGTTCGGCAGTTGGGATCACGAGTGCCGGGCCTTCCGCGATTTCCTGGCGGAAAACCGAAATGAAGTTTGAACTGATCGGAGAGAGCGCGGCGGCCGGTCCGTGGCATTTCGGCGCGTCGGGTAAGTCCACCCCCGCTGTCCGAAGGCCGCAGCGCAGTGCAATCCATGCCCCATTAAGTCGATTCTTTGCAGGCGTTCGAGAAAACTGGAGTGGGTGTAATCGCCAGCTTTCGTTCTCGGAGGCCGACTAGGTGCTTGACCTTGAACCTCTTCGGCAAAATGAAACTGGCGAAACCGGGACGCAGCTTTTGCGAATTCGTCGAAGCAACCGGGAGGCGGTTCGAACCTGTGACTCAAGCCAACTCCATGTGGAAGTTCACGTTTAAGCGCATTGCCTAGCACCGAGTCGCTTCTGGGGTGGGATTCCAGCCCGATTGGGCACGAAGGATGCCCGGCTCCGCCCGATCGGCAAGGCAAGCGCTCGCGATGTAAGATCGCAAGCGTGAACCTTCCTATAAATCCGCCGCTCTTGCCGATGCTGGCAAAGCGAATCAGCGAACTACCGGCGGGCTCGAAATGGATCTTTGAGCCGAAGTGGGATGGCTTTCGTGCGCTGGTTTTCCGCGACGGGAATGAGATTTTCATCCAGAGCCGAGACGAAAAGTCGTTGAACCGCTATTTTCCCGAATTGCTCGAACCTTTGCGTACGCAGTTGTCCGAGCGTTGTGTGCTTGATGGCGAAATCGTCGTCGCCAGAGGTGGCAGCCTCGATTTCGAAGCTCTGCAACTGCGAATTCATCCAGCTGCGTCGCGGGTGAGGCTTCTCTCCCAGCAGATTCCGGCATCGGTTGTGTTCTTCGACTTGCTATGCCACGGCGATCGAGACCTGCGGAACGAACCTTTCCAGCTCAGGCGTAAGGAACTGGAGTCGCTACTTGGTTCTGCAACGCCTCCGATCCATTTAACCCCCGCGACTTCCGAATTGGAGATTGCGTCGGACTGGTTCCGCCGCTTCGAAGGTGCGGGTCTCGACGGGGTCATGGCAAAGCCGGTGTCAGACAGCTATCAACCCGACAAGCGCGTGATGTTCAAGGTAAAGCATGAACGCGATTGCGACTGTGTGGTCGCTGGGTTTCGCTGGCATAAGAGAGGAACTGGAACGGCGGTGGGCTCGCTGCTCCTTGGCCTCTATGACGGGGAAGAAGCGCTGCAGCACGTGGGCGTCTGCGCAAGCTTCACGGAAGAAAAGCGCAGACAGCTCGTCGAGTACCTGGCTCCCTATCGCCCCGGAGCCCTTACACATCACCCCTGGAAGCGCTGGGCCGAGCAGGAGGAAACCAGCGGCGAAGCCGGCCGTCGAATGCCGGGCGTCCAGAGCCGCTGGAGTCAGGGCAAGGATTTATCCTGGGAACCACTCCGACCTGAACTTGTGGTTCAAGTCGCGTACGAGCATATGCAGGGAACTCGCTTCCGTCACATGGCGCAATTTCGAAGATGGCGCACTGACAAGCAACCTCGTGACTGCACCTACGCGCAACTCGAGGTGGTTCCACCGCTAGAGTTGATGACGATCTTTTCGACCGGCCGCTGAACCCGCTCGGTCGACTCAAGTCTCGAGCTTCGAAGCACGAGACTTGCGCCATTCGCGTGTGGGATCGTCATCGGGGTCGGGCGTTTGCTGCGTTGGTCGCAATGCCTCGGGGACATGGCGCAGATTTACGCGTACCCGTGTCCAGGTGGAGGATCTGCCTCGCATCGAGTCGACCAACACGTCATCGACTGCAAGGTAACTGGCTGCTTCCGGATGCCGGCTCTTCCAGCGGTCCAGACCCGCCAGCGCCGCGTCTTTATGGGGCGAGTTTGCCACCACGACAAGTGGCATCTTCACACGTGGTGTCTTTGCCATGGATTTGACGGTAGACCGCGCGCGCGATGGGGCAACCCGTCGCGGCTCGCCCTCCATTTTTCGAAAATGTGGTGGCCAGGGAGCATCGCCGAGGCCTGCTGCCTCGTCTTTCGCGGCGAGCTCAAGCAGTTTTTCCAGCGAACCCGGCGTAGCGTCGATACCGGTGTGCGGGTCGCCGATCTCGGAGAAACGCTTCGGAATCGTCAGTACCGTGAAGTCCGCCGGATCACAGTCTGGCACTTCCTGCCAGTCCAGCGGGGCGGAAACCCGGGCATCGGGGACCGGGCGCACGGAATAAGCCGAACAAGTGGTCCTATCCTTCGCATTCTGGTTGTAGTCCAGGAATACACCATGGCGCTCCTCCTTCCACCACTTGGAGCTTGCCAAAGTGGGTACGCGCCGTTCGACAGCACGCGAAAGCGCGAGTGCCGCTCGACGCACTTCGTCGAAGGTCCATCGCGGCGTAATTCGCACGTTGATATGCATTCCCCGCGAGCCGCTGGTTTTAGGCCAGCCCCGCAGGCTCATCTCCTCCAGGAGTGACTTCACTTCCAGTGCGACGGTCCGCACGTCTGACCAGCTGACACCGGGGCCGGGATCAAGGTCGACTCTCAGCTCGTCAGGATGCTCAAGGTCGTCCGCGCGCACCGGATGTGGGTGTAGTTCGAGGCAGCCCAGGTTGACCATCCAGGCAAGCCCTGCCGCATCATCTATAAGAAGCTCCTCCGCGGTGCGTCCGGAAGGAAAGCTCAGCGTTACGGTTCGCAACCACGAGGGACGCCGGTCGGGTGCGCGTTTCTGATAGAACGGCTCTCCCTCGGCACCATCGACGTACCGCTTCAGAACCAGTGGACGATTGCGGATCGGAGCGAGGGCTCCGGGAGCTACGGCCAGATAGTAGCGAACGATGTCGAGCTTGGAGAGCTTGGTCTGCTTCGAAAAATATAGTTTGTCGGGATGGCTAACGGGGATCTCGCGTCCCTCGATCGAAAGCAGTTCGGTCGCTTCTTTTCCTGCCAAGACAGATTATACCGAGGGTTTGGGCTCGGAAGGCAAGTTTGGCCGATGCCACCTTTGCTGTGCGGTCAGTCCTTCAAAATTAGAAACAAGTGGCCACGCATAGTCAAACGATAGGCTACCAACTGCTCGTCGCGTATGTCAGCGCGTGCATTTCACTCAGGTTCGGGTCTCCGCGACGTGGGTCTTCACCCTGGTCTATTGTCTATCCGAGTACGACCAGGAACGCGAGGGCGAAGGGCAAGTCTGGCCACTAGGGCCAGTTACACGGGGTGGGAAGGTTTGAGGAGGCGGCAACACCCTTGCGGCGCGTTTGCCGCTTACCTATGGGCCAGCACGATGCTCAAGACCCTCAAAGGCTTCCGAGATCTTCGAATGAGACCGAGCTTCTCATCTTCAAGTCCAAGGGTGCGAAGTCGGGTCCTTTCTTGCTGGGCATTGCTTAGACCTTGCCCTCGTCAGGTTCCGGGCGTGTAAGATACCCCGCGCAGGACCTCGAGCCTACCGGCCGCACGAAGTGTGGTGAAGGTCTCGGTCCCCGGCAGAGTGGTGGCTGCCAGGTCGTCAGTAACCTCGACCAACTTGTTTGGATCCGCGCCCTGGTCACCATTTCCGCTCACGGTAGAGGTAATCGCGTAGATGGTCACGGTGCCGTCTTTGTTCAAAGTACCGGTAATGTTCCGAAGTCCGTCGGTTGCTGGGGCCCACGGAAGGCCGGTCGATGGATTCGTACCGGTCTGATAACGGGGTACGATATAGGGGACGCCCAGGTTCAGCCCGTTCTGCAGGGTGTAGGCGAGATTCCAGGTTTGAGTACTAGAATCGAATATCCATTTCTGCAGTCCTGCCGTTTTCTGCGCAGCAGCCACGGTGTACTGCTGCGTAGTGCTCGAGAAGGTGTTGTCACCACTCCCTTCATCGGCGACGTAGACAACAGAGTCACTCGCAAACCAGATTCCGAAAGGAAACGCGGTTGTGCTCTTTAGCGCCGTAGGAAATCCTTTCAGAATGCACATGTTGTTGGGGTCAAGCCCCTTCGTCTGTAAAACGAGGGGATCGTAAACCAGCGGCGACACCGGCAAGCTTGCGGAAGGGGAGGGGAGGCCGATCCCGCTTGCGTTGGTACAGATAGTTCCTGTCGAATCAACAAAATAGAGCGTGTTAATCCCGTTACCCCCGCTGCCCTTCGTGTAATAGACAACGTTGTTGAAGATAGTAAGTCCGCGGAAGTTGTCATCTTTTCCAATCTTGTCCGGCGGATTTCCAAGTTGTGTAATGTTGAAGCTCCCCAGTGGGGTGGGATCTCCTGGACTTTGGGCTACCAATGGTGCGTTTTCGGGCTCAACGAATTGCGCTCCAGCGCCGATAATGATGCCGTCCGGTTGCGGACTGGCGCCGTTACCGGCATTGCCCGAAGTGTAAAAAAAGTTTGCCCCGTCGGAGTTGTTTAAGATGGCCGCACGCCCATTGTTTCCGCTATAGGCATTTGTTGCGGTGAACTTGAAGTTGCCATTGTGATCGACGGTGGCGACAACCCGCAACACTGCTGCTGGTACCGGATTGGTCGGATCGATAGCAGCTGGAGTGTTGGAATTGGATACATCGAGCGCGTTGATCGGTGCAAAGTACCCCATAAATGTCAGGAATTGGTGGTCCAAGGACAGATTCAGAGCCAACTCCGACTTTGAGCTGAAGCTAGTTACCATCTGGTTTGTGGTCGGAAGCACTCCATTTTGTGAGCTGTTCGGGATCTCCAGTGTGTTCACGGGCGAGCCATCCGCGGTAATCTGGTCCAGAAAGATCTTCGAGGTGATGCCGAAACTTCCATCAACGGAATCATTGTTCCAGACGAATGGATAGGTGCCGTCCTGGATCGCCGTTCCGCAGCCACCGGGCGGGGTCGTGCAGTTCGGAGGCAGGACCTGACCTGGTACAACGTTACTCGGATTGTTGTCGTACACGCTTCTGCTCACCACCAGATTCCCCGGCCTAAAGAAGCTACGCTGAGCGCGAGCGTTTGCTGCGAAAATGGCGATTGATACAGCGGCCAGCAGAACCGTGCGAATATGGTAGGCAACAGTACGACGCGCAGGTCGCTTTTGGAAAGAATTCTGGATCATAGAAGGAGGCCCTCCATGACGAAATGACTGCAATTTGAAGGAGGAGGGTTGCGTCAGTATGAAGTGGCTATTCTCAAATCATTAAGAGCAGAGTGGTCGGAATTTGGAGATGGCCGACACCTGATGCGAAGGCTAAATTTGTCGCTGAGCAAACCCGCCTCGGTGTCTGTGCCTTACGCGTGCTGCCCGCGCTCCTTACCACCGATGACGGGTGAGCGAAAGCGCGCTAAAGAATGAGTCAAATGGAGCACAGGATTAACCTGCTCGATGAATCCGGGACCCTCAGGAGGACTCGAGGCAGAATCACAGCTGGTTCAGGTTGCGAAATTTCAAGAGAGCGTTCGTGAGAGGTCGCCATGAACCTGAAGACCAGTCTGTCTGTTTGAAGGGTAACCGGTTGATAGGTTTGCGTAACGGGAAGATTTATTAATACCGGAGCTCCGTGGTGGCGACATGCCGCTCTGGAGCCGTGCCGATGTTGTGAGAAGAATCGCGCGCGCCCCGGTCCAAACCAAACGCTAGGCGCCCGGAAAGGAATTTGGTTGGCGCCCTACGTGCCCTGTACCCCTCCCAGTCTTTACTGGAGCCTTGTGTGCGAGCGTAGGATGGAGAACTCACCAGATCTCGCGTTTTTAGCCACCACACCAAATCGTGTACTGACTGTCGAGCTGTGTAAGAGTTTCATACCTCCCGGACCAAAAGGCACCAAGAACTGGCGAGTTTCCATCTGGCATTGCGCTTGCTGTGTAGGCTTGTTGAGGAACCTCAATATGAGTAGGCGCAATTCCAGCGTAAATTGGGTTGCCGGTCCTCTACTCGGAGGACTGACCGCATTGGTGTTTATCTATGCTTCAGCTTGTTCAAAGACGGTTCAACAGATAGAGCCCATAGCCCCGGCCGCACAGACCGCCGAGGTGCCGAGCCCCAGCCAGGGGGTCGAGAAAGTCGACCTGCGGGGAGTCGAGTTTCGGCGCGACGGCTCTCTCGGCACGGATTCCGATCCGATCCTGGATTCAGCCGTCGAGATGCTGAAGAACAAACCCTCGTCGACAATCTATGTAGACTCTTTCTGTGACGCGACCGGTGGAAAGAATTTGAACCAGCGGCTATCGGATGAGCGTGCCGCAGCGGTCGCTTCCTACCTGGAGCAACACGGAGTTCCTGCCGACCATATCGTCTCTCGTGGTTTCGGCGCGAGCCACTTTGTCGCAAGTAACGCGACCACCTCGGGCCGCGCCCAGAATCGCAGGATAGAGCTGGTCGTGGAGCCCGCCGCGCTGCCGACCCCAGCGAGCGCAGACGTGGAGCGCCTTACTTCAAGGTAGCAGGCCTTTTAGTTCGTCGAGCGGATTCGAACTCGACGGAGTCCTGGAGCCGGATGAACTGCTGCCACCGATCAAGTTGCTCAAGCCGTTTACTCCGCCGCGGATGATTCGGCCAGGCACGCTCAGCGCGCCGAGTGCGATGCGCTCCGCGAGTTTGGGAATATCCGGCACCACGACCACTACCGGCGTCTGGCCGGTCACATAGACCGGGATCGTCACCGACAGCCCAAAGGTGAGCTGGATGTCCATGCTCATGCTGATATTGTTGTCAAAATCGAACCACCCATCGCCGGTTATTCCATAGTCGTCTGATTTCACGATCAGATCGTGGGTCGTGATGCGTTGACTGGCCACCACGAAGGTTGAGCGCGCGTACTTCACCTGGGTATCGGGATCAGCCAGCATCCCGCGATGGTCGGACATAAAGGTCGCGTTGACGATCTGGCTGACGCCCGGCGCGGAGGCGATCTTGTCTATCGCCACGGCGACGATGTTAACCCCTGCGACTTTACCGTTCGTAAGCGCCAGGTCGCCGTTGCCAGTGAGTGTTGGCTTGATGGCATTCCAGTCCTTGCCCGCGCCACCTAGATTCAAGTTGCCGGTTACAAAACCTCTCAATCGTCGCTGGGTCTTCGGATCGATCGCCAGAAACGCCTGATGAACGTTGATGCCCCGCAGGTTCGCGTTAACGTTAAACTGCGGCCGCAGACCCATTGTCAGACCGCCCGCGGCGACCAAGGAACCGGAAAAAACCGCGACCGTCAGAGGATTCGCAGTGAGGCGGCTGTTGTTGTAGCCCGCCATGAGGTCGAGATTTCGATATGCGGCACCAAACAGAAGCCCGTCAGAGGATGTGATGCGCGTAGATAGCCGGGGCGCGCTGAACTCGCCGTGGGCATTCCCCGCGATATGGACCTGATTCACGGTTTCTGCGGGGGGTCGGCTGGGAATGAGAGCAGCAGGCCGGATTGACTGCGCGTCCAGTTGGTAGGTCGCCTGCAGCGGGTTGAACGAGTTGACGGCGCCTTGAAGCGTTGCGCGCGCCGAGGCGATGGAGAAGGTCGACGGCTTCAGGACGAGGGTCTGGCCACGCAACTGTGCGGTCGCATCGAGATTGGAAACGCTTGGAACTTTTCCGTTCGCCACAATGACTGAGGCGTCTGTCACCGACACCGAACCATCGCTGGAGAATGGAGTGTTTCCGAAGGTCAAACTCACGCGCGCCTGGCCCTTGCCGGTAAGGTGATAAGACCCCAGGAATGGGAGCGTGCTGCCGAGCGCCGCGACATCGAAGGCGTTGGTTTCGATGCGCAGGTGCGATGGGCCGCTGCTCGGAAAGGCCATTTCGCTGAGGGTCGCATCCAGGTCCGCCAACCTGACATGTACCGAATCGAGATTGAACCGGTCAGAGACCAGTCCCATAGCTCCCTTGGCTGTGACGGTCATTGGAAGGTTCGCTGGTTTGGCGAAAATCGTCGAGTAGTTGATTCGGCCCGAACCCAGGTTGGCGCTCAAATCGAAGTTCAGCGAGTCCATGGTGCCCTTTAAGGAGCCGTTGAACTGCGCGGCATCGGGAATCGAGAGACCTTCAGGAATATTCGTTCCGACCACCCCGAGAGCCTTGAGCTTGTCGGCGACCAGGGGCTGGGCTTCGAATTCGATATCGAGGGGAATCGATGCGGTGTCAAATATGCGCCGGTGCAGCAAGGGGCCGATAATGCCCGACACGGAAAGGTTCTGTGCGTCTTCAAGAAATGCGAACTTGCCATCGAGGTGCACCCGCCTAAGCAAGCCAAAGTCGGAGACCTTGCCGTCGAGATGGCGGATTTCGATCGGTGCATCCGGCTGCCCGGCCCGGCTGTAGTGAATGGTGGCGTCGTCGACTTCGACGGAGTTCACGAAAAGCGACGCGACCATCAGCGAGACCTTATTGTGCTGGCCGGGCGGGCCCCCAATGCTGTCGGTGTTTAAAACGCCGGCAGCGTTTTCCAGAAGCCGAACATCCGGATTGATCAACGTCATCGTGTGGACGCGAACCGCTCCACGAAGAATCGGAAGCAGGTCGACCTCAAGAGTGGCGCGGGGTGCGGAAAGAAACGGCAACTGGCCGAACGCCGGGTCTTCAGCAATTTTGAGCCCGCCGATCTCGATCCAAACACCAAATCCTGCACGGGCGCTGACCTCATCTACCTGAACCGGTCGCTTCAGCTCCTCGCTGACGAGTCTGAGGATGCGTGTTTGATTACGTTCGATCAGAGAGTTCAGGTTGTAGATCGCAAACGCCGCCAGCAGAGCCGCGACCACCCCCGATAAGACGACAGCCGCCGCCACAATAATCAGCGATTTGCGCTTCCGGTTCACTCGCGTTTTTCTTGTGAGCCGGTCAAGGATAATTCACCAACGTGGTGAATGGAAACGTCAGGTTTAGCCGGACAGAAGGAAACATGACCTGGCAGATCGTACGCCCACGGTCTAGCCGGCCGCCCGCGGAAAAAATGGGCTCAACTATCGGTCCGCGAGTGGTTGGCGCTCTTTAGTAAACGGCTGCGCTTGCGGTTTTGAGGAGTTTACGGATCCGTGCAGGTGGGAAGCGGCGCTGAGCATCAAAACGAATCAAGATCGCTCGCTTGAGCCAATGCGGCGGCGACTCATCGAAGCGGTGTCAGATAGTCAGACCGGTAGGTTGGCCCGCAGCTCAGTGTCGGCTTATTCTGAAGCTTGCAGTACGCGAGGTCCACTACTAGCGTCCTCTCGTTCATCCCTTACCAGACTAATCCAAGCGAGGTGCATCAAATGAGCGGGACGCCAGGCAGCACTTCCGGAGGGCGCGGGGTTTTCCTGACGGTTATGGCGGTACTTTTTGTTGTGTTGGCCGTCTCCAACATGACCAAGCTCTTACAGCACTTGCGGGATCCCTCGCATTTGGGGTTGGTAATCTTTGGCTACCGGCTCCAGACCCCGCTTGCCAACGCGGTGTTCGGACCGCTCTTTGGGTTAATTCTGCTCGCGTATGCCTGGGGCATCTGGAGGATGAAGCGGTGGGTCCTCCCGCTGGCTATTCTCTATGCGCTTTATGTGCCATGGAACCTGGTGCTGTTCTGGTTCGCACATGGCGGCGATCCGCATCGCTCGCTGCGCTTCATCGTACAGTACCTATTGGTAGCGATTACCGGTTCGGTCGGCACGGGACTTTATCTTGCGTACCATCGTGAACGATTGACCTGAGGTGTCGGCCGCGGCGCGATATAAATTGCGGGAAGGAAAACAGTATGCTCTGGCAGGTGAGCCTTAAGCGGCCCCGGGAGACGACGGAATCGGGCTTGAAAAAGGACCGGCCGCAGAAGAGGATCGGCCAGCCGTATTACCAATCCGACGGCGGAAAAAGCCGGTTTCATAACCACTGCAATAGAATCTGGGCGCTCGCGATATCTATAGGAATCGTAGTCAGGTGACAGTATGAAACTTGGCCTTCACCTTCCCCAATTTGGTGCGACTGCTAATGAGGTCGCTGGAGTAGCGCGACGTGCCGAAACGGAGGGCTATTCGTCGCTGTGGGTCAGCGATCACATTCTGGTCCCCGCGGCTGGCGGCACAATTCCCGCGCTGGAGATCCTCGAGCCGATTGCGACCCTAGCGTACGTCGCGGCGGTCACCAGCAGGATAAGACTTGCCACTAGCGTGATCGTAGTTCCCTATCGCAACGCGATTCATCTGGCCAAAGAGTTTGCGACCCTCGACCGGCTGGCGCAGGGCAGGGTGACCGCGGGGGTGGCGAGCGGATGGCTGGAAGCCGAATTTCGCTCCCTGCGGGCGCCGTATGCAGATCGCGGCAAGTACACGGATGAAGCGATACGTCTGATGCGGGCCTGTTGGGCGAACGACACGCCCGAATTTGCAGGAGAGTTTTTTCAGCTTTCCGGAATGCGATTTGGACCGCGTCCGGCCGAGGGCAAGATACCAATCGTGATCGGCGGTATCAGCCGGCGCGCGGTTCGACGCGCGGTTGAACTGGGCGATGGATGGCATGGCACGCGGATGAAGCCCGTGCAGGTGGCCGAGCGCCTGCGATGGCTGCGCGAAATCGCCGCGCGCGAAGGGCGCGATCTGTCGAGCTTCGCGTTGTCACATCGCGTGTATCTTGGATTTTCGGAACGCTGGACCGAGACGGGGGGCTATGTCGAGGGAATTCTCGCACCGCCCACGGAGCTGGCAGATTATCTGAATCAATTTGCCGAGCTGGGAATTCACGAGGTTTTGATCACACCGATTGGCGCAGATCGCACGCTCGAGCACTTTATGGACCGCTTTGACAAGGAAGTGCTGCCGCGTCTCAAGTAAAGACGCACTTCTGCCCTTTCCGGCCGCGAACTTCCCTCGATTCTCCGCGGACTGTTATAGCCAGGTCCGCTGCCGCTCTTGTCGCCTAAACCAGCAGCGCACCCACACGAATTCGGCGCTGAGGATGCTGAGGCCGAGCACGACTGCGAGCTCATCCTTGCCCCGGCGTCACGATCATCACGATTCCCACCCCGCAGGACCGTGGAGCCAATAACCGCGACTATGGTTCGCCGATCCTGCCTAAAAGTCCCCACCCACATCTAGAATAGAAAATATCAGGCTCGCACTTGGCAGCGAACCAAATTTTATCCTGAAACGAAGGTGGGCGCCCGCGTGCGCGGGCGCCCACCGATCGAGGGAAGACTGTATACCTATTGCTGTGGGACTAGCTCCACGCGCCGATTTTGCGCGCGGCCCTCGGGGGTGTCGTTCGTCGCGACGAAATTGGTCTTGCCGAAGCCCTGAGTAATCAGGACGGAGGGCGAGACGCCCTGCTGCACTAGGTAGTTCTTCACTGCGTCGGCGCGCCTCTGCGAAAGGCGCAAGTTATACTCTTCTGTTCCGATCGCGTCGGTGTAGCCGTTCACCTGAACGATTACGTTGGGGTTCGCTCGCAGCGTCGCTGCGGCTTCATCCAGCACCGCCGCATCGCCGGGGCGAATGTTGTACTTGTCGAAATCGAAATGGACACCACGCAGCACCAGCTTCTCCTTGGCTGGCGGCGGCGGGGGCAGCGGAGGAGGAGGCGGCGGTGGTGGAGGAGGAGGCGGTGGCGGCTGAACAATCGGATCGCAGATGAAATGACCGGCGACCAGTCCAACAACCGCACCAACGCCGGTACCAATCAAGGTCCCGGTGATGACTCGCTGGGAGGAGTTATTACTACCCTGAACGTTGTCGGCGATGCCAAAACCGATTCCGGTGCCGACCCCGGCTCCAATCACGCTGCCCAGCAGGGCGCAGTTACCCCATTGGCGTGGCTGCTCGATTTGCTGCTGGAGTTGCGCACAGCCGGAAGCTGCCAGTGCCAGGCCGGCCGCAGCGAGGGCCAAGAAACGTGAACGAAGTCTCATCGTGTCCTCCCCAGGATGAATGAAGAATCTCGCCCGCCGCGTATCGTGTAGCTTGGCGGAGGCGGGCTGTGAAACAGCTTCGCAGAAATTTAACAATCGGTTTTGTTGATACGATTGACTTACGTAATTGCCCCGTAACACGACCAAAACGTTATCGACACGATTGTCGATGAAGGCCGCCCGCCACCTTTCAGTGTGAGCTCAAGATGATGAGCTGGGAGACGTGAGGCGCACCGAAAGCGATCTTTTTGGCCGCTGAACTAGTCGCTTAGGAAGCAGAGACGACCCTGCGATTACCTGCGCCCGTCCCACACCGCCGATAGAGCCCGATGCCGGACCCACTCTCTTCACCACATTTCGAACATGTTCCGACCGCGACAAAACGTCTTAGGCTCATGAGAACATCGCGCACCAGGTATCTGGGATCGGTCCCTCAGCTTCTGACATCGCTTAAGGCCCCGCTCATCCTGGCGTCCATTGCTGTCTTGGCGCAGACCGTCGCACTACTAGGTCCAACGCGATATTAAATAGTAATGGGCGCCGAGGTTCTCCTCCTCTCTCGTCTTGGTCCTACGGTTGGGCGGCAGCCCCCGACACTCCTTGGCGCATAATTATTTCTGAGGGTGCTTCCCTGCTCGATTCTTTTTGAGTCCGAACGAAGCCGTCTCGTTATTAGCGGTCAGAGGTTGAGTGCTCTTGGCCCCACCTCCGGCACGCCCTCTACGAAATCCGCCAACAGGCTCACGTGGAGAAAGCGTCCGGAGCTTCTTCGCGCGATGGCCACCGCTGGAACCGCGAGCAGATGGTTGGGTGCTTGCAGTGGATCTCAGAGCCTACTTTGCAACAATGTAGCCTGTTCCTGGAGTCACTGGCGCCGGTGTACACATTTTCGAGACAGTTTGGGTGACTGCCTTGTCGAAAAAACAACTCGAAATCGCAATCGTTGGCGCCGGTATTGGAGGACTTACTGCTGCGGCCGCGCTCCTGCGGGTCGGGGTGAGAGTTCAAGTCTATGAGCAAGCGAGCGCATTTGCGCGGGTCGGCGCCGGCATCCAGCAGAGCCCGAACGCAGTTCGGGTGCTTCGAGAGCTCGGGCTCGAGCCACAGCTGCGTAGGCTGGCGTTCTATCCGATGTACTGGCAAAACCGCGACTCGAAAACCGGCACGCTTGCGCACCACTATCCGCTGGGCCCGGCGGCTGAGGAGCGCTTTGGAGCTCCATACCTACTTCTCCACCGTGGCGACCTGCATTCCGCGATCGCGTCGATTGTTCCTCGCCAGCTCATCCACCTCAACCAGAGGCTTGTCGGTCTCGAGAGCGTCAAAGATGGCGTGACACTCTCGTTCGCCGACGGTGCCCATAGAACGGCCGACGCGCTGGTCGGTGCTGACGGTGTTCATTCCTTCGTCCGGGAGATCCTCTTCGGAACTGAGAAACCTCGTTTCACCGGACGGGTCGCCTATCGCACGACTTTTCCCACAGGACATCTCGCCGCGCTTGATATCGGCGACAATACGAAGTGGTGGGGCGCAGATCGGCATATCGTCGTCTACTTCGTGAAGCCGAATCGAGAGGAGATCTATTTTGTTACCAGCACCCCCGAGTCGCAGTTCGAGGTCGAATCTTGGTCGTCGCATGGCGACACCGAGACCTTGCGCTCAGCCTATGAGGACTTTCACCCGCAAGTGCGCGCCGTACTCGCCGCTTGTCAGCAAGTTCACAAGTGGGCGCTCGTCGAACGCGACCCCGTTCCCCGCTGGGGCGAAGACCGCATCGTCCTGCTGGGTGATGCCTGTCACGCGATGACTCCCTACATGGCACAGGGTGCGGCGATGGCGGTCGAAGATGCGGCGGTGCTCTCGCGCTGCCTCGAAGGAATTGAACCCGACTGTATTCCTGCCGCCCTCAGGCGCTACGAGTTAACGCGCAAGGAGCGTGCCTCGCGAGTTCAGCTCACTTCAAGCAAGAATACTTGGATGCGTCAGAGGACCGACGGCGACTGGGTCTATGGATATGACGCCTGGCGTGTCCCCTTGGCCGTGCTCTGAGCAGCCGATTGCTGGCCGATCGGGTTCGATGTGAGCGGGTTTCCCGGGAATTGTTGAAGGGGAGAATGCCCGAAGTGGTTGGTGCGAGAGGCGGGACTTGAACCCGCAGGCCTTGCGGCACTGGATCCTAAGTTCTGCTCGCGTATCGGCAATGAGTGGCGCACGTCATCACTTCACACGCTTTTCAAGGACTTTTCAGCGTCTCGATCAGTAGACGGTGGCGCTGATCAACCTATAGAGCACCTCATTGCCGCCACAATTCAGCCACATTTTGGCGACGGTGCTTTCTAACAGTTGATCTGTTAGGTTGAGGCCGATTTCCGGTGTTGCTGCGACCTCAGCATCCGTATGCCAGGCCGACATATTTTCGGTTCTTCCTGCTGTTGAAAGCGACTCTGCCATGCTCGTGCTGGAGCTGTGCCTAAACGCAAACAGACTGGCACGCAGTCGAAACTACCATTCTCACGCTTACCCGATACCCGGCGAACGCTGGAAATTCACTGCGGCAATTGCGGTGCGCGTTTCATCGCGTTCTATGGGGACCGAGGAGGATGCTCCCACTCAGATCGCCGACACCGAGAAATGTGGGTTAGGCGGTGCTCACCCGCTCAAGAAAGTTATTAGGCTGGTTGCGCAGGTAACGGCGCGAGGCGTCAAGCGCGATGAGCTTAGGATCTGACGTCTAACCGCTCAGCGCGTCGCCGCCGAAGGAACGCACTTACTTCATTCGTGGGCCGATTATCGGGTCACGCTGCAAAAAGCCCCGGTCCTGCTCGCATTACTCTCTCGATCCGTATGTGTGCCAGACGCCAGCAGTCAGCGGGGAAGCCCTTGCCGTTCCCTTTGTCGGAGCCTGTGCAGGCGCCACTAGGGAGCAGCCTACCAGGGCGTGCGCCGCAGCGCGGTGAAATGTCATAAGCACCGCCTAGCAAAGGGCCGGGGTTACGCATAGCGCCTTCGAGCGCTTTGTGGTGCCTCTGCCCTCGAGTTTGTAGAGTTGCTTTTGACATTCTGTCCAGCCTGAGGGGTTCACTCCACTTTGATACTCAGAACTGGCCCATCCTCTTTAAGGTTTGATTATCTGTTTCCTTAAGATCTTCATGTTCTAACGACAGGCCAACTATCAGTGTGGACACACGCTGTGCATACGTGTGGTCGAAGTGTAGCCTGCCGCTTGAAAGAGGCAGATAAGCGTGTCCGAACACATCACCCCGCCCGAACCCACTGGCTACTGGGCGTTTCTCAGCTACAGCCACCGGGATGAACGCTGGGCTTCCTGGCTGCATCGCGCGCTGGAAACCTACCGTTTGCCGCGGCAACTGATTGGCAGCCTGGGTAAGTACGGAGCACTGCCAAGAAGCCTGTTCCCGGTATTTCGCGATCGAGAGGAACTCGCCAGCGCCGCCGACCTACCGGCTCGCATCCGCGAAGCGCTGGGGCGTTCGCGGGCAATGGTGGTGATTTGTTCGCCCAGCGCGGCCCGCTCCCGCTGGGTAGCGGAGGAGATCCGCGTCTTCAAAGCTATGCGTGGCGACGAGCGGGTCTACTGCATCATTGTCGATGGCGAGCCACACGCCAGCGATATCCCAGGGCGCGAGGCGGAGGAATGCTTTTCGGAGCCCATTCGCTACAGGGTAGCCGCGAACGGCGAACTCACCGGGGAAGCGGCCGAGCCGGTTGCGGCTGATGCGCGTCCCGCCGCGGACGGTCGGGATGGCGCGTTGCTCAAGCTGCTTGCCGGACTCCTGGGCATCGAGCTTGAAGTTCTACGCCGCCGTGACGAGAGGCGGCGTAGGCGTCGCAACCAGATCGGGGTGGTCGCCGCGTCGACGTTAATCGTACTGCTCAGCGCGGGTATCTGGTACACGAACGTGCAGCGCCGGGAAGCGGAACGTCAACGCGACCTCGCGCACACTCGCCAGGAGGTCGCGCTTGCCCGCCAGCTTGCTGCCGAGTCCTCACGTATCCGGCTTGAGCAACCCGCCGCCATCGAACTTGCGGGTTTGCTCGCCATCGAGGCGGCGCGCCGGCTGGATACGCTGGAGACACAGCAGGCGCTGCAGGCAGTCCTGCGGCTGTTACCGGCTCAGACGCTGCGTCTCGCCAAAGGAAACTCCAACGCCGCCGCGAACTACAGCAACGACGGTCGCGTCGCGCTGGCGGACCAAAGCGATCGGCTGAGCGCCTTCAGCGTGCCCCAAGGTCATCCACTCTGGGAGGTGCCTAAGCATTACAACAGCAAACCCGTTCTGACGCCGGACGGCTGCTGTGTGCTCTATTTTGACTGTGGAAGACTTTGGCACGTGCTGCGCCTTATCGATGGCCGCGAAATGCAGCCGGCGCCAGCATACCTGACACAGCTCCAGACCGCTCCATCAGATCGTACTCGCCGCCTCGAATTTAGCCGGGATGGCCGTCTGCTTGCGGTCGGCCCACAGTTGGTTGACACCGTAACCGGCACTGCACTGCACGACCCAGTCTCGGAACCCTCGGCTGAATTCACTTTCGATTCAACTGGCCGGCTCCTGGCGCGACGCACAGGCCGGAACGTCGCACTATTCGCTCCGGGCGGTGCAAAATTGCTGCAAAGCTGGCAGCTAGCCAGGGAAGAAAAGCTGATCTTTAGTCCAGATAGTGCCCTCCTTGCCGGGATGGGCTATCGGGGCCTGGAACTCTTCGACACGCTGAATGGTCAGCGCTTGTTTGAGCTTACCTGCGACGAGTCCTTCGAAGATGCTACATTTTCCACGGATGCCAAGGTGCTTGCCACCGCGTGCGGAAACGTCGTGCGCCTCCATGACGCCCGCAGCGGGATCCTTCTAGCTGAGCTTCAGCATGACGGGCAGGTGGCCAGTGTGCGCTTCAGCCGCGACGGTGCGCGTGTGCTGACCGCCGGCTACGACAACACTGTGCGCATCTGGCATCTCGCCGATCGACGCGAGATCTGGCGCGCGGCGGTCCCTGATTACATGACCCAGGCCACATTTGCCCCAAACGAGCGCAGTATTCTAGCGGCCGGGGACGGCGGTATCTATCTCTGGCCTTTGGGAGAGGAAACCGACTGGCTGGCCGAAATACCGGGCCTAATCTGGGCGCTGGCTGCGAGTCCGGACGCCCGTTGGATCGCCGCCGCGGGAGTGGAACCCCAGGCGCAGGTGGTGGCGGTGCGAGTATCAGACGGGCAGACACGTGAGCTGGCGCATCCCGAGAAACGGGTCGCCGGGCTCGCCTTCAGCCCCGACAGCAGACTGCTCGCGGTGACGGAATGGCGAGCCCTCAGCGTGCTACCCGTGGAGGGCGGACAGGCGTTGTTTCATCGGCAGTTGGATGACTACCCCGATGCTGCCATCGTGGGGAGCGCCTTCACCCCCGAGGGTCAGTTGCTCATCGCCACGACCGGCAAGTCCCTACGCGGCTATTTCCGCCTCGACCGCTGCGACTTATCCAAAAGTGGCGACAAGCAATTCTGCGTAACCCGCGAATTGCCTCTGGACCCCTTTTCCGATGCGCAGCCATTTTTCAGCACCGATGGACGTCGGGTTGCCTTCAGCGCGAACCAGAATCTTCACAGCTCTTTGCGCTTGTGGGATACACTGGGCGGAAGCGAGTCGATCCTGCCGGCGCGGCGAGTCAAAGATCTGGTACTCACGTCCGACCGGTTGTTCCTCGCCCTTGAGGCAGGTGGCTCGGTAGAAATCCTCGATACGGCGGGCCGCACTCTACGTAGCATCGCGCACGAGGGATGGGTCTTCCATCTGGCGCTAGCGCCTGATGGACAGTACCTCGCCGGCGCCCTGGCAGACCCGTTGTCGCCGAGCAAAAACCGCGTCGTCCTTTGGCGTCTTGGTGACGGCGAGGAGGTTGCCCGCTATGCGAGGCCGGGAGATGACGGTCCAGTGATCTTTCTCCCAGACGGGCACCGCCTGGCGTACTCGGATGGGGACAAACTGCGCATTGACGCATGGCGGAGGGAAGACGTAATTGCGCTGGCTTGCGCACGTCTCACCCGTAACCTGGACTGTGGCCAATGGCGAACTTGGCTGGGGGATGAAAGCTACCGCCCGACTTGCCCAACCTTGCCGTCGGCAGCGTGTGCGCCCTAAATCGATCGGACCAAATCCAAGCCGTTAATGTGATGTCGGTCGGGTTCAGGAACGTGAAATCCCTGTTGTCGGTTGCGGGGTGCTCTGTTTCCGTCAAGTCTCGTTCGAACAGAAATTCGCAGGATCGTTGCCGGAACGGATATATGAATAGTGGGTTTGCGTCGTCAGAGGTGATTCCTCTACAACGCTCGCAAGGGATTCTTCGAGGCACGCGAGTATGCGGCCGTGCAGAACCTGTCGCCAAACTACTTAAGGCCAGTCGCGCAGATCGCCTACATCACGGGCTAGCGCACGAAGTCAGAACTTCTGACCCGCCAATGGCGTCACGTCGACCTTGACGCCGGCTGGCTGCGTCTAGAACCCGGCGAAGGCAAGACGGCCGAGGGCCGGATGTTCCCGCTAACGCCCGAGCTGCGCACCGTGCTCGAAAAGCAGCGCGAATGGGTCCGTGGCCTCGAACGCGCAACAGGGCAAATCATTCCTTGGGTGTTCGTTCATGACGATGGCACCCCGATCCTGAACTTCCGCTACTCCTGGAAAAAAGCCTGTCGCCAAGCCGGCGTGTCGAAAAGGCACGTTCACGATTTCCGACGGACCGCGGTCCGTGACCTTGAACGCGCCGGCGTCCCCCGATCGGCCGCTATGAAGATGAGCGGCCACCAGACGGAGACCGTTTACAGGCGCTACGCGATCGTCGACGAAGGGATGATGCGCGAGGCCGCCGAGAAACTCTCCCGCCTGCACTCCGCGCAAGGATAAATCGAAGCCGTGCGTCCGAGCACAGCCACAAAACAGCCACACTCCACCTTCCCCGACTGCCGCCCGATACCCATAGATGGTCCAAAACTCTTTTGTTTTATTGGATTGCGAGAGGCGGGACTTGAACCCGCACGCCTTGCGGCACTGGATCCTAAGTCCAGCGCGTCTGCCGTTCCGCCACTCTCGCTTGGCGAATGAAACTATAAATAAATCAGGCATTTACCGAAACTCTGACGTCGACCGCCCGAGAAGCTTCCCGATAGCTAGTGCCAGTTTGAGTGCCACTCCGTTTCAAAGTTTCGCCCCGAGCCAAGGCCTCTATCGCTTCACGGCGATGCCCGGGTGCCAAGTGAGCATACCTCGGAACCATCGCCAAGTCTCGCCAACCCCCAAGGCTCTGAACGGTCAGCAAATCGACTCCGGCCATCACGAGCCTCGATGCGAAGGTGTGCCGCAGAGTGTGAAACGAAACGGTTCCAGTCAGCAATGAAAATGCCAATGATCGGGTGGTCGAGTATCTCGAAATTGTCGTTCAGCGACCCGATGACACCCCAGAAACCCTATGCGTTGCTCCACTCCAACCCGCGCGCCTAAGGGCGAGGACCGCTCTTCGCCCATTTGAAGACCTGCAGCGCGAGCGCCAGCACGGCCGCGAGTTCGGTCCACAAAAACACCCAGAGATCTGCCCCGACACCGAGCGGCGGCGAGCCCGGTAGCGCGTTGCGCACCACTGGCAGCGCAAACACGATTGCGGCGAGAGCCCCGACCAACGTCGCTTCCGGCCGGCGCACGTCGATGAACGTCAAGATGCCGATCGCCAGCGCACAACAGGCGAGCATGATCATGGCGCCATACGCGCAAAGCGCGAACAGTACAAAGGCGCCGCTGCGCGTGATCGCAGTTGTCAGCTCAACGTCATACGGGGGTCCGGGTTGGCTTGTCGTATGCAATTTGTAGCCGAGCACTCCTTCCCACATTGTGACCCTAACCGGGAGCCTGAGTGAGGACTTTCCCTCGAGGAGTTGGACGTCGAAGCGTGCCTGGTAAGCGTCCAGTGGATAGTGGGTGACGCTACCCTTATTCAGGTCGACCTCGAAGGTTGAGGTAGCGAGATGGTCAGCTGCCGCTAGCTTTACTTCCTCCACCGTGTCGTCGTGGGTGACCAATAAGGTCAGATCCCCCCGGTCCGAGGCGGTTCGAGCGTTTTTGCTGTTGGATATGCTTGGCGACAGATAGGCACGCATCTGCATCGCGTCGTTGAGCGCGTCGATGCCGATCGGTTCGAGATAGACTTCCCCGGCCGGCTTGACCGGGCCGGGGGGGCCAAAATGGCGCTCGCTGGGTAGTTCCGTGACCCTGAAGTGGCGAACCACACGGAGGTAGCCGGCTGTCAGCCCAATCAAGAACATCCCGAGCGCCAACAAGCGCATGTTTTGGCTGCGCGGCCGATACCGGTCCATCCTCCACATCGCTGGCGCCCGTCGATGACCTACCCGATCTTCGAGTAACGCAGCAAGCGCCCCGTTTTGGGTTAAGGAGAGCTGCTTCGCCAGCCATCCGGCAACGTCTGGCCGACCGCCGCCACTCCTTACAGAATTTCGCCCGGTCCGAACTGTCAGCCTTGCACTTCGAACAGCGCATCGCGCTCCCTCCGAGTGTCTAAAAGAAGAATGGCGCTGGTGCTGAAATCGGAGCTGCGACGATAACTATCTACGCGACTTTTGGAGCTACTCGATTTGTCGGCGAGAAGTGCGGGAAACGGCGCGTTCGCCGCTTCGAGCTGGGCAAGACGTGCATTGCGCTCGTCTTCACGCGCTCTGCGCTTCCGCCAGGAAAGCTTGCCAATCTCGCGTGCGCCGTCATCTGAGGAGCCGACTTCTGCGTGACTTTCGCGTTTCTCCCGGGAACTTTCGGCTGCGTGAAGCGGCTAGC
>JAFAHS010000012.1 GCA_019237115.1 Deltaproteobacteria bacterium
AGCTCTATGAAGAAAATTGCTATAACCCTCTTGGCATTGGCATACGCCGCGCGTTTAGTCGCCCAGGCCGCTAGTCCAACCCCCACAGATCAAGGCGCAAACGCAGCTGAGCCGGCTCAGAAGTCAATGCGAGACCGTTTTTGGGAAAGGCTCCAATTGACCGATGATGAGAAGGCCAGGCTGAAGCAGATCCGTGAGGACGATCGGGACAGCCTTCGTGCCGCCCGGGCGCAAGTGATAATAGCCAGAGAATCGTTGAATGCGGCTATCCTGGCGAACCCCGAAAATATCGCAGACATTCAGGCAAAAGCGACCAACCTGGTGAACGCACTCAGCACAAGTACAGTTCAGATGGCACTGCATCGGGCGAAGATTAATGCGGTGCTCACACCCGAACAAAGAGTTGCGCTTTATGAGGCCGTAAGTGGGATGCGTCCGTGGGATCGCCGCCGCGGTGGCGCGGAGAGAGGCCCTTGGCAGCAGCAGCCTCGGTGGCAAAGACAAGACCAGCTGCCACGGCAAACACCTGCAGCCCCGCAAGATAGCCAAACCCCAGCCACTCCCAACAGCTAGGGATTGCGATTCAGGTCGGTCTTTTTCTCGATGCGATGAACACAATGAGCAAGTGGCGAAGCCGCCCCTTCACGCTGTTTCTGGTGGCGACCTGCTTTGGATTCTTCGATCAAATAAGTACGAAAGCGCAGGAGGGAGGAGTTTGGGGGACTGTTCTCCAAAACCTTTCGGCGATGTACGTTGTGCGGACAGAGGGCGGGAGGCTCCTGGATGTCGAGTGGGAGTCCGGTAATGACGACTGGTCCCCCGGGGACAGGGTAATACTGACGACCGAGGAAGGCGAAGGCTATATGTTTAATGAGGCGATGCGCACCCAGGCCGATATCTTCCCTTATGATCCTTCGGAAATCGATCGGTAAATAGTGGGCGAGGGAAGGGGAGGGTGGAGCAGGGTAGATTATGCTGAAGAGATAGCGAGCTGCTGATCCTTGTTATGATTGAAGTTGTGACGACGCGTCCCGGGCTCCCTGAAGAATACGCACGATCTTCAGCGGCTTAGTGTCAGGTAGATACATTACCAAGTAGTGCCCTCGTACTGGCCAGAACCGCACCGGTTCATCGGTCAGGTCGGGACGCTTGTGGCCTACATGAGGGTTTTCGGAAAGAAACTCGCAAGCCGCGTAAATGTCCTCTTCGAGTTTGTCGGCCGCGCCAGGGTTGTCGCTAGCGATATACGTCCAAATTTCCTGGAGGTCGTCTCTCGCCTCTGGCGACAGTTCGCAACCCTTCATTTAAGGCTGCGATTTTTCTTCCACTTCTTCTTAAACGCAGCCATTTCCGCTTTGACCTGTTGCGCCGGAATGCTCCGACCAGCCCGGATCGATTCCATGCCTTGCTTGATCTTACTCCGCACCTCGGCCTTCCAGAGCTCATCGCGCTGTTTCAGGAGGCGAAGTCCTTCACGGACAACCTCGCTGGCCGTTTCATAATCTCCAAGGGCCACTTTTTGACGGACGAACTCCTCCATCTGTTCCGGCAGAGAAACGTTCATGGTTCGATTCTTCGCTGAAGCTGCTGGAATGTCAAATTTTGACATTAACGCATAGAAATCGTTGTCGAAAACGCCGTTCGGATCGCACGTTGGCTGGTAGGTGTCAAACGGCTTGAGTCGAGTGCCTCGGCGTTTGGCGAGATCCGAGAGGAAACCCGGGATGGACTTCGATATTAGAAAAATGGAAAGGCGCGCTGGTAGCACGCGGGCTAACATCGCCAAGGACGACCTAAGTTCTTACCTGGGGAGCGATTGACTAGCCCGTTCATGTTAAAAACCGAGAGGGACGACCTTCCTACTTCTTGGATACCAGGCGTTGCACGACAGTCCGTGCGGCTTCAAAACCTTCGCGCACATAAATCTCGTAAAGAGGAATTTGACCGATCTGTGACCAGGCGTAGTTCTTCAACTGGTTAAATGGACGCCCGGTCAAATCGCCGTCCGCCAGGCCAAAATCATCGCGGGCGATCTGCTGCAAGAGCGGGTAGGTAAAAAGATGGGCCGCCCCCATAGGGGTCCCGGCAGCATCCGTGCAGAAATTTACTCTAAGGACCAGGTTTTGGGGCTTCTTAGAGTAAGAAACTGGTCAAAAGCTGCCTGAGCAGCGAAACATTGCGTGAAATTCCTGCGTACAAGGCGCATTTCATGCTATGTTGCTCGCATGCCCGCCGTATTGTACGCAGTAAACCCGCCCTCTAACGCGGGGGTTGACCTTGCGTGAAATACCGCCGCCGCCGAAGTCGAGGGAGCACCCTTGGGTGGCCGCGTTCCTAAGGGCGCTCACGCGCGAGGATGTCGCGCCGGTCACCGTGCGCGGCTACCGCAGCGACCTGGGGCTGTTTGCAGCTTGGTACGACGGCCATCCCCTTGAGAAATTAACGGCGAGCGATCTCACCCACTTCCGCCAATACCTAAGCCGCGAACGGTCGATGAAGCCGGCCAGCATTAATCGCAAGCTCGAAGCGCTGCGCCGCTTCTGCCGTTGGGCGTACACGAGCGGAAGACTACGCACTAACGTGGCCGCCGAACTGAGACTGGCGCGTACGCCGCGGGGC
>JAFAHS010000036.1 GCA_019237115.1 Deltaproteobacteria bacterium
GTGCGACCGCTCCTGCAAATCACCGGCGAGCACGGCTTCAACCAGGTGTTCTATGAAGACGTGCATGTTTCAAAAGCCAACCTGGTCGGTCAGAAGAACCAGGGTTGGATGGTCGCGATGACCAATATGATGTTCGAGCGCACCATCCATGGCGGCCGCACCGAGATGATGGTGGAGGTGCGGCAGCTTGCGAAGCTGGCAGAGAAAGTGACGCGCAACGGTCGACCAGCATCGAACGACGCATACGTACGCCAGAAAATCGCGGAGTTCGCTTGCCAGGCCGACGGCCTCAAATACACCAGCCTGCGTCAGCTCACCCGACAACTGAAGGGGCTGCCGCCCGGCCCGGAGGGATCGATTCTGAAGCTTGGTACGACGGAGCTCAATCTGCGCATTCAGATGTTCGCGATGGAATTGCTCGGACCCTATAGCCAGTTCGAGTATCAGGCGACCGGCGCTATAGATCGCGGCAAGTGGTCGCATCGGATGCTCGCAGCCCGCCGCGGCACCATCGCGGCAGGCACCAACGAGATTCAACACAACATTATCGGCGAGCGGGTATTGGGGCTGCCCAAAGGGGGCTAGTTTAGAAGCGCGCCGGTCGCGTCAGGGAATCGACCGTGGACTAAGCCACGATCACAGCGCCCAGGCGAACCCTACCCTAATAGTCCTGACTCGCCGCGGTTAGGCCCACTCCTTGGGCACCGCTTGCGCCCGCTGGTGAGTCAGCAGTTTGGAGCGGCGCGCCTGCTCCTCGGGGGTGATACCTGCAGGGTCTTCGCGATACTCCGGGCCTGCCGCCATAGCCTTTTTTACCGCGGGCCGTTCGCCGATCTCGTCAAGCCAGCGTTTGACGTTGGGAAATTCGTTGAGCTCGAGATTGCGATTCTGCCAGGTCGTGGCCCACGGATAGCAAATCATGTCGGCGATGGTGTACTGGCCCGCGGCCAGGTAGCGCTTCTTGTGCAGGCCGAGATTCATCACACCGTAGATCCGGTGGACCTCGTTGTCGAAGCGCAGCAGGGCATACGTCTGATCGCCATTTTTCGGGTTCTGCGCAGCACGACGAAAGTGTCCTTGCTCGCCCATCTTGGGCCCCTGATTGGCCATCTGCCAATAGAGCCACTGCGTGACCTCGGCCTTGTGATGCGGTTCCTGCGGCCAGAACTTTCCGCTCTTTTCCGCGAGGTACTCCATGATCGCACCGGACTCGAAGATGGCGATTGGCGCTCCGCCGCCCTTGGGTTCGTGATCGACAATCGCCGGCATCCGGCCGTTGGGTGAGAGCTTGAGGAATTCCTGAGTCAGTTGATCACCGCGCCCGATATTTACCGGCTTGATTGTGTAGGCGATGCCGGCTTCCTCGAGCAGGATCGTGACCTTCTTCCCGTTTGGAGTTGGCCAGTAGTACACGTCAATCATGTTGTTCGCTCCGTTTTTCCGCGCGTTACGCGCTGGCGTGTCTGGCTTCGTCGGCCGCGGACGGACCAGTGACTTTGTACAGCTTTTGCGCGTTCTCCCAGAGAATCTTGCGTCGCACGGACTCCTCGCAGTCGGACAGCCCGCTCTTGATACGGGCGTGGACCTCGTCGCCGTAGAGCGAGGTCGGATGCGGAAAGTCGGTTTCGAAGAGCACGTTGTCGACCCCGATCTTGTCGATCAGGCGGCGCGGCGCGGTCTGCTCAAACCAGTAACAGGCATAGACGTTGCGCGCGAAGTACTCCGACGGCAGCCGGTCAAATTCGGGATGCTCTTCGGAGACGCTGTTGCCCTGAAACTGATAGTCCATCGCTTCGAGCAGAAACGGGATCCATCCGATGCCGCTTTCCACCGACACGAACTTGATTTTGGGGTACCGCACCAGCACCCCGGACATCAGCAGGTCATTAAGCTGCAGCCCGTTGTGCAGAAAAATGTCCACCGCCAGTTCGGTGAATGCCGCCATCCGGCCGTAGGTTGCAACCCTTTTTCTTGCGAGTCCCTCAGCCATATCGCCCGAGCCAATATGGAAGCTGATCGGCAGGTCGAGTTCGACCGCCACTTCCCATAGCGGATTCCAATGCGGGTCGCCCAGGAGCGGCTTGCCGTAGTATTGGGGCTCGCCGGTGAAGAGAATCCCCCTGTGGCCCTTGGCGGCACAGCGACGAACTTCCTTTACCGCGGCCTCAACGTCCCAAAACGGGAGCGAGGTGATGGGCAGTAGCCGGCGCGAATCGGCGGACGCCCATTCGGTCTGCCAATCATTGTAAATCCGCACACAGGTGAGCATCAGTTCCGGGTCATTCAGCTTCAGGAACTGCTGCGCCCCAAAGCCGCCCACATTCGGATACATGACCATCGCCCAGATACCCATCTTGTCCATGTACTTGAGCCGCGCCTGGGCATCGTACGCACCAGGGTGCATCGCCTCGTAGTTCTTGGGAGGATGCTTGAAGCTGCCGACCCCGGCGGTAGCGGTCAGACCAACCACCGCCATGGGCTTGCTGTCTCCCACCACCCATCGTTGGCTCCCGTCGGTTTCCGTCACCACATGTGGAACCCGGTCGCGCATCGCCGCGGGTGCGCGGCTGGTCCACAAGTCCGGCGCTTCGGTCACGTGGGTGTCGGCGTCAATGATTGTGTAACTGCTCATGGTGTCCCTCTTTACAGGTTTCGAGCAGGCTCTGGAGAGTATTTCCGGAGCCTGCTCCCCTCACTTTAGGCTACTCGGAGGAAGGGCTAAAGGAAAAGCCACCATCCCTTTTCGCAGGGTGGTGACGGCTAAATTTCCGCCTTGCTCACTTTCTTTCGTTTCTTCGGCCCCACCACGCTGCCGCAGGAATCCGCTCGAATCATTTTGTCCCGCTGCTAGAGCGTTTGCGCACGAACGAAATCGATCATCTTTTCGACTATCCGCGCGGCGACCGGTGACGATGGATCACGCTTGTCGTACATCTGCCGGATCGCTTGCGGTGGATTCCTGGAAATGAACGCATCACTGGCACCCTCGGACAGTTCCAGCTCCACTCGCCCTCCCGCCTTCCGATAGAGCTCCACGAACCGCTCGAGCTGGGGCCGTGGATGTACGATGTCACGCGTATCCTGAATGTACAGTACGGGAGGCAAGGCAACCCGTTCGCCTCGCTCGAGCGCCTGCACTGGATTCCCCTCCGCCATCGCCTCTTCGCTTTTCCAGTATTTGTCGTGCAGCGGCAGCACCATATCGACGAACTCCGGATAGGGTTTGCCGCTCTCCTTGAGCTGTCTCGCGTAGCGATAACGACCCAGCGGGTCGATTACCGGCGCGCCCATGATCACACCGCGCACGCTGGCGTCGCTGGCGGAGTCGCCGCCGGAAAGCGGTAGTGCGGCGTAGCGCGAATCGTGCGGTCGCATGCCGAGCAGCATGGCCTGATGTCCACCGCTGGAGATTCCAAAAGTGCAAACCATGTCGGGGCGCGTTCGGAGGGTTGCGGCCTGCGACTTGAGCCAGCGGATACCAAAATTGATGTCAGCCAAGGAGCCGGGATACGAGGCTGCCGGCGGGAGCCGGAAATCCAGCGCGGCGACCAGGATGCCCCCGCGCGCCAGTTGTTCGTTGATGGCGGTGTCCTGGAGGCGATCGCCGAGACACCACGCGCCACCGTGCAATTCGACCACCGCGGGGAACGGCCCCTGGCCGTGCGGCTTGAACAGGCGCGCAAGCAGCGCGATATCGCCGTGGCGCAGATATTCGACGTCTTCAACCTCGAACTCGTAGTGCAAACTTTTAGGCGCGGTCGCTGCCATGAGGGCTCCTCCTGATTGTCGATTTAACGTTCGCAACCATCCGATTACCTCGAACGGCTCCTTCCCGGTGAAGGTCCGGTGCGCCCATCCGACCCGATCACAACGACGCCGGCCTCACGCCACGCGGCGTGGACGACTCACCGCGCTGGCCAGCACTTTTTCCGCGACCGGAGTGAAGATGTGGGTGGCGACTTTCTTCATGTCGATCGCGTCGCTGGGCACGATCTCCGCGGTGCCGGCGCGGGCTCGAAGTTCCTTGAGCGTGCCGGCTAAATCGTCGGTCTCGATTTCATAAATTGCGAGATACTTGTGGGCCCGGTTTTCGTCGCGATTCATTTGGGTATCGGCCAGGCGAAAGCGTTGGGCGCTGACGAAGCCGGGCACGTTGAGGACATCGGGGATGTGCTGGCGGTTGTACCAGTCGTTGTACTCAGATTCCTTGCCCTCGACCGGATTAGTCAGCACGATAAAGGCGTACTTTGCCATCGGGGTGTCCTCCTCGGCGTGAATTCGGCGCGTGCGGCCGCTATATGGCCGGGATTCTAGGTCCGCGGGCTGGAACTGTCCATGTTTGGAGGGCTACACATTATCTCGGGAGGAGCATGACTTGGGACGGTGGCGGAGCAGAAGAACCCATTCACTAAACGACGAGTCGAGGAAGACGAACCATGGCGATCACGATCGAAAAAATCGGCGGGATTAAAAACAAGCTCGGCGAAGGTCCGGTGTGGGATGTCGCCGAGAAGGCGCTTTACTGGATAGATGGCAGCGCACCAGCGATTTACCGTCTTGATCCGAAGACCAGCGACATCAAGTCCTGGAAGACCCCGAAGCCCATCGGGTCGCTGGCGCTGCGCGAAAAGGGCGGCGCCGTGTGCGCGCTCTCCGACGGCTTTTATCTTTTCGATTTCAAGTCGGGAGAAGCCCAGCAGATAGGCGGCGCGGTCGCGAAGCCGGGAACAACCTTCAACGACGGCAAGACCGATGCGCGAGGCAGGTTTGTCGCAGGCACCCTGGATTCTAAATTCCGGGAGTCAGTCGGCTCGATCTTCAGCCTGGATGGGTCGCTTCAATGTAAGGTTCTGGAACCCGAGATCGGATGCACGAACGGTCCATGCTTCAGCCCGGACAATCGCACCTTCTACTGCGCCGACAGCGTGGCGCGGACGATCTCAGCCTACGACTACGACCTTGCGACCGGCTCGGTTTCCAACAAACGCCTGTTCGCGACGGTCAAGGGGCTTGGCGGGGTGCCCGACGGCGCCACCGTCGATGCAGAAGGCCACTACTGGTCGGCGATCGCAGGTGGCGGGAAGATCGTTTGCTACAATCCGGACGGTTCGATCGCGCGCACCGTCGAGGTGCCGGTACCGATCATCACCAGCCTCATGTTCGGCGGGGACAATCTGGACGTGATGTACGCAACCTCGATCGGCGAAAAGGTCCTCAATATGGAGCCGGGACCCGACGGTGGCAGTTTATTCGCGATAAGTGGACTCGGCGTGAAGGGAAAGCCCGAGCCTCGTTTCGCCGGCTGAGTCCGAAACCAAGTCGCAGTGGGAATCGTCTTGGGAGAGTAACCGTTTCGGCCTTGAACGAAATTCGGGGGAGCAGCAACACGACCGCAGCTCGCACCGGAGGACGCCATGGAACATACCACCGCGAGGACTCGGGCCAGCTCGGCGCAGCGCCGCAGCATCCTGGTCGTCGCCGCGTTGTCGGCAATCGCTGTTATCCCGGTTGCCGCGGTCTTCACGGCGGCGGCGCAAACCGCCACGAAGGGCGGCGCCCTAGTGCTCCCCAGCGTTATCAGGCCGATGCACGTTCGGGCCGAAACCACCTCGCTCGACTCCCCTGCCCGGTCGGTTCTCTTCTCCGGACAGGTGCACGTCGAAATCCCTGCTTGCAGGCTCTCGAGCGACAAGTTTCGGGTTAACTACGGGGATGATTTTCGCGACGTTAAGACTGCGCGTGCTGATGGCAGCGTTCGGATCGATCAGGGAGCTCGGTGGTTTACGGGGAGAGATGCCCTCCTCGACACCGCCACTCGTACTATCGTACTGACCGGTTCGCCGACAGTGCACGAGCTTGCGGGCGAGACCAACGCGAGGAAAATCACTATTCACCTGGATTCCGGCCGGAACGTATCGAGTAGGCGCTCGGCCTGCCGCCTCGCGCGAGAGTTACAGTGCGGTCCTCTTTGGCCCGCACTGGTGGACGTCCATTTCCGGCCCGGCGTGTGCCCGTTTAAAATCCGCTCACTGTAAATCCCATCGCGCATGTCGAACTCGCCAGCTCTTTGGGTGCAATTCACCAGTAACAGCCGCTACGACTACGCTTCAGCTTGAGAGCACACCGCGCAGGTTTCCCGAGGGTCGAGGGGCGTCGTTATGGCGGGCTTGCCGGGAGCAGCCCAACAGGGATATGCCGATGATAACCGACCGTCTCGAGGCGAGAATTCAGCAGTGAGGAGCGCGCTATGAACCAGTGGAAAATTGGCGACGTGAAAATCAGCCGCGTGATCGAATCCGAAATGGTGTGGGAGGGCACAATGTTGCTGCCCAACGCCAGCGCGGAGAACGTCAAGAAAGAGCGCGACTGGCTTTCACCGTTCTCGACCGAAGATGGCAGGGTCAAACTCACCATCCAGGCGCTAATCATCGAATCGCAGGGCAAGCGCGTGCTGGTCGATTCCTGTATCGGCAACGACAAGGTTCGTTCCAATCCCGAATGGAACAAGCTCAAATTGCCGTTTTTGCAGGACCTCGAAAAGATCGGCAGCCCGCGCGAGAAGATCGACCGGGTCGTGTGTACCCATCTGCATATCGATCACGTGGGTTGGAACACCATGCTCAAGAACGACAAGTGGGTCCCGACCTTCCCCAACGCCAAGTATCTGATCGGCGGCACCGAGTGGGACTTCTTCTCACGCGCCGAAGACCCCTTCCTGAAAGACCCGGTGGAGGACTCGGTGCGTCCGGTGATGGCCGACGGGATGAGCGAGCTGGTCGACGACAAGCACAAGATCACTGACGAAGTCTGGCTTGAGTCAACTCCCGGTCACACTCCGGGACACTTCGCGGTACGGATCTCGTCCCAGGGGCAGAACGCGGTGATTACCGGCGATTTGATGCACCATCCCATTCAATGCCGTTACCCGGAATGGGACGACGTCTTCGATGTCGACGGCGCGCAGGCGAAAAAGACGCGGCGCGGGTTCTGCGAACGCTACGCGGATGGCAAAACCCTGGTTATCGGAACCCATTTTGCGACCCCGACCGCGGGCAAGATAGTGAAAAAGGACGATTCATTCCGTTTTGTGCTGGCCTGATCGCGCGAACAGCGCCCCCGAGGAATGCGATGAGCGCTACCCCCGAAGCGAAACCTGAGCCCGCGCGCCGAATCCGGTTTGCGTTCACCGACGAGCAGGAGCAATTCCGCTCGGCCGTGCGGCGATTTCTGGAAGACAAGTCACCCACCACCGAGGTCCGGCGCCTGATGGCCACCGCCGAGGGCTACGATCCCGAAGTATGGCGGCAGTTGAGCGGCGATCTCGCGCTGCCGGGAATCCATATCCCGGAGCAATATGGCGGCGCGGGGTTCGGGATGGTGGAACTGGGAATCGTGATGGAGGAGTTCGGACGCGCATTGCTGTGTGCACCGTTCTTTTCCACCGCGGTGCTCGCCGCCAATGCGGTTCTGAATGCCGGCACCGATGCGCAGAAATCGCAGTTGCTGCCCGACCTGGCCCGCGGCACGCGGTTTGGCACGCTCGCGGTTACCGAACTGACGGGCGAGTGGGATCCCGCCGGTATCACCACGGTCGCCACTACCGACGCGGACGGTTATCGCCTCGATGGAACCAAGAGCTATGTCGTGGACGGGCACATTGCCGACCTGCTGGTCGTGGCGGCGCGCCAACCCGGGAGCACCGGCCACGCCGGTCTAGCGCTCTTCTCGCTCACCGGAAAAAACCCTGGAGTGGAACGCAGCGCGCTGCAGGCGATGGATC
This sequence comes from Deltaproteobacteria bacterium, assembly GCA_019237115.1. Classification (GTDB taxonomy): domain Bacteria; phylum Desulfobacterota; class Binatia; order Binatales; family Binataceae; genus JAFAHS01. Next base: position 7,781 of record JAFAHS010000036.1, read on the forward strand.
CCACGCGCAAATTGACGCGGATCGACTTGCGCGGTGCGCGTGCGGAATTGCTCGGTAATCTCGAAGCCGGCGCGGCACCGCTGGTCAGGACCCTGGGCCAGGCGGCGATTGCTCTGGCGAACGAAATGGCGGGCGGTGCGCAGACGCTGCTCGACTCCGCGGTGAAGTATTCGAAGCTGCGGGTGCAGTTCGGGCGGGAAATCGGTTCCTTCCAGGCCATCAAGCACAAACTGGCCGACCTGCTGCTCGAAGTGGAGCTTGCCAAGTCGGCGGCTTACTATGCGGCGCAAGCGGCCGCGGTCGATGATCCGGAGTGGCCCGCGCTCGCCTCGCTGGCCAAAGCCGCGACGTCGGAGACTTACCTGCATACCGCGGCAGAGTGTATTCAGATTCACGGCGGGATCGGTTTTACCTGGGACAACGACACTCATCTGTGGTTCAAACGGGCAAAGAGCTCGGAGGTCTTCCTGGGTCAGCCGAGCTACCATCGGGAGCTGCTGATGCAGCGCTGGGGAGTTTGATCAATGAGTAGAGTCAGCGAAGCCGAGGTGCGTGCCGAAGTACGCGAGTGGCTGGTGGCCAACTGGGATCCGGATATGTCGCTGGTGGAGTGGCGCAGCAGGCTGGCCGATTCAGGATGGGGAATGCCCCAATGGCCAAAGGAGTGGTACGGGCGCGGTCTGCCGCACACGCTGACGCGGGTGGTGGAAGAAGAGTTGGCAAACGTCGGAGCGGTCGGGGTGGCCAAATCCGGAGTGCGCCTGCTGGCCGCGGCAACCCTCCTGGAACATGGATCGGATCCACAGAAAAAGAAATTCCTGCGCCGCATCCTCACCGGCGAGGATACCTGGTGCCAGTTCTTCAGTGAGCCGGGGAGCGGCTCGGACCTCGCCGGCGCCACCACGCGCGCGGACCTGAAGGGAGACTTCTGGATCGTCAATGGACAGAAAGTGTGGACGACTAGCGCGCATCATGCCGATCACGGCCTGCTCCTGGCTCGCACCGATTGGGACGCTCCCAAACACGAGGGGCTCTCGTATTTTGTGATCGACGTCAAACAGCCCGGCGTCGATGTACAGCCCCTGAAGCAGATGAATGGCCACGCGTCGTTTAACCAGGTGTTCTTCACCGATGCCAAGGTCCCGCAAGAGAATCTGGTGGGACGGGTCGGCGAGGGATGGAAAGTGGCGATGACGACGCTTGCTCACGAGCGCCGCGGGGCCGACGGGCTCGCGTCACCCTCCAAGCGCGGTACCCGGGTCGGGCGGATCCATGCCGAAGAACGGGCGGAAACCGAAAAAGCGAATCAGCCCTATACCTGGTATCCGCAGCGCGCGGGTCGCGTCGACCTCATCATCGACCGCGCCAAGGAGACCGGCGCCAATCGGGACCGCTACCTGCGCCAGGAGATTGCCAAGCTGCTGATCCTGGCGAAGTCGGCCGAATGGACCGCCCGCCGGGCTCGGGCCGCTCAACGACAGGGCCGCCCGCAAGGTCCGGAGGGTTCGCTGGGAAAGCTCGCCGCGAGCCACGTCGCACGCGGTTGTTCCCGGGTGCACACGCTGATGACCGGAACCGAAGCCATGCTTACCGGTAAAGGCAGTGCGCGCGAGGGAATCATTGCCGAGATACTGGTCTCGGTGCCGGCGGTGTCGATTGCCGGCGGTACCGACGAGATCCAGCGCAACATTATCGCCGAGCGCGTGCTTGGGTTGCCGAAAGAGCCGCGGTTCGACACGGGACCGTTCCGCAACGTGCGAAAGAACTAGACCCGGTAGGTTCCAGATCGAGGTTAACGTCATGAGCAGTGCGCAGAAGATCGCGGTTAAGCGGATTGCCGGGGCACTGGGTGCGGAAGTCGACGGCGTGCATCTAGGGCGCCTTGACGACGCGACTTTCGATGAGGTGCGGGCGGCATTTCTCGAGCACCAGGTGTTGTTCTTTCGCGACCAGGAGATCACCCGCGAAGAACACAAGAACTTCGGGCGTCGGTTCGGCACGCTGCAGATTCATCCTTTCCTGCAGCCGCTCAAAGACCAGGGTCATCCGGAGTTCGTGGTGCTGGAGAGCGACGCGCAGCATCCGTTCGTGGCAGAGGCGTGGCACAGTGACGTTACCTTCGTGGACAGCCCTCCCCTTGGCTCGGTTCTCAGGTGCGTCACCGCACCGGAGTATGGCGGCGACACGATGTGGGCGAGCATGTACGCCGCCTACGAGGCCCTGTCTGACAAGATGCAGCATCTGCTCTCGGACCTGGTCGCGATTCACGACACCGCGCGGAGTTTCTCACGGCCTGACTACAAGACCGAGCACATCGGCGGCACCCAGGCGATGAAAGTGATTTCTACTGAGCACCCGGTGGTGCGGACTCATCCGGAGACCGGGCGCAAGGGGCTGTTCGTGAATCCGGTTTTCACCGCATCGATCAAGGGGATGAAGGCGGGTGAAAGCGCCGCGTTGTTGTCATTTCTGTATCGACACATCGAGACGCCGGATTTCACGTGCCGGTTCCGATGGTATCCGAACTCGATCGCGATGTGGGACAACCGCTGCACGCAGCATCGGGTGTGCGCCGACAACAAGACCGCGAACCGGAGGATGGAGCGGATCACGATCGACGGAGATCGGCCTTTTTAGACCAGCCCATGGCGCCGCAGCGGCGCGCTCTATCTACCTCAGGGTAGCGGCCTGTGCCTTCCCGGCCTAGCGAAAGAGCTGAGTAAACCGCTCCAGCGCTACGGCCTGGACTGCAGGTCGGCTTTTCCGGTGGCCGGATCGACCGGCACGGAAATGTGCTCGTGCGCGATCAGCCATTGGCCTTTGAAGTTTGCGTAGCAACGGGTAACCCGAAGGATGATGTCCATCTTGTTGCCATTCTTCATCGAGCAGGCGACATGCGCGATGCTGTGGCTGAAGGCAAAGCCCTGGCCTCCCTGAACGTGGAGGTCGCTGCTTTCCCAGCTGGGGGAATCGGTGCATTGCCCGAGAAACCCCTGCCAGTTCGCTTTGTACGCATCCCAGCCCGTGTATTGACGGGGCGGGATTAAATCGAACACGACCAGCTTTGGGCTGTTTATGTAGCAGGCCATGAGCTTGTCGATGTCTTTGGCCCGGATCGCGGCGGCGAGACGGTCCTCCAGCATCCGTATCTCCTGGTCGAAATCAGCCACTGCGGGTGCTTGCGCCCGCCAGGCTATAATCACAAGTAGTGCGACGCTGGTGACCGCGATTGCTCTTCCGATCCGCTTCGACATGCCAAGTCCTCCCCGGTTGAAGGCCAATTAAGCATTACGACGGGCGAAAACTCAACGCCGTAAGGAGCGGTGAAGAACCGGTCTCCCGGGACTCTCTATTCTTCGGCGGGCGCTCCGCGATCGCTTGGAAGAGCCGGCGTGCCGAGGCGAACCGAGCTTGCATATGCTTCGATCGGTTGGTTGGCCGGACTTATGATTGGGTTCCGGTCTCAGGCAGTCAGCCTTCTCGGTGCCAACCTGCAGGCATAATCATTGGCGTAAACGAGGTCCGCTCGCTATACAGAGTATCCAATATGGAATTCCTCAAAGCGCCCGCAAGGCTAATCGAGACATTCGGTGCAACCGCGCCGGGGCCGCCGGCCGCACAGCGCAAGGTGTTCGGTTATCCGACGGCATTTATCAACGGCAACATGTTTTTCGGCGTCTTCGGGGAGAACATGTTTCTGCGCCTGCCGAAAGACCTGCAAGAAAAGATGGTCAAGAGCGGCGGGCGGACGTTCGAACCTATGCCGGGACGTCCGATGCGCGAATACGTCGTGCTGCCGGATTCGGTAGTGGGCAATCGTGGCGAGCTCAAAGGCTGGATCGCCAAGTCATTGGCCTACGCGAGGGAACTTCCAATCAAGGCCGCATCGAAGAAACCGCGCCGCAAGCCACGCTAATCGCGCCGCACCGGGGGCCGCGCCTGCGGCGCCTCGGAAGTTCGGCCCGAGTCGGGACACCCGCAATTGCGGGTGCAATACACCACTGTCGGACCCGCCGGAATCGCGGTCAGGTGCCCCGCTTGACAGGTGCCGGCTCGGCTTGTATTTAACCATTTAGTTATTTAACCAGATCGTTTTGCACGGTTGCAAGGAGAACCCAATGAACCAAGTCGTATCTCGCGAGAAATGGATCGACGCCCGCAAACAGCTCCTCAGCAAGGAGAAGGAGCTCACCAAGATGGTCGATGAGCTCAATACGCAACGGCGCGCACTGCCCTGGGTCAAGGTCGACAAGGAATACGTTTTTGATACTCCGCGGGGGAAGCAGACCCTCGCCGAGCTATTCGACGGGCGCAGCCAACTGGTCGTGTATCACTTCATGCTCGGGCCCGGGAAGGTCGGATGCGTAGGCTGCTCGTTCTTTGCCGATCACGTCGACGGCCCCAACGTTCATCTGGCACATCACGACGTGACTTTCGTTGCGATCTCCCGCGCGCCGCTGCCTGAAATCCAGGATTACAAGCGACGGATGGGATGGCGGTTCAATTGGGTTTCGTCCTTTGGCAGCGATTTCAACTACGACTACCACGTCTCGTTCAGGAAAGAGGATCTTGCCAAGGGCAAGGTTTACTACAACTTCGAGATGACCGAATCCACGATCGAAGACCTGCACGGCACCAGCGTGTTCCTTAAGGATAGCGACGGCACCGTCTATCATACCTACTCCTCGTATGGTCGCGGCGACGAGCGCGGGTTGGGCGCCTACATGATTCTCGACGTGACCCCCAAGGGCCGCAACGAAACCGGACCAAATTTCAATCTCACCGACTGGGTTCGGCGTCATGATGAATACGATGAGAGTCCCGCCAAGGCATGAAGCGAGGGGGCATCCCTGAGCAGAGGCAGAAGATCGCGCCGTCCGCGCATCGTCGCGGACGGTGCACCGGGGAACTCGCATAAGGAAAGCGTGGGGGTCCGCTGGTTCGGCGATGTCGCGGACAGTGATTTTTGGGAGCAGAGCTTCGATCGTTTGCAGGAATATCTTGGCGAGCTGGGGAAGGGAGTGTTACCCGTGCCAGACCATGCTGCGAATCAATTGGTGGAGCGGAGACTCAACATCATCAGAGTGTTCGACGCGCCGCGGCGGGTCGTGTTCAAGGCGTGGACCGAACCGGAGCAGTTGGCGAGATGGTGGGGACCAAGAGGGTTCACCAACCCGCTGTGCGAGGTGGATGCGCGCCCGGGCGGCGCAATCCGAATTATCATGCGCGCCCCCGACGGAGTGAGCCACGAGATGAGGGGTGCTTTTCGAGAGGTCATCGAGCCGGAGCGGCTGGTGTTCACGCACCGGGCGATCGGAACCCGCGGCGAGTCGCTGCTCGAGGGATTGACGACCGTGAGCTTCTCGGAGCAGGAAGGCAAGACCACGATGACGCTGGACACCAGCGCGGTTGCCTTGCTGCCGGAAGCTAATGCGATGCTGAACGGAATGAACGATGGTTGGAATCAAAGCCTCGAGCGGCTGACAATGGTCTTGGGAGGGTGAGAGTCCGGGAGGCACGAAGCGCCTTGAGGTTGGAAGGGTTGTTCGCGTTGCGGTCGCGGGTATTGGATGATCGGCCAGTGAGCCCGGTGCCCGTCGCTTGGTACGGACACTATGATCCCGGCTCGGACCGTGTGCGGGTGCTTGCGCAAGTCAACCACCCGCACGGTTTTCAGCATGATCGACGTTAGCAAAAATGGGACTCAGCAGAGCGAGGTCTGTGGCTGGATAAGATGCAACGGGTGGTTCTGAGCCGGGCTTGCCGAGGCTCAGTCCTCCTGGCGAAGCCCAGCCGACCGCCAAATGAAGTAACTGGCTCCTTAGGGCCGGCAAGGAGTTCTTCATGCGTTTGAATCCATATCTCACGTTCAACGGCAATTGCGCGGCCGCCTTCAGGTTCTACGAACGATGCCTGGGTGGAAAGATCGAAATGATGATGAGCCACGCCGACTCGCCAGTTGCGGCGCAAACGCCGCCAGGGTGGCGGGACAAAGTCATGCATGCACGGCTGACGGTGGGCGACCTGGTGGTGATGGGCTCCGATGCCCCGCCCGAGACGTACCAGGAGCCCAAGGGGTTTTCGGTATCGCTCAGCGTCGAGAAACCCTCCGAGGCGGAACGTATCTTCAAAGCACTGGCAGAGAACGGCAGCGTGAGAATGCCGCTGCAGCAAACCTTTTGGGCCGTGCGTTTCGGTACGGTGACCGATCAATTCGGAATTCCATGGATGGTGAACTGTGAACAAGCAGAGTGAGGAAACGATTCAGCAGGCAGGCGCGGCGAAGGGTCCTGAACTCCTGATCACTCGGGTCTTCGATGCCCCGCGAACGCTCGTATTCCAGGCCTGGACCGAGCCGCGGCACCTGGTCAATTGGTGGGGTCCCCGCGGATTCAGCACTCCGGCCTGCGAAATGGATGCGCGCGCGGGAGGTGCATATCACTTCCGGATGCGAGCTTCTGACGGTCGCGAAGTCGTGTGGCAGGGCGTATGCCGGGAGGTCGTGGCGCCCGAGCGGCTGGTGTGGAGCTGCACCATCCGCGAGCCGAATGGCAACCTGATCAGCGCCGAAACGATTCTGACGGTCACGCTGGAGGAACAGGCGGGTAAGACGAAGATGACGCTACATCAGGCAGTGTTCGACACCATCGCAAACCGCGAGGCGCATCAGAATGGGTGGAGCGAGGCGATGAGCCGGCTCGCCGAATACCTGCCGAACGCATAGCGGGAAATCGGAGAAGGAGTGCGATGACACCCGGTCCAGGTGCTACAGCTGACTCAAGCGAACTCGAACTGGTCATCACGCGAACCTTCGATGCGCCGCGTGAGTTGGTCTTCAGAATGTGGACTGAGCCGGAACATCTCGCGCACTGGGGAGGCCCCCAAGGATACCACTTTCAAGATCATCAGGATGGACGCGAGACCTGGTGGCCCGTACCGCTTCAATATGAAGGGGGTGAATGGTACCGACCACTGGTCACAGGGCATCTACCGCGAAATTGTTGCGCCCGAACGACTGGTCTTCACGACCGTATGGACCGACGCAGAAGGAAATCCGACCAGTCCCCACACGCTGGTGACACTGACGTTCGACGAATACGAGGGCAAGACAAAGCTAACCCTGCATCAGACGGGGCTTGAATCCGTTACTTCACGTGATTCGCATCGCGAAGGCTATCTCAGCACTCTGGAGCGGCTCGAGGCCTATCTGGCGGCGCTCTGAGCCGAAACGGATATGACGGCAGGGAATGGATCCGCGGCAGAACTGGAACGGCGCACCCTTGTTCTCAACCGTCTATTCGACGCGCCTCGCGACGTGGTGTTCAAAGCATGGTCGGAGCCCGAGCATCTTATTCACTGGTGGGGACCACGCGGGTTCACGAGTGACATTGAAAAGATGGAATTTAGGGTGGGTGGCGCGTATCGAATTCACATGCGCTCGCCCGAGGGCACGGATCATTGGTCACAGGGGGTCTATCGCGAGATCGTGCCCCCGCAGCGACTGGTGATGGTGGGAAGTTGGGCGGATGCGCGGGGGAATCCCACCACCCCTGAAACTGTGCTGACCGTCACATTTGAGGAGCTCGGCGCGCAGACCCGGCTCACCCTGCACTCCGTGTTCGAGACGGTGACCGCGCGCGACGCGCATCGGGGTGGCTGGAGCAGTTCGCTGGAGCGGCTGGTGGAATACCTGGCTGCCGGGTGATGTTGCGATGCGAGTGAACCGGCTCGCTCAGCCAAAATCTTCCCGGCCCCCGTCGCGACAACGCCACGCTCGTATGGCGGCGGAGCATCGCGCCGGTTGACCCTCTGTGGCCGTGGCCCGCGGATTTAAGCCCGCGCAAGAGGCTGATCAGGAAACCCGAAAGCCGGCCCGCTGGTCCTCACCCCCAGGTTTCCTTCGGTTCGCCGCGGGAAGAAATTTGTCTCCCTTCCTCAACCGGCCCGGATGCGCTTTCAAAACGGCTTCAGTTGTGGCACCTCTCGGTCATCACGCTGAGGGTTTATGGCTATGTTGCTTAAAGACAAAGTCGCTCTGATTACGGGTGCTGGTTCGGGGATCGGGCGGGCAAGTGCGATTCGCTTTGCCCAGGAGGGCGCCAAAGTGGTCGCAGCTGATCTGCGGCCCGAATCGGCAGCCAACACCGCTTCGGAAATCGGCAACGCCGGCGGCACTGCGAAATCGCTGGCGGTCGATGTCCGCAACGGTACCGAGGTGGAGCGGATGGTCAACGAGACCATGCGCGCGTTCGGCCGTATCGACATCCTGTTCAACAACGCCGGGGTTTTTGTTCCCAAGAACGTGGTGGAGACCACCGAGGAGGAGTGGGATTGGGTGGTCGACGTCTGCCTCAAGGGTGTGTTCTTTGGCTGCAAGTACGCGATTCCGCACATGATCAAAGGCGGCGGCGGTGTAATCATCAACACCGCCAGCGGCGCGGGAATCGAGGGAGTGCCGCGCCTGGGCGCGTACCAGGCCGCCAAGGGTGGTGTGGTGATCATGTCGAAGGGGATCGCGCTGGACTTCGCGCGCGACAAGATTCGCTGCGTTTCGATCTGTCCCGGTGTAATCGAGACGCCGATCGCGGAGAACTGCAATCAGATTCCCGCGGGCGCCTCACCCGCCATGTGGTCGCGCAGCGGCATGATGCACCCACTCGGCCGCAACGGGAAGCCCGAAGAAGTGGCCGCGCTGGCGGCCTTTCTGGCCTCGGAGCAGGCCGGGTTCATCACCGGAGTCGCGGTACCGATAGACGGGGGCTTCAACGCCGGCGCGTGGTTTCCCCCCGAGCTGAGGAATTCCTAGTTGGGGGCGGGTCGCTGAATAAAACGGCCGGAAGCCCGCTGGCGGAGCTCCGGCCGTTTTTCGCGAATCGGACCGTCACGTTTACTGGTTGGCGCTCATCTTTCCGGAATCACCAGCCAGTGGCACCATCTGCGCGATGTCGCATTGCACCATCGCGTGCAGCTTGTTGTCGATTTGAAAAAACCGCGTGGTCTTGATCTGGGAGATTACGCCGCGGAATTTCGGAATGAATTCCTTCTGGGTGTCGAGCCGGGCCTGCGCGATCGCCATGACTTCATCGAGCTTTGCCTTGGCGTCCGCATCGGTTAGGTTCTGGAATGCCTTCGCAAAAGCGCGCACCTCATCGGCGTGACGCATTTCGAGCGCGTCCATCTTGCTCTCGTACTGCTCATACAGCGGCCAAAAGCCCTGCGATTCCTGGTCGGAAAGGGCCATCGCCTGGCCGACCAGCGCCTTGCGGTTGGCCTTGAGGGCCGCAAAATCAAGCTGCTTCTGCGACGGTGGAGCGGATTGAGCCATCGCGGGCGTGACGAGCCCGAAAGCCGCGACCACCAACGCGGCGGCCATCGACCCGATGATCGGTTTTCTAAAACCCATGAGCAATCTCCTTTTGCGAACGTCGTGAAGACAGTCGCGCCGGATGCTGATTTATTCGGGGTCCAGAGTCAAGTAGCGGTACGCGCTCGTCTCGGATAGCTGAATATCTTATGTATGGGTGCTCGCGCCAGCGTCCAGCCGTGAGAATGATGTCCTTGCAAGGCGGAAACGATGACCCACCCGGTAAGGGCCTGGTGGCAGTACTGATCGGCTTGCTCCTGGTAGTTGGGTTCACGGGCGGCATTTGCGCCGAGGCGCCAGCCTCGGGAGATGCGACGTTCCGCGCCGCCGTCGATCATTTCATCGAATCCGAGCTGCGGATGTTTCCCGAGCGGGCAACCCAACTGGGCGACCATCGTTTCGACACCCGCGTCGATGATTTGTCCGCACACGGCCTCGCCGCGGTGGTAGAGCACGCAACGGACTGGAAGACGAAGCTGAGTGGGTTCAACTCCAAGGCACTATCACCGGCAAACCGAGCTGATCGCGACTGGCTCATCGCGCGATGCGACGGCGAGCTTCTCGAGACGCAAGAACTGCGCACCTACCAACGCGACCCCGGGATGTATCTGCCCACCTCGGCGGTTAATTCGCTGATCAAGCGGAACTTCGCACCGCTGGAAAACCGAATGGAATCGGTCACCGAACGCGAGCGCGCGGCGCTGAAAAACTTCGACTATGCGCACGCGAACCTGCGTCCCGAACGCGTCGCGCCGGTGACCATCGATATCGACCTCGACCAGATGCCGGCGACCGTAGCGTTTTTTGAGAAGGCGGTGCCGGAAGCCTTTCGCGAGGTCCCGGACGGCCCCGGCAAGAGCGCGTTTCAGGTGGCGAATCGACAACTCGTCGAGGCGCTCGAGAAATACGGCGAGTGGCTGAAGAACGATCTTCGACCGCACGCGGCGGGCAACTACGCGATCGGTGCGGAGGCGTACCAGCGAATGCTGGCCGATTCAGACATGGTCGATATACCACTGGATCGCCTCGAGACGGTCGGCGTCGCGGAACTCGGACGGCTACAGGAACAATTTCGCCAGACCGCCGAAGAACTGGATCCGAAAGCGTCGCCCGCCGAAGCGGCTGCCGCGCTCGCCAAGCAGCATCCGCCTGCCGATCAGGTGATCGCTCAGGTGAACAGCGGGCTCGCGGCGCTCCGCACCTATGTGGTCGAACACCACATCGCAACGATCCCATCGGAGGTGCCGCCAATCGTTGCGGAGACTCCGCCCTTCATGCGGGCGACGACCTTCGCCTCGATGGACTCCCCGGGTCCACTCGAGAAATCGACTGAGGCGTACTTTTACGTTACCCTGCCCGACCCTTCCTGGCCTGCGGAGAAAACCGATCAACTGCTCGCCTTCTACGCGCCGCCGACCATTTCCGACACTTCGGTACACGAGGTGTACCCGGGCCACTATGTTCAGTTCCTGAACAATCGCCTCAACCCGGACCCGGTTCGCACCATCTATCACTCGGGGTCCAACAGCGAGGGATGGGCGCTGTACTGCGAGCAAATGATGCTCGACCAAGGTCTTCACCGCGGCGATCCGCGCTACCGGCTCGCGCAGTTGCAGATGGCGCTGATGCGCGCGTGTCGGTACCTGGTGGGTATCCGGATGCATACGCGCGGGATGAGCGTGGATGAAGCCGCAGACTTTTTTGAAAAGAACTCCTACGAGACTCCGCACAATGCCCGGGTGGAGGCGCTGCGCGGGACGGACGACCCCGGATATCTGCGCTACCAGCTGGGAAAATTGATGATTCTGAAACTCCGCGAGGATTTGAAGAAGAAGGAAGGAGCTTCATTCGACCTAGGGCGCTTTCACAATGACTATCTGCGCCAGGGGGCGGTGCCGGTGCCGCTGATTCGGCGCGCGATGCTGGGTGAGGAGGGTTCGCTTCTGTAATAGGGCTGCCCACGCCCGAGCCCAACGTTCACTCGCGGCCGCTCCTCCTGCAGAACCGGGAGCGAGCCAGACCAGGGAGGCTGTTGCCGACCGGCTGATGCGAAGACGCACCGCCACTTCCCGGCGGCCGGCGCATTTAAGCGCGAGGAACCGGCGCTACTTTTCCTGGGATGGTCCCGGAAGCGGAACCTTGACGCTGCGGCCGGCCAGGACCTCGTCAATCAGGCCGTATTCCACCGCCTCCGGCGCGGACATGAAGTAGTCGCGCTCGGTGTCTTTGGCGATTTGCTTTACCGGCTGGCCGCTGTGCTTGGCCAGAATCTCGTTCAGGACCTCACGCAGGCGCAGCGCTTCCTTCGCGTAGATCTCCATATCGGTTGGCGGACCTTCGAAACCGCCGGAGCCCTGGTGAATCATAATCCTGCTGTGGGGCAATCCGTAGCGGCGTCCCTTGGCTCCGGCCGCCAGAAGGACCGCGCCCATGCTGGCGGCCTGTCCGACGCAGAGTGTGGAAACCGGAGGTTTTACAAATTGCATGGTGTCGTAGATCGCAAGCCCGGCGGTGACCGAGCCGCCGGGTGAATTGATGTACATGTTTATTTCGCGCTCGGGGTCTTCAGACTCGAGGAACAAGAGCTGTGCGGTGACCAGGTTAGAGAGGTCGTCCGAGACCGGGCCGCCGAGGAAGACGATGCGGTCTTTGAGAAGGCGCGAGTAGATGTCGTAGGAACGTTCGCCGCGTCCGGTTTGCTCAACAACGTAGGGGACGAGAATACTCATGATTCGAAGGTACTCCGTGAATTCACGTCGGTCGAGGAGTGCGCTTGTTTGAACCGCGGCACGTGCGGACAGTGGTGCGTGCCTGGGGGGAGCGGGTTCCCGGCCTGCTTCAAAATTGGCTCCGCCGACTTTCGCGTCTGTTACGCCGCCCGGCCCCGCGGCAAGTGCTCGGGGAATCTTATGAAATATGCGTCAGAGCCGCGCGCAGTCGGCTCACGGTGCGCGGCTTGCCGAGAACCGCGATCACCTCGTAGATACCGGGGCTTACAGTCCCGCCAGTCAAAGCTACGCGGACGGGTTGGGCCAGCTGGCCGAGTTTCATGTTGCAGCGGCCCAACACGCGCTCGAAGCTCGATGCCACCGTCTGCTCCGAGAAGGAGCCGCTGATTGCGTCGATCTGATCGGTCAGCAGGCTCAGCGGCTCTTTAATGTCCGGCCTGAGGAATTTGGCGGCTGCCTTGGGGTCAACGTCGATTTGATCCTTCAGATAGAAGCCAGCGAAGTCGACCAGCTCTACCAGGGTCTTGGCGCGCTCGCGCAGCGTCGCGACCATCTTCTGAAGCCATTCGTCATCGCCCGGAACCGTGAGTCCGCGCTGCGCGATGAACGGTCTGACCTCGGCGGAGAGCTGCGCCAGGGGCCTTTCTTTCAAGTAGTGAAAGTTGAGCCACAGGAGCTTTTCGGCATTGAAGACGCCGGGCGACTTGCCGCAGCCGGCAAAATCGAAAAACTCGACCAACTCGGACTTGGAGAAAATCTCCTGATCACCGTGCGACCATCCGAGCCGCGCCAGGTAATTGAGCACCGCCTCGGGGAAATAACCGCCCTCCCGATAGGCCCGTACGGAGGTGGCGGCGTGGCGTTTTGAGAGCGGAGCGCCGTCCGCACCGAGCACCTGCGGCATGTGGGCGAAGGCCGGCGGTGAGAACCCGAGCGCGTACGCCATCTGCATCTGGCGGGGAGTATTGGGGACATGATCATCGCCCCGCACGACGTGGGTGATGCGAAAGTCGATGTCGTCGACGATCGACGCAAAGTTGTAAACCGGGCTCCCGTCGGAACGAACGATGATCAAATCATCGAGGTCGGTGTTTTCGAAAACCAGCCTCCCCTTGACGAGGTCGTCGACCACGGTCTGGCCGGCTTCGGGCATCGCGAATCTGATCGTGTAGTTGCGCCCCGCCGACCGGTCCGGGAGCGGCAAATCGCCGGGAAAATCACGCCCGCGGCACTTCCGATCGTAAATCGGCCGACGCTTCGCCTTTTCCGCGGCCTTGCGCTTGGCATCCAGCTCTTCGGCGCTGCAGTAGCACGGGTATGCTTTTCGCTCGCGCAACAGCTGCGCGGCGCATTCCAGATGGCGCGCGACCCGGTTGGTCTGGAAATATCCGGGGTCGGGCGGCCCCTCGTCCCATTCCATCGCGAGCCACTTCAGGTCGGTCAGGATCTCATTCAAGGATTCCTCGGTCGAGCGTTCGCGATCGGTGTCATCGATCCGGAGAATGAATTTGCCGCCGAGGTGCCGGGCGAACAGATAGGCGAACAAGCCCGAGCGAACGTTACCGATGTGCAGCGAGCCGGTGGGACTCGGAGCAAAGCGCGTGCGAACCGTCACTAGTTACTCCCATTCTATCGTGGCAGGTGGCTTCGAGGTGATGTCGTACACGACCCGATTGACCCCCTTGGTCTCGTTGGTAATTCGCGAGGAAAGGCGGGCCAGAAAGTCGGGCGGCAGTCGCGCCCAGTCGGCTGTCATGCCATCCTGCGATTCGACCGCGCGGACTGCGATGGTGCTTTCGTAGCTGCGCCCGTCTCCCATCACCCCCACGGTCTTGAGGGGCAGCAGGACCGCGAAAGCCTGCCACAGCCTGGCACCGAAACCATCGCGCGAGATTTCTTCCATTACGATCGCATCGGCGCGGCGCAATAGATCGAGTCGCTCCCGGGTCACCTCGCCGACGATGCGCACGGCGAGACCGGGGCCGGGGAATGGTTCGCGATCGACGATCTCGGACGGCAACCCGAGCTCGTGGCCGAGCGCGCGAACTTCGTCCTTGAAGAGCAGGCGCAGCGGCTCGATGAGTTCCAGCTTCATCCGCTCCGGTAGACCGCCGACATTGTGGTGGCTCTTGATGACCGCGGACGGCCCCTTGAAGGAGACCGATTCGATGACGTCTGGATAGAGCGTACCTTGCCCCAGAAATCGCGCGCCGCCGACTACCTCTTCGGACTCGAAAACATCGATAAAGGTGGCGCCGATAATCTTGCGTTTGGTCTCGGGGTCGAGCACCCCGGCAAGTCGTTCCACAAAGAGCGTGGAAGCGTCGATAACCTTGAGGTCCACCCCGCGCTGACGGGCAAAGACTCGTTCCATGCGCTCGCGCTCGCCGGCACGCGACAATCCGGTATCAACGAAAACACATTTGAGGCGGGGGCCGATGGCGCGATAAATCAGAGCTGCCGCGACCGCGGAGTCGACGCCGCCGGAGAGCGCCATCAGCACCCGATCGGTGGCACCAACCTGCGAGCGAATCTCCGCGGTTTTAGTCTGGACAAAATTCGCCATCGTCCAGTCGCCCGCTTCGCCACAGATCTTGAGCACAAAATTGCGCAGCACCTGCGCGCCGCATGGCGTGTGAACGACTTCGGGATGGAACTGAATCGCCCGCATCCGGCCGTCGTAGGTGCGAAACGCCGCAAACGGCGAGTGACCGCTGTGAGCGATGGGCTGCAATGAATCCGGCAGCGCCTCGACCCGATCGCCGTGACTCATCCAAACCCGGTGCTCCTTCCCGGCCAGACCTTCGAACAGCGGGTCGGGCTCGTCGATTGTCAGGGTCGCGGGACCATACTCGCGAGCCCGCGAGCTGACGCTTTTGGCGCCGAGGTGTTGCGCGATGATGTAAAGGCCATAGCAGATGCCGAGCACCGGGCACCCCAGCCGCAGCACCTCGTCGGAAATGTCCGGCGCGTCGTCGTCGTAGGTGCTCGACGGGCCGCCGGAAAGGATGATGCCGCGCGGCTTGAGCGCGCGGATTTTATCGATCGCGAAATTGTAGGGGTGAATTTCGCAATACACGTTGGCCTCGCGCACACGCCGCGCGATGAGCTGCGTGTACTGGCTGCCAAAATCCAGAATCAGGATCATTTTCCTTGACGATTTAATATAGCGGAGGGTTTCGCGCGTACGAAATCCGAGCCCCGGCGGGTTTCCACAATCATCGTCGGCGCGCGCGCGCATGCGGCGTGGGGCGGATCGCGCCGCGCGGTCCCACGAAGGTGCGCCCGGTCTTGTGGAACTCCAGGCGCAAAGGCGTACCGACCAGCTTAAGGGCGCTGCGATAGCGCGTCTCCAGGAAGCGCACGTAATGCGCCGGGATATCGCGCGCAAGATTGGAGAAAAAGCGCAAGCGGGGCGGAGCGCTGCCGGTCTGGGTTACGTACATCAGGTTGAGGCGGCGGCCCGCGACCAGCGGCGGATCCATCGCGGCGACCGACTCGGCCAGAATTCGGTTGAGCAGCGCAGTTTGAAACGCCGCGCGCCACGAATCTCCCGCCCTGGTCGCCGCGGATACGATTTCGCCCACCCCGTCCCCAGTCAGCGCCGAGGTAAACACCATGGTGGCGAAGGCCAGGAACGGAAACCGCGCGTGCGCCGCGCGGACAAACCCCGGGATGGTGCGCTCCTGCCTGGCCGCCGCATCCCACTTGTTGCACACGATGACCATCGCACGATCGCTGCTGTCGACCAGCCGCGCCAGGCGCGCGTCCTGATCGGTGATGCCTTCACTCGCATCAATAACCAGCAGCACGACGTCGGCGCGGCGAATGGTCTCGATCGCTCGCCCGACCGAGTGACGCTCCAGGTCGCCTTCGACACGGGTCGGCCGGCGAATCCCGGCCGTATCAATCAGCAGAACCTCGCGACCATCCGCGGTAAGACGCACGTCGACCGGGTCACGTGTGGTCCCGGGCGCGGAATCGACCACCGCACGCTCGAAACCGGAGAGCCGATTGAGCAGCGACGACTTTCCGACGTTCGGGCGTCCGATCAGCGCGAGTTTCAGGTCGGGAAGCGAGGCCGGTGCACTCGCGGCGGTCGGGAGCCGCGCGACGATCTCGTCGAGGAGCGCTTCGACGCCCAACCCGTGTGTGGCGGAGACCGGGATGAGGCCTGGTGAGCCGGTTGCGTAGAATTCACCGAGCCTGCTCTCCTGTCCGCTGGAATCGATCTTGTTGACGACGGTGACGAGCGGGCACCCGGTTTCGCGGACCAGGGCGAACGCTTCCAGGTCGGACTCACTTAGCCCCAGGCGGCCATCGAATACGAAGACCACGACCTCGGCAGCGCCCACCGCGGCGAGCGCCTCGGCCACGACCCGCTCGGACATCTGTTGGCGGCCGCCCAGTTCGAGACCGCCGCTGTCGATCAGGGCGAATTCGCGGCCGGCGTGGGACGCACGGGCGAAATTGAGATCCCGGGTGGTGCCCGGAATCGGGCTGGTAATGGCCCGCGCTCCCTTGACGATGCGGTTGAAGAGCGAGGACTTCCCGGCGTTGGCGCGTCCCACCAGCACCACGGTAGGCAAGCCGGCGGCCAACACCCGCGCGGCGCGCGGTTCCCGGTCCGCGGACCTGGCGGAGCGGAGACGGCTCATGTGCCGTACTCCGCGACGCGCCGTGGATCCCGGGTCCAGCCGGGTTCGACCTTGACCACCATCGTGAGGAAAACGCGGGTCTCGAAGATATTCTCGAGCTCGAGTCGCGCCGCGGTTCCGATTTGTTTCAGGGTGCGGCCGCGAGCGCCAATCAGCATGGCCTTGTGCGAATCGCGTTCAACAATGACCAGCACCGATATGCTCTTCAGCCGGCGTTCGGGCTGGTCGACAAATTTCTCCACCCGCACCGCCGTGGAAAAAGGGATTTCCTGACGCATCGCGAGAAAGATTTTCTCGCGCACCGACTCCTCCGCGATCATTCGTTCGGTCTGATCGGTATATTGGTCCTCGGGCATCAAGGCCGGACCGACCGGAAGCATTTGCTTGATGGTCGCGATCAATTCCTCGACGTTATCCCCGCGAAGCGCGCTTACCGGGACAATCTCCGCGTCGGGAAAATCACCGTGCAGCGCTTCGATAAGCGGCAGCAGGTGGGGCCGGGGCACCAGATCGAGCTTGTTGATCACCACGATCAACCGAGCCTTCAGCGCGGCCAGCTGCTCAAGCACTGCACGGTCCGCGGGATCGATGGATTCGCCTGCCGCGATAACCCCGAGCACCACCTGGCCCTCGGCCAGAGCGCGGCGGGCGACCTCGACCATCCTGCGGTTGAGTTCCTTGCTCGAATCGTGAATTCCCGGGGTGTCAATCAGCAACAGCTGCGCGTCCGGATCGGTGCGGATGCCGACGATGCGCCGGCGGGTGGTTTGCGGACGCGGCGTGACGATCGCGACCTTCTGGCCGACCATGCGGTTCAGCAGCGTGGACTTGCCGACGTTGGAGCGCCCGCCCAGGACCACAGACCCCGCGCGATGTTCAGGCGCGCCGGCCACGAATCTCCTGCCCTATTTGATCGAGCGCCTCGCGCGCGGCGGCCTGCTCGCTCTGCTTCTTGCTGCCGCCGGTGCCGTTGCCGAATTCGCGTCCGGCGATGCGGATGCGGGTGGTGAAGCGTTTGGCATGATCGGGCCCTTCGGCCGACACCAGCTCATAGATCGGCTGGGTTCGAAAACGGCGATACGCGAGCTCCTGGAGTTCGGTTTTGTAGTCGCGTTCCGCCGCGGGCCCGCCGATATCGCCGGTGAACAGAAACTCGACCACCCGTTGCGTCGGCCCGATTCCGCCGTCGGTATAGATTGCACCGATGAGCGCTTCGAACGCGGCGGCGAGGATTGAAACCTTGTGGCGCCCCCCACTCTTTTCCTCCCCTTTTCCGAGCCGCAGCATGGCTCCGATGTCCAGGGCCTGCGCTTTGAGAGCCAGGGTACGCGCATTGACTATGGAAGCGCGCAGCTTGGAGAGGGGACCTTCCTTGGCGGTCGGAAACTGGCGCATGAGCAGGTCGGCGATTGCGAGATCCAGGACCGCGTCGCCGAGGAATTCCAGGCGCTCGTAGTGCGCCTCGGAGCCGATGACCGCGCTCGGATGCGTCAGCGCAGTATCGAGCAAGTCTTCCTGGGAGAACGAATAGCCAATCGTGCGCTCGAGGCGCGAACGGGCACTCTCAGGCGGGGCCTTGAGCGTCAGCCCCGGGGTTCGCGCGTCGCTCCGCCCGAACAATCTGGCCAACCAATTGAGCGCCTTGGACAAGCGATGCGTGTACCTCGACTTCGTGATTTGTCAGGTCGTCGGGCCCCGCGGTCAAGACCCGCACGTAGTTGCGGCTGTAACCGGAGAGCATCCCGCGCCCGGTTCGCTCTTCAAGTAACACATTAAGTCTGGTCCCGCAAAAGCGCGCGGCGAAGCGGGCCCGCTTTGCCTCGCCGAGCCGGCGCAGCACCTCGGCGCGGCGCTTGATCTCGGCGGGGGGGACTTGCCCGGCAAGCTTGGCTGCCGAGGTATTGGCGCGCACCGAGTACGGGAACACGTGCAGATAGGCGAGCGGGAGCGATTCGATGAATTCACAGCACGCGTCGAAATGGCGCGCGGTTTCGCCGGGGAACCCGGCGATCAGGTCGGTGCCGATGGCCGCATCAGGCAGCGCAGCGAGCACCCGCTCCACCCGCTCGCGATAGTAGTTGCGATCGTAACGCCGGCGCATCGAGGCGAGGATCGCATCGGCCCCGGATTGCAGCGGCAAGTGAAGATGCGGGCAGAACTTGCGATTGCGCGCGACCAGCTCGATGATTTCGTCGCTCAGCTCTTCGGGATCGAGCGAGCTGATGCGAAGACGCCCGATGGGAGACCGCTCCGCCACCATCTCGAGCAGTTCGGCGAGGCTCACCTGCGGAACGAGGTCGCGACCGTAGCCGCCGAGATGCACCCCCGAGAGGGTAACCTCCTTGAATCCGCGCGCGGCGAGCTCGTCGATGGCGGTGACGACCCGGCGCGGTTCGACGCTGCGCGAGGTGCCGCGCGAGATCGGTACGATGCAGAAGCTGCAGAACTGATCACATCCTTCCTGAAGCTTCAGGAAGGCACGGGTCTGTCCGGAGAGCGCGACCGCGCCGACTTCGATAGGGGCGCGCGTCTTGCGCAAGTTGGTGACCATCACGCGTGCACCGGTCTCTGCAACCACCGCGCGTTCGAGATCGTCCAGGCGTCCCAGACCGACCACCGCGTCGACTTCGCGCCGGCCGGCGAGCGCGTGAGGATTCGCCTGGGCAAAGCATCCGGTCATCACTATTTTCGCGTTGGGGTTGCGCCGCCTGGCCCGCCGCGCCAGTTTGAGGCATTCCGAGTCGGCGCGATCGGTCACGGTGCAAGTGTTGATGACGTAGACGTCGACGGCTTCGCCGAAATCCCGGCGTTCCAACCCGCGCGCGGCGAGCCGCGACTCGATGATCGCAGAGTCGTAGTGATTGACCTTGCAACCCAGCGTGGCGAGTGCGAAGCGCATACCGTCACGCCTCCAGGGCCCGCTCGATGAATCCGCCGCCGAGCACTTCCTCGCCGCGGTAGAACACGCAGGCCTGGCCGGGGGTTACGGCGGGACCGCGCGCCAAAAACCGCACCTCCGCCCGGCGCCCGGCGCCCAACGCCAGCGTTGCGGGGACGGAATTCTGGCGGTAGCGGGTCTTCACCTCGACTTCCAGGCGACTGGCGGTGCGGGACCCATCCACCAGGCTGACCTCTTTGGCCAGCAATCCCGCCGAATACAGCTCTTCGCGCCGCCCGACTATCACGGTGCCGGTGTCGCCGTGAATCTCGCGCACGTACATCGGCTCGCCGGACGCAAACCCGAGGCCTCGGCGCTGGCCGATCGTGAAGCGATGCACGCCGCGATGCGCACCGAGCGTGGTACCGGCGCGGTCGACGATTCGGCCGGGCCTGATGCGATCGCGGCTGGTGACGCGTTCGACCAAGCCTGCGTAGTCGCCGTCGGGAACGAAGCAAATCTCCTGGCTCTCGGGCTTGTCCGCGTTGATGAGCCCGAGCTGGCGGGCCCGCGCGCGCACCTCCGCCTTGGTTATCGCGCCGAGCGGAAACAGGGTCCGCGCGAGTTCGGCCTGGGTCAGCGAAAAAAGAAAATACGACTGATCTTTGGCGCTGTCGCGGGCGCGCAGCAGATGAAACCGTCCATCGAGGTCGCGGTCGGTCTGCGCGTAGTGCCCGGTCGCCACGAAATCGGCGCCAACCGCGCGCGCCCGCTGCCACAACCGGTCGAACTTGATCTCGCGGTTGCACATCACGCAAGGATTCGGCGTCCGGCCGGCGAGATATTCCGAAACGAAATTGCCGACCACGCGCGCGGCAAAATCCTCGCGCAGGTCGACGACATAGAACGGAAAGTCCAGGCGCTCCGCGACGCGCCGCGCATCCTCAAAATCCTCGTGGGAGCAGCAGGTCGCGCGTCGACTCTCGGAGTGCGCCGGCTCCGGCGCAAGACGCATCGCAACCCCGACGACCTCATAACCGGCTTCCCGCAGCAACGCGGCAGCCACCGAGCTGTCGACGCCGCCCGACATCGCGACCAACACCCGGGCGGCGCTCATGCGAGCGCCTCGCGCGCGGCGATCGGTTCGGACTCCGAAACGCGACGCCACACACGGATGATGATTTCGGCGGCCCGCGCGACCTCCTGCGCGGTTGTGTTCCAGCCCAGGCTAAGACGCAACGAGCTGCGCGCTTCGCGGGCGCTCCGGCCCATGGCGAGCAACACGTGGGACGGCTCGACGGCGCCTGCGGCGCAGGCCGAGCCCATCGAAACTTCGACTCCTTCGAGGTCCAGCGCGATGAGCATGCTCTCGCCGAGGACCCCGGGAAAGGTCAGGTTCAAAGTGTTGGAAATGCGATCGCCACCAGGTCCGTTGCACTTAAGTCCGTGAATCCCGGCGGCGAGAAGGGAAAACAAGCCGGCGGTAAGCTCGCCGAGCCGCGCGGCCTCTACCGCAAGCGCGCGAACCGCGGCCTGGGCGGCTGCGCCAAATGCCACGGCACCCAGCAGATTTGGAGTTCCCGCGCGTCGACCGTTTTCCTGGGGACCGCCCAGCAGCATCGGCGCCACCCGACAATCGTCGCGGACGAATAGCGCCCCGCTACCTGCGGGAGCGCCAAGCTTGTGCGCGCTGAGAGTCATTAGATCGCAGCCGAGCGCATCGACCTCGAGCGGAATCCGGCCCGCGGCCTGGGCCGCATCGAGATGGAAGATCGCGCCCGCGCTTGCCGCACGCCGCGCGATTTCACCGAGGTGCTGAACCGTACCGACCTCGCCGTTGACGAGCCCCAGCGTAATCAGCGCGGTGGTCTCGTCGATGGCCGCGGCGATCTCTTTGGGCGAAACCCGTCCCTCCCGATCGGGCGCAATTCGGACTATCTCAAGGCCGCGATTTTCAAGATTCAGCAGGGGCGCGAGAATGGACGAGTGTTCGATGGCAGAGGTAATCACCTTGCGCCGCTTGCTGAGCGCCCCCAGCGCACCCGCAATGGCGAAATTGTTTGATTCGGTACCGCCGCTTGTGAAGATAATCTCCGAGGGGCTGGCCGCGACCAGAGCCGCGACCTGGCCACGAGCTTGTTCCAATGCGCGGCGGGCGCGCTGCCCGGCGCGATGGACCGCGGCAGGGTTGCCCTCACCCTCCAGGAGCAGGGCATTGAGGGCGGCAATCGCTTCGGGTCTCAGGGTCGAACCTGAGTTATGATCGAGATAAATGCGCATGCGGATCTGAAAACTTCTCGGCGAAGGCTATAACCTATCGCACCGCGCCCTCCCGAAAAAGCCGTTCCGGACGAAACTTAAAGCGATGCCTGAAGAATTATCCGCAGCGAGGGTCGTGGTGGTTGGGGCCGGCGTGGTCGGCTGCAGTATTGCGTTTCATCTGGCGAAAGCGGGCGCGCGGGTGAGCGTGTTCGACAGGGGCGCGATCTGCGCGGGCATGTCGGCGCGGTCAGGCGCGTTGGTGCGGATGCATTACACCTTCAAGCCGGAAGCCGAGTTGGCGTGGAAGAGCCTGGGGTACTTCGAGAACTGGGGCGACGTGGTGGGCGGAAGTTGCGGGTTCGTGCGCACCGGTTTTGTGCTCGTCGTCGCCGAGAACAATGCCGACAAGCTCAGGCGCAACGTCGCGATGCTCAAGTCGATCGGTGTGGAGACCGAGGTAATCGAGCGGGGCGAACTTAAACGACTGGAGCCTGCAGTTTTCGTCGATGACGTCGGGCTGGCGGCACATGAGCCGCGCAGCGGCTATGCGGATCCGGTCGCCACGACGGAATCCTTGGCCGTAGCCGCGCGCGCGAGTGGCGCCGAGTTCAACCTGAACATGCCCATCTCGGCGCTCGCGCATTTGGGTGGGCGATGCGTCGGCGCAACCGACGCATCCGGGAAAACCCACGAGGCGGATTTCGTCTGCGTGGCGGCGGGACCCTGGACTGATGACCTGCTGCTGCCGTTCGGGACGCGGTTGGGCATCAAGTCGGAGCGCGCGCAGATAGCATTCTTTCGCAGGCCGCCGGCGCTTCAGCACGGCATCTGCATAGACACCATAGCGGGGAGCTATTTGCGGCCGCACGGCACGGATCTGACTCTGGTCGGTCTGGGGGCGATCAATCCGGAGGAAGAAGCGAGCCCGGATACTTTTCGGGAAACCAACGACTCGAGTTTTATCGATCTGGCCCGCCAGCGTCTGGCCACCCGCCTGCCCGGGCTCGCCACGGCGCCGTACGCGCGCGGTCACGCCGGCATCTACGACGTGAGCCCCGACTCGCGCGCGGTCCTGGGCCAGGTACCGGGGGTAACCGGATTGTTCGTCGCGGCCGGTTTCAGCGGCACCGGTTTCAAGACCTCGCCGGCGGTGGGAGCGGCGATGGCCGAATTAATCCTCCGTGCCAAGAGCACCGTGATCGATCTGTCGCCCTTTTCCTTCGAGCGGCTGGTGAGCGGCGAGCTGATTCATCCGCCGGACGAATACGAGCTGGGCGCGGAATTCGGACATAGCCTGTAGCGGTTAATCGGGGCACGCAGAACGACGATCCAACGGGCTGACCCGCGAACCGCGCGGCAATTGTCCCACGGCGAGAACGGATCGAAGCGTTGCCGTTGCGCTTTTAAATGCCGTCCGTGCCCGCGCCGCAGACCAGGGCACAAACCCGTTCGCTGCTGGCCGCGCGATAACGACCCGCCAGAAGTGCGGCGACCGCCGCCGAGCCGCTCAGCTCTGCCGCTACCCCAAACTCAAACCACAACCAGCGTGCCGCCGCCCGCATGTCGTCGTCCGAGACCAGCACTACTTCGGCAACGTGTTCCCGCACCAGGTCGAAGTTCAACTGCTCGGTGGCGCGGGCCCCGAGGGTCCCGGCAGCAGTCGTGATTCGATCCAGTTCGACGATGCGGCCGGCGTTGAGACTACGGTACAGCGTGGGCGCGCCCTCGGGTTCGACGCCGATGATACGGATGTCTGGTCTGAGTGCCCGGGCCGCGATCGCGGTGCCGGAAATGAGTCCGCCGCCTCCGATCGCTATCACCAGGGTATCGGTTTCGGGAGCGTCCTCGACGACCTCGAGGCCGATTGTACCCTGGCCGGCGATCACCATGGACCGGCGAAGGCGTGGATGTACGTGAGGCCCTCACTCCGTGCCGCGGCCAGCGCAACCCGATTGCTGTCATCCCAGGAGTCGCCTTCCACGATCGTGCGCGCGTTCCATTCCCCGAGTTTTTCAATCTTGGCGGTCGGCGTCGTGGTCGCAGATAGATCGTGGCCGGTACGCGTGCCACGTAAGCGGCATACGCCACACCCAGGCCGTGATTTCCTCCTGAGGCCGTAATCAAACCTCGAATCGAGGTTCGGTTGGGCAGCGAAAAAAGTTTGTTCAATGCGCCGCGCGGCTTGAACGAACCCACGACCTGGAGGCATTCCAGTTTTAGGAACAGCGCCCTTCCCACGCCGCGTCGATCGCGGACCGGCCCGGTCATAATCGTCGGCGTCCGGCGGATGTAGGGCGCGATCCGTTTGGCCGCCGCGCGGATCTCGGCGACCGAAGGGGCGAGCAGAGCGTCACCGCGATCAAACTCTTGCGGCATTACCGTTCCAGGCACCTCGCCGGCTCAGTGCGGCTCCCCCAATCCTTGACGCTTGGCTGCGGATTGGAAAGGGGGCCGGCAAGAAAAGACTCTAAATCCTCGCAAGACTCCGGTCACGCACTAGCGCGCTGGTCGAAGTCGGCCAGCTGCGCGCGAAGCGCGCGCTGGAAGGGTGGGCGTGCTTCGCAGCGGGCCTGGTAGGCCTTCAGCTGTGGTGCTGCCTCCATGAGATCAGTGTGGCGCAGGATGCGCAGCACGCTCGTCATCAAGAGGTCACCGACGGTGAAGCGACGCTCGAGATAATCCCGATTGCCAAGCCAGGTGGCCAGCTCGGAGAGGCGCCGCTGGCTTGCGTTCACTACGTCGGGCCGGTGGAGCTTCGCCCATTCCTGGCCCGGCCAGAAGAAGTCGATCTCGGCAAGCTGCTGGACGAATGGCTCGATGGAGTTGAGCGCGGCGAACATCCAGCAGATGGCGCGCGCCCTCTCTTTTTGGTCCTCGGGAAGAAGCGCTTCGGTCCGCGCCGCGATGTGGAGCAAAATCGAACCTGACTCGAAGAGCACGAGGCCGTCCTCTTCGAACATCGGCACCTGCCCGAACGGCTGACAGGCTCGATAGTCCGGCGATGACTGAACCGCCGGGTCGATGAGCCGGGTCTGGTACGGCAGGCCGGCTTCCTCCAGCGCCCAGCGGACGCGCAGGTCACGGACCAGGCCCTGTGCGAATGGCGGAACCCACTTGAAGGCGCTGATGGTGATCATGAGCCTCTCCTCTTAGTTAACCTATTCGTTAAATAAGCCAGGTGCGACCGCGGATCAACCGACTCTCTGGATTCTGCACGGCAGCCTTCTTCCCCTCTCGCAAATGAAGCCCGCACCCTCACCTCGCTCCTTTCAGATGGGAGGGGCGCGCCGCGCGATACTATGCTGGCGACCTGCGCGTGTTTCGCGAACCGCCACGCTCCCGCGAACCGCGGTGGCCCGGCCAATTCGAGTATTTTGGGAAATCTGCGCCTAGCGCTTGGCGATCGCGGCGCTGCGATCGGGGGGGTGATGTTCGTTGACCTTGTCTTCGACGCAGTCCTGACGCTCTTCGATCTCTTCCATCCGGACGCCCAGGCGGTTCATCTTTTCGACCAGGTTGTTGATCGCGCGAGCGACCGGGTCGGGCAGGTGGCCGTGTTCGAGTTCCGCCACGTCCTGGCGCGCACTCTCGCCCTCTATGACCTTGCCGGGTATGCCGACGATGGTTGAATACGGGGGCGCCGACGACACCACCACCGCCCCCGCGCCGATGCGGCTGCCGCGCCCGATTCGCACCGGGCCGATAACCGACGCGCCGGCGCTCACCATCACGTGGTCTTCGATGGTGGGATGGCGTTTTTCCTTTTTCAGGCTGGTGCCGCCGAGGGTCACGCCCTGATAGATCAGTACGTCGTCACCGATCTCGGTAGTTTCGCCCATCACCACTCCCATCCCGTGGTCGATGAACAGGCGGCGGCCGATGGTCGCTCCGGGATGAATTTCGATCCCGGTGGTGAAGCGCGCCACTTCGCTCACCATCCGCGCAACCAGCTTCAGATGGTGGTTCCACAACCAGTGCGCGAAGCGATGCAGCCATATGGCATGGACCCCGGGATAGGCCAGGATGACTTCCAACGTGGTCCGGGCGGCCGGATCATTGTGAAAGACAGCTTGGATGTCCTCGCGCATGCGCTCGAAAAAACCCATGCCCGATCCTCTCTGCCGCGGCTTAAGGTCTCACGCCCGGCCGTTGCGGGCGTCCTGGGGCGTGCCGGATACGCGCCCCGGGCGGGGCTTCGCGCCGTTGCGTCGGGCGGCGGCGTTGCTGCGCGGCTTCACGTTATCTTTGTGGAGCTTGTACTCGATCGAGTCAACCAGGGCCTGCCAGCTCGCATCGACCACATTGCTCGACAGCCCCACGGTGCCCCAGCGACGCTTGCCGTCGGTCGATTCAATGAGCACGCGGACCCTCGCACCGGTGCCTGCGCCGGTGCCGAGGACCCGCACCTTGTAGTCGGCCAGGCGCATGGTTTCGAGATTGGGGTAGTACGGGATCAGCGCGGTGCGCAGCGCCGAGTCCAGCGCATTGACCGGACCATTGCCGATGGCGGAAGTACGCGAGCGCGCACCGTCGGGCCCCTCGATGACTACCACGGCTTCGCTGAAGGGGGCGTGGTCTTCGTGCCATTTATCGTCGAACACGCGGAAGCTCACGAAATTGAAATGTTCGCGGGCCAGTCCGAGGGTACGCAGCATCAGCAGTTCAAACGACGAATCGGCGCCGTCGTAGACGTAGCCCTCGCCTTCAAGGCGTTTGAGTTCGTCGAGCAGCACCGCGATCTTTTCGTTGTCGGGGCTGATGTCGATTCCGAATTCACGCGCCTTGTAGACGATGTTGGCGCGGCCCGCCAGTTCCGAGAGCAGGACCCTTCGGTCGTTGCCGACCGCGAGCGGGTCGATGTGCTCGTAGGTGTGAGCGTTGCGCTGGATCCCCGAGACGTGGAGCCCGGCCTTGTGCGCAAACGCGCTTCGGCCGACGTACGGCTGGCGCTGGAACGGCGTCACGTTGGCCAGTTCGTAGACCAGTGTCGATACCTCGCGGAGCTGCTTGAGCTTGGCCGGGGGGACGCACTGGTAACCGAGTTTGAGCTGCAGGTTTGCGATGATGGAAATCAGGTTCGCGTTGCCGCAGCGTTCGCCGAAGCCGTTGATGGTGCCCTGCACCTGGACGGCACCCGCCTCGACCGCCGCGATGGTGTTGGCAACCGCGACCTCGGAATCGTTGTGGCAGTGAATGCCGATTGGACAGCTTACCGCGGCACGAGCGGCCTTGACCGCGGCATCGATCTGGTGGGGCAGGCGACCGCCGTTGGTGTCGCACAGACCGATCAGGTCTGCCCCGGCCGCGTCGACGGCTTTGAGGCAGTCCAGGGCAAACTCCGGCTTGGAGAAATAGCCATCGAAGAAGTGCTCGGCATCGAAGATGACTTCCGCGACGCGTTTTTTTAAGAAGGCGATCGTATCGTTCAGAATTTCGAGGTTGGCATCGGCCGAGATTCTAAGCGCCTCGCGCACATGCAGGTCCCAGGTCTTGCCGACCACGGTCGCAACCGGAGTTTCGGCGCGCAGCAGCAATTGCAGGTTGCGGTCCTGGGCGGCGCGCACGTTGGCGCGGCGGGTCGAACCGAAGGCGGCGATTTTCGAGTGACGAAGCCGCGCCTTGCGAACCTCACGAAAGAAGGCGGCATCGCGTTCGTTGGAACCTGGCCAGCCACCCTCGATGTAGTCAAAGCCGAGATCGTCGAGACGCCGCGCGACTTCGACCTTGTCGGCGGTCGTGAGGGATACATCCTCGGACTGACAGCCGTCGCGCAGAGTCGTGTCGTAGACCTGAATGTGTTTGGTAACCGCCATGAGGCTAGACCGTCTCCTCGGGCAACTGGAAGTCGGCGCTGTCCACGAACGCGTCGTGGAGCGAGCGCATCGCCAGCTCTCCGTATTTCAAACCGACCACCACCGAAACCTTGATCTCGGAGGTGGCAATCATCTCGATATTGATTCGCTCGCCGGCGAGCACTTCGAACATCCGCGCGGCGACGCCCGCATGGGTTCGCATGCCTACGCCCACGATCGATACTTTCGCAACCTGGTCCTCGTGGCGCACCCCGGTCGCACCGATCTCGGCGCTGACGCGCTGCACCAACTCCAGGGTGCGGGCCAGATCGTCGCGGTTGACGGTGAAGGTCAGATCGGTGCGGCCGTCGGCGCTGGCGTTCTGAATGATCATATCCACCACGATGTCGGCCGCGGCGATAGGACCGAATATCCTGGCCGCGAGGCCCGGGCGATCTTCGACGCCGGTAACGGTGACCTTGCTCTGATACTGGTCCAGCGTCACTCCGGAAACGAGCAGATTTTCCATCGATGGGTCCTCTTGTCCCACCCACGTACCCTCCGATTCAGTGAAGCTGGACCGCACTACCAGCGGCACCCGGTAGCGGCGCGCCAGCTCGACCGAGCGGAGCTGGAGCACTTTCGCGCCGAGACCGGCCATTTCGAGCATCTCGTCGTAGGAGATTCGTTTGAGCTTTTTAGCCTTGGGGCAGATGTTGGGATCGGCGGTGTATACGCCGTCAACGTCCGTGTAGATCTCGCAGGCGTCCGCCTTCAAGGCCGCGGCCAGCGCGACCGCGGTCAGATCCGAGGCGCCGCGGCCGAGAGTGGTAATGTCTCCCAGCTCATCCACGCCCTGATACCCGGCGACCACCACGATCCTGTCGGCGTTCAGTTCTTTGACCACCCGGGAGGGATCGATTGACTTGATGCGAGCGCGGCCGTGATTGGAATCGGTCGCGATGCGCAATTGATCGGCGAGAAAGGAAATCGCGGGGACCCGTAGGGCCTGCAGCCGAATGGTCAGGAGCGCGGCGGAGACCTGCTCGCCGGTCGCGACCAGCACGTCGGTTTCGCGGGCGCTGGGGGTCTCACACAATTCGGATGCCAGCTTGAAGAGACGATTGGTCTCACCCGCCATCGCAGACACCACCACGACCATGCGGTTGCCAAGCTGGCGCGCGTGCGCAACCCGCTCGGCGACCACGCGGATGCGTTCGGTCGAGCCAACCGAGGTGCCGCCGTACTTTTGAACGATCAGGGCCATGGACAAGAACCGGTCATTTGCCCCAAAACACTGGGGTAAACGTTGATTATGAGCAGATTTCAGAAGGTAAACCAGCCCCTTGCGTGACCCGTTCACACGGTTCAACTCTCCGCAAAACGCCCGCGGGCAGGAAGCGAATCCTCCTTCTGACTCCCCCCGTCGTGGTGACGAGGAGCCGACTGCCCGGCCTGCCTGGAATGGCCCCGGAGCGAAGGCACCGCCAGCGTGCAGCACAAATTGCATCGAGGGTCCCTCGGCGTAAGCTTGCTCATCGGTCAGTAACGGACATGATCACGAGAATTCCGCTCGACTTGGCGATCACACGTGTTGCCACACTCCACCGGCACGATAGTCGTGGGCGCATGGTCGAGGTCAATCAGTGGGACGGAGGTACACCGGCGCGCTTTACTTTGATGAGGACCGTTGACGACGTCATCTGCCGGTTTCGTACGGACGTTCCAGATGACCTGGCGCACACGCTCGAGGAGCTATGCAGCCAGGAACCCAGAGGCCAGCAATTGGGGAAGCTGCCCGTTCACCATCATCGTTATCGCACCCTCCTTGCCTCGCACGCCTCGGTCGAGGTGGTCGGGGCGGGACCCGCTTACGTATTCACGCAGGAGGTGGCAGGGAGTGCGCCATCGATCGCGATCGGCGAGCACAACGCATATCTGCTGCGTGGCGGGCTCGAAGACTGGATCCCCGATGTACCGCACCGCAGACCCTTCATGGCGATGGTCGAGGATGGGCGTGCAGTCGCGGTTTGCGCCAGCGTGCGCATTTCCACTGCGGTGCACTGCGCGGGCGTGGAAACGCGCCCGGAGTATCGCCAGCGCGGCCACGCGGCGAACGCTGCGGCCGGGTGGGCACGTGCCGTGAGGGCGCTGGGGGCCACGCCTTTCTACAGTACTTCGTGGGATAACCTCGCCTCGCAACGGGTGGCGGAGCGGCTGGGGTTGACGATGGTTGCGGTGGATTTTTCGATAGCCTGAGCGGTCAGCGATCGCGACCTGGAGAGAGTACATCGATCCAGCCGTACAGAATTCTCATGGCGACCCACAGCGCAGGTATGGCCCAGGGGGTCATGAAGAGGGGCAGGAATCCGGCGGCCACCAGCCCCACGCCCTGACCTCTGAGTTCGACCTCCATCTTGAAAAGGCAATAGACGGCGGCGATGCCCCAAATAACGCCGGCGATCGTCACCACGATTAGATAGAGGAACGCCGAAATCGCGCAGTTTGCCAGCAGGCCATGCGCGACGCTCACTCGCAGGAGGTCCATAGCGGTGGTTGGAGGGTAGCGCCGGGTCGCGGCAAATGCGACGCGTCCGCGCTCCTCCCGGCCCCGGGTGGACGGAATTCTCGGGCGGCCAGCGCGCCCGTCCGCGCAACCCCCGACTCAGGAGAGTCGGGCGACTACTTTGCCCATCGAGGAAGTGTCGTAGCCGCACAGCATGGCTACCTCACGGGCGAACCGGGCGGAGGTGAGCGATTCCATCATCGCCCGCAGCGGGGTCGATGACATTTCGCCTTCCGGAATGGCGAGATCGTAGCGCTCTTCACGAATCGGAACGAATCCCAGCCCGTACGCCTGCGCGGCCACTCGCAGTGTCACGCCAGCGTCGGCGCGCCCGGCCGCGATTGCCTCGGCGACCTCGAGGTGACCGGGAACTTCGACTTCATAGCCCGCAATGGCTCTCGCCTCGAGGCCCAGGTCGCGAATGGCCTCGTCGAGCGCGCTGCGCGCGCCCGCGCCGCGTTCGCGGTTGACGATCCTGAGGCCGCGGCGCCCGAGGTCGGCGAAGCCTCGGATCGAATGCGGGTTACGAGGAGCGGTGGCGAGCCCCAGTTCCCAGCGTCCGAAACTGACCAGTACGGTGCGTCGACGGCCGAGCGCGCGGTGGGCCGCATCGAGATTGTATTCGCCGGTTTTGCGATGGCGCAGATGCGCGCCGGCAACATGGACCTGGCCCGCGCCCAGCGCGTCGAGCGCCTGCTTGCTGCCCCGTCCGAACGCCGCCACGGTGACCGGGGCGTGATGGCGCGCGATCCAGTCGGCGAATATCGAGACCGCCGGGTCGCATCCAGCGACCAGCAGCATGGAATTGATTTCCGCCGCCGAGCGAAGGCTCTCTACCGCGGCGCGGCTTCCATGCGTCCGTTCGATGGTTCCGGCGGCCGGCGCCAGCGCTCGCGGTGCGGCGAAGTACGGAACCGCGACCACGCGTCCCCTGACCCGGCCGAGCGCAACCCGGGTTCCCCGCGCACCTTCCGCGCCCGAAGCCACTACCGCATCGATGCGCTCGAAGGGTACCTCGGCAAACAGACTCTCGACCGTGTCGCCCAGTTCGCGTGCGAGCTTGAGCGCGACGCCGACACTCGGCTGATAAACACCCGACTCGATCGCGCTCAGGGCCTGCCGCGAGATTGCTGCGCGGCGCGCAAGTTCGGTCTGGCTTATCTGGCGCGCGGTGCGCGCGCTGCGGATCCGGTTTCCGAGGTCAGCCATAATACTTGTCGGCTACGCCATCGTGGCGGCGTAAGAATCCCGCCATGAGAATTCTCTTTCGCCGGTCCGGGTTCAAGGTGGTGATAATGGGCGCGGTGCTCCCTGCTGAGGTTAGTGCCAGCCCAAGCGCGAAAAGCGCAGAGTACTGCTGGGGCCGGCGGCCGAGGCGACGTGGTGCCGGGACGGTCCACGGACGCCTGGGTCTGATCCTTCGCGCTGGCTCAGGTCGCGGTCACGAAATATCGCGCATACAACAACGCACTGATTCTGAGCCCGCGCGTGCCGTTCTGATCACCCGCCGCTCTCGCGCTCACCGTTGCTCTCCGCTTCGAGTACGCGTGGCACCAGGTAGCGGCCCGCGTCGTGTTCCACCACGACGATGCCGCAGTTGGCGGGGATATGCGAACCTTCCCAACTGCCAGTCACGTGCGCCCAGAAGGTACGCATCACGCCGCCGTGACTGACGATAATCAGTTCACGGTCCGGATGGGCCCTGGCCAAACGATCGAGCGCCGGTGCGCTGCGCATCCGCACGTCCTGCTGGCTCTCGCCACCGGCGGGGCGCCATTCCCAGGACCGGTCCGGCCGGTAGGTCGGATCCGCGCGCACCACGTCGTAGGACTTGCCGGCCAGCTGACCGAGACTTTGCTCGCGGAAGTGGGGTTCAATTTCCACCGGAGCCCCGATGAGTTCGGCGATGATGCGTGCGGTTTCGCGCGCGCGAAAGTATGGACTCGAGACGATGAGCGTCGGGCTAAAGAGAGCCTTAATCCGTAGGGCTGCTTCCCACGCCTGGCGGCGACCGAGTTCGGTTATTCCGGCCTCGGGGGAGGTGGTGAAATGACGGATGGCGTTGCCTTCACTTTCGCCGTGACGAATCAGTATGAGCTTTCCCATCAAGATTAGTGTCCCACGTTGATAGCCTTTACGGTATCTGCGCTCGGCGCCGACCCGCGTATCCCGCGCCGCACGGAAGCCAGCTCTGGCGCGGCGCGGCGCCTTTGGTCGGGGCGGCGCGGCGCCCAAGCCATCACTTCACCGCGGTCGGGTTCGTTTCAGGATGAGCAAACCTGGATGACCTATCATCGCGCGGCAGGGTTACTTTTTTGTTTCGCTCGGGCCGCTCTCGGCATTGTTGGCGCGCGCCTGGGCGATGGCGCGGAAGGGCTCAAGCAGGTCGATTGGCAGCGGGAAGATCGTGGTCGAGTTCTTCTCGGTGGCAATTTCGGCGAGCGTCTGGAGGTAACGAAGCTGCAGCGTGATCGGGCTCTTGCCCATGATCTCGGCGGCCTCGGCCAGGCGCTGGGCCGCCTGAAATTCGCCTTCGGCTGCGATTACCTTGGCGCGACGCTCGCGCTCCGCCTCTGCCTGTGCCGCAATCGCGCGCTGCATGTCCTGGGGCAGATCGATGTTCTTGATTTCGACCAGCGTGACTTTGATGCCCCATGGCTCGGTCTGCGCATCGACGATTTCCTGGATGCGCGCGTTGAGTTTTTCACGTTGCGAGAGCAGGTCATCCAGGTCGCTCTGGCCGCCAACCGAGCGGAGTGTGGTTTGAGCGAGTTGCATGGTGGCAAACAGGTAGTTGGCAACTTCGGTCACCGCGCGCGACGGGTCGACCACCCGAAAATAGAGTACCGCGCTGACTTTGACGGTGACGTTGTCCTGGGTGATCACGTCCTGCGGCGGAATGTCGAGGGTCACGGTGCGCAGGTCGATTCGGACCATCCGCTCAACCACCGGCAGGATGAAAGCCACGCCCGGGCCACGATAGGGAGTCAGGCGCCCGAGCCTGAATACGACCGCGCGTTCGTACTCGTTAAGAATCTTGAGCCCGCTCAGAACGTAGATGATGAGGATTACGATAACGACGCCGATTCCGGATGCCACACTGGTTTCTCCTTCAGCCAGACCGCTGGACCTCGATTTCAAGACCGCGCACCGCCAGGACTCTGGCCCTCGCCCCCAGCGGGAGCGCATCGCCGCTCACCGCACGCCAAATCTCTCCGTGCACGAACACCTTGCCGGGGGCTCCCGGCGCGATTGCTTCGCGAACTTCGCCGATCTCTCCGACCAGGCCTTCGGCGCCGGTTTTGGGGCGGCTTCGCCGATCGCGCGCGACGATATAGCCGACCCCGAGGACTACCGCGGCCAAGCCCCCCGCAGCACCGTAAATGATGTTGCGGCTGACCACCAGGTTGGTGCGCGAAGTGTCGATGAAGAGCAGCGACCCGACAACAAATGCGATAACTCCGCCCAAGCCCAGCACGCCATAACTGGTGGTGAACGCCTCGGCTATCAACATTGCGATGCCAAGCAATATCAGGAGGAATCCCGACAGGTTCACGGGCAAGACCTCGAACGACGCCAGCGCGAGCAAAAGACAGATGGCGCCGGCGACACCCGGCAGGAACACGCCCGGGTGCGCAAACTCGAAGTAAAGCCCGACTACTCCAGCCATCATCAGGAGATAGACGATGTTCGGGTCGGACAGGACGTTAAGCAGGGATTGCCCGACGGTCATGTGCGCGGGGCGCACCGTGGCGCCGGCGAGTTCCAGCGTGACCTGACGGCCACCCACCGTGACCTTGCGGCCCGAGGCCTGGCTCAGCAGGCTTGGCAAATCCTGCGCGACAATATCGATAACGTGCTTCTGGAGTGCCTCGCGCTCCCCAATTGCGACGCTGTGACGCACCGCCTGTTCGACCCAATCCTGGTTGCGGCCGCGCTGCTGAGCGATAGTGCGCGCGAAACCAGCAGTGAAGTTCTCTATCTTCTGGCCCATTGCGCCGTGAATGTCGGAACCGCCTCCTTCGACCGGATGCGCAGCGCCGATGGTTGTGCCGGGCGCCATCGCCGCGATGTTGGCGGCCTGGGTAACGAAGGTTCCGGCAGATGCGGCGGCGGCACCGGACGGGGCCACATAGACGATCACGGGCAGCGGGGCGCCGAGCAGGCTTTTGACGATATGTTGAGCGGAACTGAGCAACCCGCCGGGGGTGTCCAGCTCGATAACCAGAGCGGCGGCGCCTTCGCGCGAGGCCGTGGCAAGTGCATCGTCGATGTAGTTGGCGACCGCGGGATTGATGCTGCCGTCGATTTTGATCAGCTCGACCCATCGAGCGGCTGCTGCCTGGTCGCCTGCGCGGGCAGAGAGACCGGCCAGGCCGATCGCTACGGCAATCGCGAGCAGCGCGAGGGCTAAAGCCCGCAAGCTCACGCGCCGCCGCGTTTGGGAATCGGCCGCCCCAGTTCGTTCATCACGAGCTGAATGTCCTGCCATACGAGCCGCTTGTCCGCGGGGTTGCGCAACAGATAGGCGGGATGAAAGGTGGGCATCATCCGGATCCCGTGCAATTCGTGCCAGTTTCCCCGCAGCCTGCTGATCGGAGTTTTTACCTTCAGAAGCGCCTGCACCGCGAAGGTACCCAGGCCCACGATGACGCGGGGGCGCACGATTTCGATCTGGCGCAGGAGGAACGGCTCACAGGCGGCAACCTCGTCGGGTTCGGGATTGCGATTGCCCGGGGGGCGGCACTTGATCACGTTGCAGATGTAGACCTCCGAGCGCGGCATCCCCATCCCCCGCTCGATGATATCGGTCAGGAGCTGTCCGGCACGCCCGACAAACGGTTCGCCGCGGAGATCTTCGTCGGCACCGGGCGCTTCACCGACAAACATGAGCTCGGCGGCAGGATTGCCGACCCCGAAGACCAGGTTGGTGCGCAGCGGCCACAGCTTGCAGCGTCGGCAGTCGCCGACGAATTCGTGCACCTGTTCGAGCGACGATTGCGACTCCAGGCCCGGATATTTCGAGAACAGCTCGACGGCCCGGGACGTCGCCGCCGGCGGTGGAACCCGCGAAGCCACCGGGGCGGTAGCGGGGTCGCGCGGGCGAGCCGGCTCGGCGGTGGTAACTGGAGCGGCGTTGGACCTGTCGGCGGGCAGCCCGTCGAGACCTTCCTCGCGGATCTGTTCCACGTAGTCGCGCAGGGTGGCGATCAGCGTTTCGCGGTCCGTCGATTGATGCGACTGGCTCATCGGATCAGATAGGATGGCCGGGCGGACGGCGAACTCCAAGCCACGCTGCTGAAGTCTTGATGATAGTCTTCTCGGCCTGCTGCGTCATCGTGCTGGTCGTAGTGTCTCCGGAACCCGCGCTGGCGTGGGGTCCGGTCACACACGTTGCCCTGGGCATGCAGGTCCTTGCGACGGTTATCACCCCGGAACATCCGCTACAAGCCACGCTGCTTAAGCTGCCGGAGATTTTCCTTTATGGAGGCCTCGCGCCGGATATCGTGCAGGGGCGCAGGCTGCAGAGCCGCCTGCGCCGACATTCGCACAACTGGGCCACCGGATTCGGATTGCTCGGTTCGGCCAGTACTCCCGAGCAGCAGGCACTTGCGTGCGGATATCTCGCGCACCTGGCGGCCGACGTTGTGGCGCACAACTATTTCCTGCCGGCCCGCTTCATCGGCCGCTTCGAATCGGGGATCGCCAGCCATCTCTACACCGAAGCGAGATTCGACACCTTCCAGGCTCACGAATACCGGGACCTGCTGGTAAAACTGCTCAAGGTCGACTTCGGGGTGTTGAACCAAACTCTCAAGCACGCGATCGACTCGCCGCTCTTTTCATTTTCCGCTCATCAGCGCGTTTTCGAGGGGGGCCTGCGGCGGATTCGCGAATTCGACGGCTTGCTTCGAAGGCTGGGCGGCCCGGACCAGGCCGAAGTGGAGGACTTCGGGCTTTTCAGTCACGCATCGTGCGCTGCCATTGGTGGAATCCTTGGAGGTGCAGACAGCGCCCCGGCGTGCCGGTTCGATCCAATGGGGGAAGAGATAATTCGCGACGCGGTCGACTTGCGCCGCAAGCTCCAACGGCTGGCGAAAATCGACGCGCGTGCGCGCGCGATGGCGCGGGAAATATCGTCGACGATGGTCGCGGAAGTGCGAGCGCATCTGCAGCAGAGTCCGTTCGCCTCGTGATTGGGGCAAGGCGCCGACCTGGCAAAGTGCAGGCCAGGCTGCGTTTGCGCCGACCCCGATTTGAAACACATCCGGCGAAATTTCGTCGTATACTGTGGGGGTAAAACGCCAGCAGCGAGGGTATGGGTGGAATCTTTTGAGTTGTCATGCGCGAGGCGCACTCTGATGGATGAACCTGGTAATAGAGGAGTACCGCGCTGCCGGCACAGAGGTCGGTTGTCTCTTGGTGCTCGCAGCCCGTTTTTGAGTTTGACGCGAAGCCCTTCGAGCACCCTGGATTGTAGCCACGGACGCCGCGTTCGTGAGCACGGTTGGTAGAATTCGCTGACGAGGGCTTCCCGCCGGTGGCGTGGTAAAGGAGTGAGTTATGGAAGTCATCCATGAACGCTGCGCGGGTTTGGACGTGCACAAGGAAACGGTGGTGGGGTGCGTACGGGTGTCCGAAGGTGGTGAGGTGCGCCGCGAGGTGCGGCGCTTTGCGACCACCACCGCGGGGCTGTTGGAGCTCGCGGATTGGTTGCGCCAGGCGGGTTGTACCCACGTGGCGATGGAAGCCAGCGGGGTTTACTGGAAGCCGGTGTGGCACATCCTGGAGGGCGAGTTCGAGCTAGTCCTGGCCAACCCGGCCCACATCCGCAACGTGCCTGGGCGCAAGAGCGACGTCAACGACGCGACCTGGATCGCAGACCTGTTGGCGCACGGGCTGATCCGCGCGAGCATGGTCCCGCCGGGGCCCATCCAGGAGCTGCGCGACCTGACCCGCACCCGCAAGCAGCTGATCCGCGAGGTGGTGCAGCACAAGCAGCGCATCGAGAAGGTGCTCGAGGACGCCAACCTGAAGTTGGCTTCGGTAGTATCGGATGTGTTTGGCCAGAGCGGGCGG
Organism: Deltaproteobacteria bacterium; assembly: GCA_019237115.1. Taxonomy (GTDB): domain Bacteria; phylum Desulfobacterota; class Binatia; order Binatales; family Binataceae; genus JAFAHS01. The sequence continues at coordinate 45,110 of JAFAHS010000036.1, forward strand.
CGGATGCTCCAGGCGCTCATCGCCGGGCAAACCGATGCCAAAAAGCTGGCGGCGTTGGGCAGCGAACGGCTATCGGCGTCGCGCGAAACTTTGGCCCAGGCGCTGCACGGCAAGGTCACCACCCATCATCGGTTCATGCTCAAGCAGCACCTGCAGACCATCGAGCACCTGGAGCAGACCGTCAGCGAGTTCGAAGCGCAGATCGAGGCTGCGCTGGAGCCCTTTCGCGCCGCGGTCGAACGACTGATGACGATCCCGGGCGTCAGCGCGACGGCAGCACACGTGATCATCGCGGAGATCGGGGTCGACATGAGCCGCTTTGCCACGGTCGGCCACTTGCGCTCGTGGGCCGGGCTCTGTCCGCAACTCAACGAGAGTGCCGGCAAGGTCAAGTCGCGCCGACTACGGTACGGGGCCCCCTGGCTAAAAACCGTACTGGTGCAGTGCGCCTGGGCGGCCACCCGCAGCAAGACCAACTATCCCCACGCCCAGTTCTTAAGATTGCGAGCTCGCCGTGGTCCAAAAAAGGCGATCCTGGCTGTGGCTGCTTCCATCCTCACCGCCGCTTACTATGTGCTGCGCGATCAGGTGCCGTATCGCGACCCCGGGCCGCTC